>OKRD01000125.1 GCA_900290335.1 Burkholderiales bacterium | reverse complement strand
AGTGATAGGTAGCGCGGTGCAGCCAGTCGCCGGCCCGCGGCGCGGCTACAGCGTATCCCCGCCGGCCGGTTCCAGATAGCGGCGACTGTCGGCGAGAAACTGCGGAGCGTCGTCCGGCAGGATGGTGGTACCCACACCTTCGCTCGTCAGCACTTCCAGCAGCAAAGCATTGGGCACCCGTCCATCCACAACGTGGACGGATCGAACACCGTGCCGCAGGGCATGCAGAGCAGCATCCATCTTCGGCAGCATGCCGCCCTGCACCGTGCCATCGAGGGAAAGTCGTTCAACGTCGGCGGCGGTGATGCTGTTCAGGAGCCGGCCGGTGCGGTCGAGAACGCCGGGGGTGTTGGTGAGCATCAGGAGCTTTTCCGCGCGCAGGGTTTCCGCCAGCTTGCCGGCTACCAGGTCGGCGTTGATGTTGAAGGCTTCTCCGGCGGGGCCAGCGCCGATGGGCATCACCACGGGGATATAGCCCTTATCGCTGAGAATGTTGATAAGGTCGGCGTCGATGCGCTCGATCTCTCCCACAAGTCCGAGATCCAATGGCTCCACTTCCCCCTCCGCCGGGGGAAGCAGCATCTTGCGCGCATGAATGAAGTGCCCGTCTTGTCCGTTCAATCCCACCGCCTTGCCGCCATGCTGATTGATCAAGCCAACAATTTCCTGATTCAACTCACCGAGCACCATCTCGACGACGTTCATTGTCTTTTCGTCCGTGACACGCATGCCCCGTCGAAACACCGCCTTCACGCCCATCGTCTGCAGTAACTCGTTGATCTGCGGGCCGCCACCATGGACCACAATGGGATTCATGCCGACCAAGCGCAGCAACGCAATGTCACCGCCAAAGGCAGCCTTGAGGGCCGGATCCGTCATGGCGTTGCCACCGTACTTGATTACAAAGGTTTTGCCATGGAAGCCGCGTATATACGGCAATGCGTCGGCGAGGATCTGCGCTTTCTGCGCCAAAGAAATGAGCGAGGTGGACATGAGAGTTTCCTAGGCGGCGGTCATGGGCCAGTCGACGAAGGCCTGGTACACGCTTGTCGCACTGAACTGATTGCGCAAATGATCGCGAAATCGCCGGTCATTGAACATTTCCGCTGCCTCTGCCAGCGTCTGTAGGTGGTCTTCGGTGGCCTGCTCCGGCACCAGCAAGAAAAGCAACTCGGACACGGGCTTGCCGTCCGGCGCGTCGAAAGAAATGGCCGGATTCACGCGAAGGTATGCGGCCACGGCCTGCCGCAACCCCTTGAGGCGCGCGTGCGGTATCGCAACACCCTGACCGAGCCCCGTCGACCCGAGGTTTTCGCGCGCCAAGAGACTTGTTACCACGCGCGTTGGTTCCACTGCCTCCAGTGCGCCAAAGAGCCGCCCGGCACTATCAAATACTTGATTCTTAGCGCTCGCGCTAAGGTCGAGTCGAATCCTTTCAGGCGAGAGGATAGAGGCAACTCGATTCATCATCCGGTCCGTGGCAGTGATGCGGCCTGGGCGTTCGACGCGAACGCCGGAACGCTCTGGCCTAGGGGTTGGTTCGGCACGCATTATCCGCTTCTCCTCGGACCTACCGACTGGCGTCCGCCGCCGCCGCAAGCGGGCGCAAGCCGGCTGGCTGGCAGCAGGCTCGATGCTTGCAGGGGAGATAGTCGAACCAATCCTTGGCGAGGATTGCACGAGCGTAGGGACGAGCCCAGAACTGCGGCGTTTGCCTATCCCGCCGGCATTGACATTGGTAATCATTGGGGGATCGGCGTGCCAGCTTCGGCGTATCCGCAGGCAGCTCGGCGTAACCGTTGCAGCGCGCGCGGGGTTTGGCCGCATACAGCAGCGCCGACCCGCTACCCTGATCCGGAAGTTGCCGATCGACGCCATGCTGGCCAGCGCGTGCCACCCAGGCGCCGCGCTCGTGTCCGGAATCGGACGCGAGGTCGGGCGCTTCGACGGTGATCGTCCCCACTGGCGCCTGGCCCTTCGGCGCCAGGAAACCAATGCCGCGCTCGGCGCGCCGATGGGTCGCTTCGCGGCGCTGGCGAGCGGCAGAACCGGGAGCACCCGTTTCTCCGGGTTGCCCAAGTGCCCGGTGCAGCATATCGCTGCGTCGCTCGAGGCGATCTGCGGCTTGCCGGTGCGGGAGCCCAATGTTCTTCGGCGGTCGGAGCTTGGCAACCCCGCCGGGGAGCGCAGATTTCATGGTGCGTACAGTCTAGCCAGACCGAAGGGGGAATGGCATAGAAAGTGCGCTCGGCAATATAGGAAAGATGCAAAGGAGAACAGCCGCAATTGCCTTGGCCGAAACACTCTGGCCGCAATAGTACGTGTCCGTTTCAGCCGGCCGAGTTCGGCGCCGCAGGCCGAATTGATTCCCGCAAGGTCCTGCCACGACCATGGGCGTCTCGTAAGGAGCGATGGAGCGGCAAGGACCGACCGTCTGCGCAGATGCAGCGCGTCCGGCCGTGGACGACCCACTTGGCAATCTATTCGGAGATGCTGGGACTCCAGAATGCCTGCGTAATGAAGCTTTCCTGCGCGAGCTTGGCAACTAAGCGATCGAGTTCTTCGGCGTCAACGGAGGTGGCCAGCAGGGTCGCCTCCATCTGCACGTCGCTGGGTCCGAACAGATGCAAATCGAGCTCGCGAACGGGATACCTGGCTGTCTCCAGCACGCTCTCGAGGCGCTCGCGTGCCGCCTTTTGACGATCGCGCGGCGCGATTACGAAGACGGAATTGGTGACCTCGGCCGACTGTTCATCGATTGGGCGGAGGTTGAGTGCGTTGACGACGGGACGCAGCAGGGTGTTTGCGGCCAGTACGAACGTGGCGCCAAGCACGGCCTCGATAAATAGATGCGCTCCGGCACAGGTGCCAACCGCCGCCGAACCCCACAGGGTCGCCGCCGTGTTTATGCCTCGGACATTGCCTTCCTCACGCATGATGACCCCGGCACCGGGGAACCGACCCCGGACACCACGTAGGCGACGACTTGCACTGCACCGATGTTCCCGTTCAAGCGGCTGGCCATGTCCACGAAGACGGCCGCCCCTACGGCCACCAGCGTGTTGGCGCGAAGTCCGGCGGTGCGCTGGCGAACCTGTCGCTCGAAGCCGATCGCCCCTCCGAGGATGAAGGCTGCGAAGAGACTGCCCAGGGGCTAGGCGAGGGCGTCGGGCTGCAGGAATTCGGGAGCGTTGTGCATGTCGGGATCCTTGGGCGAGGCGCTGCTTGTTGCATCAGAATTCCGCGTGCACCCGAAGGCCGAAGATCGAAACCGGCCCTCGGTCGCGGTTATACGCTGGGTCGAGGACGTATTGGAAATCCGCGGTGATCGTCAGGTGCTCGACGATCTTTCTCGAGTAATAGGTCTCGACGATCTTTTCCCAGCCGTAGTTGGGAAGCCGCCCGTCGCCGATCAGGATGCCCAGACCACCAGCGGCGAAATAGTCGCGTGCGGCGCTCGAAAGTCCGTTGACGACGGCGGCCAGGCCGACCATATCGTCGGCGCGGCCCCAGCGGTCCCCGCGCAGGCTCAAGCCCGCAGCGAGGGACTTGTTGATTTCCGTGAAATCGAAGGCCTCCTGTGCGCCGTCGTTGTAGCTTGCCCGGACGAAGAGGCCCAGAACGCGGGCAAGCTCCTGTTCGAGATTGAGCGCCGCCCCGGGGCGAGAGGCGTAGCGGCGCACGAGCGCGGTGCTCGGCACGCTTGCAGTCTCGCGACCCATTGCAACGGCGTCTTGATACCCTCCCATCCGACCGCGGTTGAGAAAGGCCAGGGCCTTGAGTTTGCCCGGATGGCCGAGGACCTCGTGCCGCTGCTCAAGCTCCCCGATCAAGGAAAATTCGTCGAACGTGCCATCGATGTCCTTGTTGTTGGGTACTTTGGAGAGTGCAAACACGCCTCCGCGCAAGGTCCACCAGGACTGGCTCCACTCCACCGCGCCGCCGTAGGTGAATCCCCAGGCGTCGGCGGCGTAGTCGAAGGCGCCGCTCTCGACGATGGACCAGTTCATGAAGTCGGCCCTGGGGTCGTGGGCGTAGCGGTTGGTGTCGAAGACATCCACGACGGAGAGCTTGCCGACCGTGATGATGACGTTATCCGTGGGCATCGGCCCGGCAAGCTGGTTGGGGCCATCGTCGAGGGTTGCGCCAGCTGCTTGCCCGTCAAGACCGATGATCTGCCGGACAAATGCGCGCGGCAGGCGGAAATACGGGTTGCGGGCGCCGACCTTGTATGCCTCGCCGCTTGGAAAGCCCGCCATACCCAGCGTACCGTCCAAGCCAAAGCCCTGGTCGATTTCCGGGTTGGCGTAGGCTGCGGCACCCTTCCATAGCCCAAGGCCGGCGAACAAGGTGACGTCGGCCGTCTCCTTGCCATAGTTTCCCGGATCCAGGCTATTGGTGCCCTGGTAGGAAGAGGAGAAAGCCGGGTGGTATTGCAGCACGGTCGTAAATTGACCGTGAAGATTCCACGGCTCGGCGGCCGGGGCACGATCCGCATCCGCGGGCCCGGGTACGCCAAGCGATACGGGTGTGGCAGTTGAAATGCCTGCGGGTTCCTCGGTCGCAGCGGCGCCTGCGGCATGGCCGCAAACCCAGAAGCACATGGCAACATTTGCTACCGCCAGTTGAATACGGATCCTTTTCATCGGCGCACCTTCGCCGGCGCGCAGACGGCGCCGGGGTGTCTTGATCGATTCGTGGGCGTTTGCGCGGGCGTGTTTCAGGCGCCTTGCGCCGGTGCGAGTGCAAGCTGGACCAGCTTGACGATGAGAAGCCCGGCCGCAACGGCCAGATATGCGCGCAGGACAGTCATCCAGATCCGGCTGAGCAGGGTCAGGCGCGCCGGCGGCAGCGAATCAAGTGGCGGCATGCGCCACTCGTCGCACAACCGCGGGTCGTAGCGCACGATCGCTGGCGGCGCCCGGCGTTTGCGGCGCTCATGGGCCTTGGTGCCCACGGCCACTGCAGCGGCCAGCAAGCTGGCGCCAAGCAAGACGCCAAGCATCTGTTGGCCGCTGATTTGCGGGAAAAGCACCGACGCGGTCAGGATTACCGACAGCATCACCAGCGTCGCGATCACCGCCACGGTAAAGGCGTTGAGCCATCGCGAGTTGACCCAGGGGCCGAGCACCGCACGGTCGTTGCACAACAGCAGCAGAAACACCGTCGCGCTGGGCAGGAGCACGCCCGCCAGCGTCTGCACCAGGTTGGTAAGCAGGCCCAAGGGTGTTCCCGGGGAGAGCACGAGAGCCGCGCCGAGAACGATGAGGCCGGCGTAGACGACGTAAAACGCCTTGGCTTCGCCCGGCTTGCGGTGCAGCGAATGACGCGCAGTCAACACGTCGCCGATCGCATAGGCCGTGGACAGCGAGACGGCACAGGCGCCGATGATCGAGGCATCGATCAGCGCGATCGCGAACAAGGTGCCCGGCAGACGGCCGAAATACTTCTCGATGCCGCCAGCAACCGCCGCTGCATCGATGAAATTGCCCCATTCCGGGCGCCCGGCGAAGGTCGCCGAGGTGAACGCCATCATGGCCACCGCGCCGACGATCACCAGCGCGATGGCCAGCCACAGATCCAGCCGCTCGTAGCGGATGAAGCGCGGGGTGATGCGCTTGTCGATCACGTAGCTTTGCTGGAAGAACAACTGCCAGGGGGCGATCGTCGTGCCGACGATTGCAATGGTCAGCAGTATGACCTCATTGAGCTTGCCGCCTTGCGGCAGCTGGTGAACCAGCAAGTCGTGGGCAACCTGGCCCAGCGGCGGGTGGATCATCACGAACACCGGTACAAGCAGCAGGCTGGCGAACACGAGCACCAGCGAAAATCGCTCGAAACGACGAAAGTCCCCGGTACTGGCCGCGGCGATGGTGACCAGCGCCGAGAGGCCTACGCCCCAGAACTTCGATACGCCGAGGTAATCCAGGCCCAGACTGATGCCGATGAATTCGGTGACGATCGTGAGCGCGTTGAGCACGAACAGGTCGATGAGGCTAAACGCGCCCCAAAAATTGCCAAAGCGCTCGAAGATCAGCCGCGCATGGCCCACGCCGGTGACGGCGCCCAGGCGCAGCACCATCTCCTGGTTCACGTAAAGAACCGGGATCAGCAGCAGCAAGGTCCACAGCAGCGAGGTGCCGTAGTTCTGCCCTGCCTGCGTATAGGTGCCGAAGGCTCCGGCATCGTTGTCCCCAACCATGACGATCAGGCCCGGGCCGAGGATGGCCAGCAAGGTCTGCCAGCGGTGGCGCAAGCCTTCTCGAGGCCGGGTATCGCCGTGGCGAATAGTGCCCAAGGCGCCGCGGATGTCGCCGATATGCGCCGCCTCGAGCACGGCCGTGCCGTCAACTCGCGGCTGCGCGAGCCCGAGCGTTGTGCTTTGCATGGTCATGGGGATCTCCCGTGCGCTGGCGCGCGGCGGCGCAGCTTGTTCTTTGGATGTCAGCGGTTAGGCCCGCCCACGCGGACCAGCAAACCAAAGTAGCGGCCCGACAGCGCCTGGCCGCTGGGGTCGAAACGGCCTTGGGCCCTCAGGAGCGCGGCGCGGCGCGCTTGGCGCGCGCCAAGCACGGCATGGGCGAGAAGCAAGCCGCGGCGAAGGAGCGCTGCGGTCCGGTCAAAAGTCTTGAAGGTCATGATTGCACCTCATCTTTTTATCCTGCGCCGCCCATGGTCGTGGGCGGCTGGTTGCCGGTGCGCAAGGGCAACGGCGAGCCCAGGCAATGCCAGATCCACGATTGGCGGCAAAAAAGAGCCGCAGATCTCGGATCAGGCCGCTAGAGCGCGCGCGTCGCGACCAGCGCGACAAATTCAGGGAGGTGTTTGCCCGGGTGCCATGACCGACACCCGGAAGAACTGCTTGCATCGCACCGTCCCGCTGTGACCAGCGAGACGGGGACAGAGTGGAACGCTGCCGAAGTACTCGCTGCTCAGCTCGCCAGTGGCGAATAGGTACTAGGGCCAGGTTCCATGGATTGCTCCGCTGTTGCAGTGGCGCGATTGTCCGCTTTGCGGGATTCGCATGTCAAGCGTGAATGGACGCCGACGTACGTCCTCTGACGATCGTCATGCCTTGCGCTGGCAGCGGCCGGCCCAAGCACCGGCAGCAGACGCTTGCCCGTCTCAAGGGCGCGGTGCGGCACCGTGTTGACGGTCGACCAGGCGCAGCCGCCCACGGCGCCTAGTGCAACCCGAAAAGAAGCCCGATGGTTACGCCGATCGTTCTCTCGCCGCTTCCTGCGGCCCTGCTCCAGCTCGGCTCGAGATACCACCCAAACTCCTTGTGCGGCCAGAACATGAAATCCAATGCCACCTCGATGCCGTGCGCGGTACTGGCATCCGGGCTGTTGACCGTCCGGGAAACGAAGGGACCCAGACCGATCATGAATTCCGCCGTGGGAGACAGCCGGTAGGGCACCTTGAAAACCAGATCGCTCGAAATCTCCGTGGCCCCGGAGCCGCGCAACGCCGCCACGCCGAACTCGACTTCGAGCCAGTTCTCGATGGGAGTGACCTCGACGCCCACCGCTGCGCCGAAGCGCGAACTTCCCCCCGAAACGCTGTGCTCGCCCGCCGCGCCCGCCTCGAGAACGGCACTGTGGTCGTCTTCGGCGGCCTCCTGGGCCGTGGCCATGGCAGACCACATCATCAGGCAAATCGCCAGCGCGATGGGAGCTGCCGCGCGCATCCTCGATGAGCTTCGCATCATGAGACAACTGCCCTGCCTGGCCCCCCCACCGGGGTTCGAATCGTCATTGTCCTCCGCGCTTGATCCTGCAAACCATCGTGGGCAGTTGCCAAGCCCCCGCAGTCGAAAGCGCCACCCGCGTTGCCGGCGAGCTGCGCACCGCGCGGCCGCAACGGCATGCGCACTGCTCGCGGAGTCGGGGAGTATCGCGGGCTTGGCGAGCGGGCGCCGCCACGAGCCAGGAATGTCGGNNGACCGACCGCAGGCAGTTGCGCTACGTTGGCGTCCGCGGGCTACTTGCGCCAGCACCAGGTTGACCGTGCCGAAAACGCGCCGCAAGTAGACAGCAGTCGGGATTGGCGAGCGCTGTATGGGGGAATGCTTGTTGGATGCATAAGGTCAGCAAAGCACGTCTTCTAAGGCGGAGGTGCTGGGTTGGTCGGCGTGCGCTGGCCGATCTTGGACTCGGTTCCCGCGAACAGCTGCGCGATATTGCGCCGATGCCGCCAGAGGAGTAAAGCGCTCATCAGGCAAACAGCGGCCAGCGTCCCCGGCGCAGATGCGATGCCCGTCAGGGCCAGGGCCGCCGAGAGCGCGCAAGCGACCGAGGCGGCCGAGGAGTAGCGAAACAGCGCCGCGATCACGAGCCACAGCAGGCAGGTGGCCACGCCCACCAGCGGCACGAGCGCCAGCAGCGTCCCGAGAAAGGTGGCCACGCCCTTGCCGCCGTGAAAGCGCAGGAACACCGGGTACAGATGGCCCAGGAAGGCCGCTGCACCGGCCCAGGCCGGGACGGCCGGCCCCAGCGACAAGGGCTCGGCCAGGGCGCGGCACAGAAGCACCGCGACGGCCCCCTTGGCCGCGTCGCCCACCAAGGTCAGCGCTGCCGCGAGGCGGTTGCCGCTGCGCAAGACGTTGGTCGCACCGGGGTTGCCCGAGCCGAAACTGCGCGGATCGGCCAGACCGAAGGCGCGGCTCACCACTACGGCAAAGGGGATGGACCCCAGCAGGTACGCGCCCAGCAAAACCGGCAGCGCAAGCGCCGGAAAATTCACGCGCCGTTCCCGCGCCGCTCTGAGGGCGCGGCGGCCAGGCCCTTGGGAAGGGGGAAGACGACGTCCTCGACGACGCCCGCCATCGTGCGCACCGAGCCCGCGCCCAGCTCCCGCAGCCGATCGCAGACCTGGTGCACCAGCACCTCGGGCGCCGACGCCCCGGCGGTCAGGCCAACGCGCTTGTGATCGCGCAGCCACGCGGGGTCGACGTCAGCGGCCCCGTCGACCAGGTATGCAGGAACGCCCATGCGCTGCGCCACCTCGCGCAGGCGATTGGAATTGGAGCTGGCGCGGCTGCCGACGACGATCAGCACGTCGACCTGGGGCGCGAGGAACTTGACCGCATCCTGGCGGTTCTGGGTCGCATAGCAGATGTCGGCGCGCTTGGGCTCGGCGATGGCCGGAAATCGCGCCTTGAGCGCGGCCACGATCGATGCGGCGTCGTCCAGGGACAAGGTGGTCTGGGTCACATAAGCCAGCGCGTGCGGGTCGCGCACGCTGAGCCGCGCAACGTCCTCCACGGTTTCGACCAGATGCATGCCGTCCTGGGCCTGCCCCATGGTGCCCTCGACCTCGGGGTGGCCCTTGTGCCCGATCATCACGATATCGCGCCCCTGGGCGCGCATCTTGGCAACTTCGACGTGCACCTTGGTCACCAGCGGACAGGTCGCGTCGAACACGCGCAGGCCGCGGCGCTGCGCCTGCTGCTGCACCGCGCGCGAGACGCCGTGCGCCGAAAAGACCACGGTTGCCCCGGCCGGCACCTCGTCCAGATCCTCGATGAAGACCGCCCCCCTGGTGCGCAGGTCCTCGACGACGTAGGTGTTGTGCACGATCTCGTGGCGCACGTAGATGGGCGCGCCGTGGATGCGCAGCGCCCGATCAACGATCTCGATGGCCCGGTCCACGCCCGCGCAGAAGCCGCGCGGCTGAGCGAGCAACACTTCCATCACAGCACTCCGATCACTTGCACGCGAATGCGCATCGGCATCCCCGCCAGGGGGTGGTTGAAGTCCACCACCGCGGTGTCCTCGTCGCACTGCACCAAGGCGCCGCGGTACGTCTCGCCGCCGACGCCGCGAAACTCGACGGTTTCCCCGACCTCGAAGACCAGGCCTGGCTCGCACTGCGCTTCGAGCTGCACCCAGCTGATGGTGCGCACCAGGTCCGGATTGTGCTCGCCGTAGGCCTGGTCGGCCGCGAGCTCGAACTGCGCCGATTGGCCCTCGGCCAGGCCGACCAGATGCTCCTCGACCGTCGGCGCCCACTGTCCCACTCCCATCTGCAGCGTTGCGGGGGCGGCGGAAAAGGTGTTGACTAGCTCCCGCTCGGTGTCGTCGACGAGCACCGCCATGCGGTAGTGAAGAGTGACGTGCGACGTCGGGGCAATGCTGCTCATCGGTGCGCTTTCGCAAGGGCAGGCCCGATTCTATCCAACGGCAACGGCGGGCAAACAAGCGCGGACACGAATCCGTTATGGCGATCAAAGACTGGCCCGCTTCGGAGCGTCCGCGCGAACGCCTGCTGGCAAAGGGTCCGGGCGCGCTCAGCGACGCCGAGCTGCTGGCAATACTGCTGGGCAGCGGCGGTGCCGGTGCCTCGGCGCTCGACCGGGCCCGCGACGCGCTGCAGCGCCTGGGCGGCCTCGGAGCCCTGCTGACGGCGCCCGTGGCGGCCATCGAGGAAGTGCCCGGCTGGGGCCGGGCGGGCTACTCGCGGCTGCAGGCCGCGGTGGAACTGAGCAAGCGAATGCTTTGCGAGGAGACGCGGCGCGCCGAGCCGCTGGTCTCCTCGCAAAAGGTCCGCAGCTACCTGAGCCTGTCCCTGGCCAAGCTGGGCCACGAGATCTTCGCCGTGCTGTTTCTCGATGCGCAGCACCGCCTGATCGCCTGCGACGAGATGTTTCGCGGGACGCTGACGCAGACCTCGGTCTATCCGCGCGAGATCGTCAAGCAGGCCCTGCGGCACAACTGCGCCGCCGTCATCCTGGCGCACAACCACCCCTCGGGCGTGGCCGAGCCCAGCGCCGCCGACGAGGCGCTCACGCGCACCCTGCAAAGCGCCCTGGCGCTCATCGACGTGCGGGTGCTCGATCACATCGTCGTGGCCGGCAACTGCAGCGTCTCCTTCGCCGAGCGCGGCTTGCTGTAGGAGCACCAAGGGTCCGCCCCGGCGAGCAGCGCCGGCGCCCTGGGCGGGCAGCGGCCCGAGGAAACCGGTCCTGGCTTGGGTTACAATTTGCGGCTTTGTGCGGTCTGGGCACTGGACGCCCCGAAGGAATGGAACATGGCTCGCGTTTGTATTGTCACGAAGAAGCGACCGATGGTTGGCAATCGCGTCTCGCACGCGAATAACAAGACCAAGCGTCGTTTCCTGCCGAATCTGCAGTACCGCCGGTTCTGGCTCGAAGAGCAGAAGCGCTGGGTGCGCCTGCGCATCACCAACGCTGCCCTGCGCACGATCGACAAGCTCGGCATCGAGACCGTGCTGGCCGACCTGCACGCCAAGGGCGAGCTGTAAACCGCTCGCCGTTCATCGACACCGACGCGGGCAAAGGGAGTAGCGCCAATGGCAAAGGGAGCACGGGAAAAGATCAAGCTGGAATCCTCGGCCGGCACCGGTCACTTCTACACGACCAGCAAGAACAAGCGCACCAAGCCGGAAAAGCTCGAGCTCATGAAGTTCGACCCGGTGGCGCGAAAGCATGTGAACTACAAGGAAACCAAGCTCAAGTAGTCTTGGACACCTGCCTGCCGCCGCAAGGGCGCAGGGCATAAAAAATCCCGGCACAGAACCGGGATTTTTTTGAGCGATCTACCGGGCGGCGGCTACGCGGCAGTCGGCGCGTACCCGCGGATGCGCGCCGCGATCTCCTGCAGCGTGCGGATGCCGCTGGCCTCGGCGCGCGCGATCCAGTCCTGCAGGCGCACCAGCATCTGCTCGCGCGACACGCTGCTTTGCTGCCAGATACCGGCAAGTTCGGTGCGCATGTCGACCAGGGTCTGGAGCATGCGGCTGCGCGCCAGCAGATCCTGCAAGGTGTCCTTCTGTGGCGCCGGGATCGCCGCAACGTCCTTGCGCAGCCAGCGCTTGAGCGCGGCAAAGCGCTGCCGATCGGCCGCCGACAGGCGCAGCTTGGCCAGCTCCTCGCGGAAATCGCGCTGCGCTTCGCGGGCGAACTTGGCCAGCAGGTCATAGCGGTTGTTGATCAGGGTCTGCAGCGTGCGCAGGTCGACCTGTGCCGGCGCGGCGCCGGCCTCGGCGCGCACGCGTGCCACGGGAGCGCGGCGCAGCACCTTGGCCAGCCCCAGCGCCTCCAGGGCGCGGATGTAGCACCAGCCCAGATCCAATTCGAACCACTTGGCCGAGAGCTTGGCCGAGGTCGGGTACGTGTGGTGGTTGTTGTGCAGCTCCTCGCCACCGATCAAGATCCCCCACGGTAAGATGTTGGTGCTGGCATCGGGACAGTCGTAGTTGCGATAGCCCCAGAAGTGCCCGACGCCGTTGATGATTCCGGCCGCGAAGAACGGAATCCAGATCATCTGCACCGCCCACATCGCGACGCCGGCGACCCCGAACAGCAAAAAGTCCGTGATGAGCATCAGGGCGCAGCCGTGCCAGATCCAGCGGGAATAGACGTTGCGCTCCATCCAGTCGTCCGGGGTGCCGCGGCCGTATCGCTGCAGCGTGTCGGTGTTCTTGCGCTCGGCTATGTAGAGCTCGGCGCCGCGCAGCACCACCGTGCGCAGTCCGCGCGTTTGCGGGCTGTGCGGATCTTCGGCCGTCTCGCACTTGGCATGGTGCTTGCGGTGCACCGCGACCCAGTCGCGCGTCTGCATGCCCGTCGTGAGCCACAGCCAGAGACGGAAGAAGTGGCTCACCAGCGGGTGCAGGTCGAGCGCGCGATGGGCCTGCGCGCGATGCAGGAAGATGGTTACCGCGGCAATGGTGACGTGCGTCAGGGCCAGCGTCACGAGCAGCAGCTGCCAGGTGCGCAGGCCGAGCAGACCATAGTTGAGAAAGTTGAGCACAAGATCCATTCAGACTCCAAGATCAGGCCGCCTTGGGCGACCCGTTGAGGACCGGGGAAAGCTGCCCCGGGGGCGCCGTGAAAGCGAGCTGGGTGGCGCTAATCGGACGATGTCCCATCGTCGAGCGGCATTATAGCCGGGTAGCGGGCCCCTAGCCAGGCGAATCGGCGCACGAAAGCGGGATGAAATCAGGCCGATGCGTCGGGCTTGGCGGCCGGCGCCGGCACGCCCGCCAGAGCGCTTTTGGCAGTGTCCGCGTCCTGGGCGAACAGCACATCCTCGCGCGGGACGGCAAGCTCGATGTCGTTGGCACGAAACCGCTGGTACACCGCAATGGCCACGTCCGACTGTACGTTCTGGCGGCCGTTCTCCGGATCGGCGATCGCAAAATCGACCTCCAGCACCAAGTTGCCGCCCCGAAATGCCGTCAGCAGGGCCACCGGGGCCGGGTCGGCCAGCACGCGCGGCTGGCCCTGCGCGGCCTCGCGCAGCAGGCGCAGCGCCAGGGCAAGGTCGGTGCGCGGTCCGATCTCCACCGGCACGGCCAGCACCGTCTTGCGATCGCCGACGGTGGAGTTGACCACCGGCAGGGACACCAGCATCTCGTTGGGGACGATCACTTCGACGCCGTCGGCGGTGCGCAGCGCCGTATAGCGCGAGCTGATCTGCGTCACGCGGCCGTAGAACTTGTCGACGGTGATCATGTCGCCGATCCGCGTGCGCCGCTCGAGCAGCAAGATGAAGCCGCTCACGTAGTTGCTGGCGATGCGCTGCAGGCCCAGGCCCAGGCCCACGCCCAGCGCGCCGCCAAAGACCGACAGGATGGTCAGATCAATCCCCGAAAATGCCAGGGCGAGCAAGACCCCGACAACCAGCAGCAGCGCACGCACGATGCGCGCCAGCACCGTGCGCAGGTTCGGATCGATGCCCGCCTCGGCGTCGAGGCGCTCCTCGATGTGCGAACCGAGCCACATCGCCGAGAGCAGCGACCCGAGCGTGGTCGCGCTGCCCACCAGAATCGACCACAGCGATACCCGCGTCGCGCTGCCCAAGGGGACCGCGGTGGAGGTCAGCCAAGCGACCACGTCCTCCAGTGCACCGGTGGCATAGAGTCCGACGCCCAGAACCGCGACCGCCACGATGGCGCGCTCGAAGCGGGCGATCAGGGCCGCGCTGCGAAAGACCCGCTGCAGCAGCCGAAACAGCACGCGCACCACCGCGAGCGTGCCGAGCAGCCACGCCGCCAGGCGCAGCAGCCGCGCCTCGGCCGTGTCGGCCACCACGTGCTCGATGCGCAGCACCCATTCCCCCAGCCACAGCAAGAGCAGGCCAAGGAAGGGAAACAGCAGGTGCGCCAAGGTCGCCGACGAGGCCGGTGGGGCCGCCGCTGTGGCACCGGCACCGAGCTTGGGCGCCAAGCGCTCCCGGTAGCCGCGCGCCAGCAGGTAGGCGCCGGCCCGCGCCAGGATTGCTCCGACGACCAGCGCCAGGGCGATCACCAGCGCCTCCCAGGCGTGGCGGGGACGCGCTTGGCCCTCGGTGATCGCTTGCAGCAGCTCGCCCAGCGGCGTTTGGACGTTCACTTGCTGCGCTCCAGGATCGCGCCGAAGAAGCCGTCGCAGCCGTGCAGGTGCGGCAGCATCACGAACCAGGGCGAAAAGCGCGCAGCAAAGTCGATCGAGATGTCCTGCGCCGCCAGGATGGGCGCGCAGTCGAGCACCGCGAACTGCGGGTGCTCGGCAACGAAGGCCTCCACCAGCTGTTGGTTCTCCTGCGCCAGGATCGAGCAGGTCGAGTAGACCAGGCGCCCGCCGGGCTTGACCAGCCGGGCCGCGCCGGCCAGGACCGCGCGCTGAACGCCGTTCAAGCGCACCAGCTCCTGCTCGTCGAAACGCCACTTCAGGTCCGGATTGCGGCGCAGCGTGCCGGTCCCCGAGCACGGCGCATCGACCAGCACCCGGTCGATCTTGCCCGCGAGCCGCTTGACGCGCGCATCGTTTTCGCTGCCGATGGCGGCCGGGTGCACGTTGGACAGGCCGCTGCGCGCCAGGCGCGGCGTGAGCCCCGCCAGGCGCCGGGCATGGACGTCGAAGGCGTACAGGCGCCCCGTCGAGCGCATCAGGGCCCCGAGCGCCAGCGTCTTGCCGCCGGCCCCGGCGCAAAAATCGACCACCATTTCGCTGCGGCGCGGCGCCACCAGCCGCGCCACGAGCTGGCTGCCCTCGTCCTGCACCTCGATCAGCCCGTCCTGGTACAGCGGCCAGCGGGTCAGGGCGGGCTTTTCCTGCAGGCGGATGGCGTCGGGTCCGAAGCGGGTGGCCTGCGCCGGCAGCGGCGCGTGGCTGCGCGTGGCGCTGCGCAGCTCGGCGAGCACGGTGTCCCGATCGGTCTTGAGGGTGTTCACGCGCAGGTCCAGCGGCGCCGGCAGCGCCAGGGCCGCGAGCAGCTCCTTGGCGTCGGCATACTGCTCACTGGCCAGGCGCAGCAGCCACGGCGGAACCTCGGCCTGCACCGCGGCCGGGGCGTGCCGCAGCTTGATTTCCAGTGCGCCCTTGACGGCGCGCTCGTCGCCGCGCAGCGAGCGCGGCGCCAGGGCCGCCAGGCCGTGCTGGCGCGCCAGCACGATGAGCGCCGCCAGGCGCGGCGCGCGCAGCGGATCGGCGGTCTGCATGATCCAGCGCAGGCTCGCCAGGCGCCGCAGGGCATCGAAGGCGGCCTCGGCCACCAGGCTGCGGTCGCGGCCGCCGAGCTGCCGGTCGGCCTTGAAATGGCGCGACATGATCGCGTCGGCCGGACCCTCGAAGCGCAGCAGCTGCGCCAGCAACGCCGCCAGGCTGTCGACGACCTGCGAGGTTACGCGGGTGCCGGGCGCAGCCGTGGCGCTCATGCCGCGAAGGTCAATAGATCAGCGGCAGCCAGGCCGTCGACGGCCACGCGCCGGCCCTCGAGGCGCACGGTGCCCGCCAGGATCCAGGCGATGCAGCGCGGCAGCAGTACGTGTTCGAGCGCGAGCACGCGCGCGGCCAGGGAAGCTTCCGACTCACCCGGCGCAACGGCCAGGGCCGCCTGCGCGATGATCGGACCGGCATCGAGCTCCCCCGAGACGAAATGCACGGTCGTGCCGTGCACGCGCACGCCGGCATCGAGCGCGCGCCGGTGCGTCTGCAGCCCCGCAAAGGCCGGCAGCAGCGAGGGGTGAATGTTGATCAGGCGCCCCGGGTAGCGGGCGACGAAATCGGGCGTGAGCACGCGCAAGAATCCGGCCAGCACCACCAGCGCCGGTTCGTAGCGATCGATGAGCTGCGCGAGCGCCGCATCGAATGCCGAACGCGAGCCAAAGGCATCGTGGGCGACGACGTGCGCCTCGACGCCGTGGTCCCGGGCAATGGCCAGCCCCGGCGCCTGCGCCCGGTTGGAGATCACGGCCGCCACGCGCGCGTCCAGCGTCTGCTCCCACCGCTGGTCGCGCTGCGCCTGCAAAATCGCCTGCAGATTGCTGCCGCGACCGGAGATCAAGCACACGAGGCTTTTCATGACGGCATCGATTGTACCGGCAAGGGCTCGCAGCCCTTTGGGAAAGCGCCGGAAAATCAATGTGTTCCGCATGCGGTCGGTATACTTCCTGGTTGCCATCCGAGATGCCCCGCGAGCCCGCAATTGCGCCCCGCTCCATCGATCCAGGTGTTCCGCGGCTTGCCGCCCCCGGCCAAGCGGGCGCCCTGCGCCCTGGCGATCGGCAACTTCGACGGCGTGCACTGCGGCCACCGCGCGCTGCTGCTGCGGGTCGTGGCCGAGGCCAGGGCGCGCCAGCTCGTGCCCGCGGCGATGACCTTCGAACCGCATCCGCGCGAGTTCTTCGCGCCCGATGCGGCCCCCGCACGGGTCGCCAACCTGCGCGACAAGATCGAGGGCCTGCGCGCCTGCGGCATCGAGCGCGTGTTCGTGCTGCACTTTCATTGGCACCTTGCCGAACTAAGCGCCGAATCGTTCATCGACCAGGTCCTGGCGGCGGGCTGCGCCCTGCGCTGGCTCATCGTCGGCGACGATTTTCGCTTCGGCGCCCGCCGCGGCGGCGACATCGCGCTGCTGCGGGCACGCGCTGCGCTGCGCGGCTACGAGGTCGAGCAGCTGGCGCCGGTGCAACTGGACCAGGAGCGGGTATCGAGCTCGGCGGTGCGCAGCGCGCTGGCCGCCGGCGACCTGGCGCGCGCCGCACGCCTGCTCGGGCATCCGTACCACATCACCGGGCGCGTGCTGCACGGCGCCAAGCTCGGCCGGCAGATCGGTTTCCCGACGCTCAACCTGCGCCTGGCGCACCGGCGCTCGGCGGTGCACGGCATCTTCGCCGTGCGGGTGCACGGCATCGGGGCCCCGCGACCCGGCGTGGCCAGCGTCGGCCTGCGTCCCACGGTCGACCAGAGCGGGCGCTGGCTGCTCGAAGTGCACCTGTTCGATTTTGCCGACGAGGTCTACGGTCGACTGGTACGCGTCGAGTTCCTGCAGAAGCTGCGCGACGAGGAGAAGTTCGATTCGATCGAAGAGCTAACCGCCGCCATCCGCTCCGACTCGCAACGCGCCCGCGAGGTCTTCGCTAACCCGCAGTCGCCCGCACCAAACTGAACGAAACGCCTAGATCCGAACCCTATTCCCATGGCCAACGCCGACGATTCCAAGCCAGCCACGCGCTATCCGCTGAACCTGCCCGATACGCCCTTCCCCATGCGCGGCGACCTGCCCAAGCGCGAGCCACAGTGGGTCCAGGCCTGGGAGCAGGCGCAGGTGTACGAGGCGATTCGGGCAGCGCGCCGGGGTGCGCCACGTTTCATCCTGCACGACGGCCCGCCGTACGCCAACAGCGAGATCCACCTGGGCACCGCGGCCAACAAGATCCTCAAGGACATCGTCGTCAAGTCCAAGTCGCTGGCCGGCTTCGACGCCGTCTACGTGCCCGGCTGGGACTGTCACGGCATGCCCATCGAGATCCACATCGAGCGCAAGTTCGGCAAGGACCTGGACCGCACCGCGGTGCAGGAGAAGGCGCGCGCCCACGCGACCGAGCAGATCGCGCTGCAGATGCAGGGGTTCCAGCGGCTGGGCGTGCTGGGCGACTGGGCCGACCCGTACCGCACCATGACCTTCAAGGCCGAGGCCGACGAGATCCGCACCCTCGGGCGGATGATGGAGCGCGGCTTCGTGTACCGCGGGCTCAAGCCCGTCAATTGGTGCTTCGATTGCGGCTCGGCACTGGCCGAGGCCGAAGTTGAGTACGCCGATCGGGTCTCGCCCACGGTCGACGTCGGCTTTCCCCTGGCCCCCGAGGAATACGGCCGCGTTGCGGCAATCTTCGGCGTGGCGAGCATCGACAAGCCCTGCTCGACGGTGATATGGACCACCACGCCCTGGACCCTGCCCGCCAACCAGGCGCTCAACTTCCATCCGGACCTGGACTACGCACTGGTCGACTGCGGCGACCGAGCGCTGATCCTGGGCGCGTCGCTGGTGGCCACCTGCCTGCAGCGCTACGGCCTGGCGGGCCAGGTCGTGGCCACGGCGCGCGGGGCCGCATTCGATCGCGTCGCCTTCGTCCACCCGCTGGCCACGCGGCACCCGGGCTACGCGCGCTTGGCCCCCGTGTACCTGGGCACCTACATCAGCGCCGAGGAGGGAACGGGCATCGTGCACTCGGCCCCGGCCTACGGGATCGAGGATTTCCAGTCGTGCAAGCAGTACGGCATGGCCAACGACCAGATCCTCAACCCGGTGCAGGGCGACGGCTACTACGCGGCCGAGCTGCCGCTGTTCGGTGGCCTGCGGATCTGGGACGCCAACGCCAAGGTGATCGACGCACTGCGCCAGGCCGGCAACTTGCTGCACTCGTCCCAGCAAAGCCACAGCTACATGCATTGCTGGCGCCACAAGAGCCCGCTCATCTACCGAGCCGCGCCGCAATGGTTCGTGCGCATGGACGGGGCCACGGCCGACACGCGCGGGCTGTTCCAGACCGAGACCGTGGGCGAGACCTTGCGCCAGAGCGCGCTGCGCGCCATCGAGGCCACCGACTTTTATCCGGCCTGGGGCAAGGCGCGGCTGCACAGCATGATCGCCAACCGCCCCGACTGGTGCATCTCGCGCCAGCGCAACTGGGGCGTCCCGCTGCCCTTCTTTCTGCACCGGGTGAGCGGCGAACTGCACCCGCGAACCCTGGAACTGCTCGAGCTCGCCGCGCAGCGCGTCGAGCAGGGCGGGATCGAGGCCTGGTCGCGCCTGCGCACCCAGGACGTGCTGCCGGCCGACGAGGCCGACGAGTATGAAAAAGTCAACGACATACTCGACGTCTGGTTCGATTCGGGATCGACCCACCGGACCGTGATGCGCGGCTCGCACGCCGACAAGCTCGCCTATCCGGCCGACCTGTACCTGGAGGGATCGGACCAGCACCGCGGCTGGTTTCATTCCTCGCTGCTGATCGGCTCGGCGATCGACGGGCGCGCACCCTATCGCGCGCTGCTCACGCACGGCTTCACGGTCGACGCCCAGGGCCGCAAGATGAGCAAGAGCCTGGGCAACGGCATCGACCCGCAGCAGCTGGCCGGCAAGCTGGGCGCCGAGATCATCCGCCTGTGGGTGGCGGCAACGGACTACTCCGGCGAAATGTCCATCGGCGAGGAAATTCTCAAGCGCGTGGTCGAGTCCTATCGGCGCATCCGCAACACCCTGCGCTTCCTGCTGGCCAACACCAGCGACTTTGACATCAGCACGCAGGCCGTTGCCGTGGAGAACCTGCTGGAGATCGACCGCTACGCCCTGGCGCTGATCGGCCAGTTCCAGGCCGATGCGCGAGCGCACTACGAGCGCTTTGAGTTTCACCCGGTGGTCGCCAAGCTGCAGACGTTTTGTTCCGAGGACCTGGGCTCCTTCTACCTCGACGTGCTCAAGGACCGCCTCTACACCAATGCGGCCGATTCGGCCGCCCGGCGTTCGGCGCAGACCGTGCTCTGGCACATCAGCGCCACCTTGCTGCGGCTGATGGCGCCGTTTCTGTCCTTCACCGCCGACGAGGCCTTCCGGATCTTCCAGCGCAACGACGCGCAAACGGTCTTCACGCAGCTCTTCCACGAGCCCCCGCCCGTCCCGGGCCACGATGCGCTGCTGGCCAAGTGGTCGGGCATCCGCGCCTTTCGCGCCGAGGTGCTCAAGCGCATCGAGGAGCTGCGCGAGCAGGGCAAGGTCGGCTCCTCGCTGCAGGCCGAGATCGACGTGCATGCCCACGCGCCGCGCTACGGCCTGCTCCAATCGCTGGGCGAGGAGCTCAAGTTCCTGACCGTCACCAGCCGGGCGGGCCTGCACCGCGTGGCCAGCGCGCAGGACGAGCGCATCGACGTGGTCCCGAGCGCGCACGCCAAGTGCGAGCGCTGCTGGCACTACTGCGAGGACGTCGGCGCCGAGCCCGCGCACCCCGGCATCTGCGGCCGCTGCGCCGACAACCTGTTTGGCGCGGGCGAGGCGCGACTCTTCGTGTGATGGCAATCCCGCGCCGCGGCGCCCTGGCCGCCGCAACCCCTTGGCTGGCGCTGGCGGCGCTGGTGCTCATCGCCGACCAGGTGACCAAGGCGCAGGTCCAGCAGGCGCTCGAGCCCGGCCACGCGCTGGCGGTGACGGGCTACTTCAACCTGGTCCTGGCCTACAACCGGGGCGCGGCCTTTTCCCTTCTCAACGAGGCCAGCGGCTGGGCCGGCCAGCTGTTCACGGTCATCGGGATCGGCGCCAGCGCCTTCCTCGTCTGGCTGCTCGTGGGCCATGGACAGCGGCGGCTGTTCGCCGCGGCGCTAGGGCTGATCCTGGGCGGGGCCCTGGGCAACGTCGTCGACCGGGTACGGTACGGGCACGTCATCGACTTCCTGGATTTTCACTGGGCCTGGCTCGCAGCGCTGTTCCCCGGCGGGCATTTTCCCGCCTTCAATGTTGCCGACAGCGCGATCTGCTGCGGCGCCGCCTTGTTGATTCTCGATGAGGTCCTGCGGACGCGGCTGCGCGTGCTCCCGGGACCGTGAGGGGACCGTCCCGATGGATCTTGCCAACCGAAAAATCGTGCTCGGCGTCACCGGCGGCATCGCCGCCTACAAGTGCTGCGAGCTGGTGCGGCGAATGCGCGACCAGGGCGCTCGCGTGCAGGCGGTCATGACGCGCTCGGCGCACCGGTTCCTGGCGCCGGCGAGCCTGCAGGCCCTCACCGGTGAGCCGGTGTTCGATGACCTGTGGGACGAGCGCGTCGCCGACGGCATGGCGCACATCGCGCTCTCGCGCGACGCCGACGCGATCCTCGTGGCCCCGGCGACGGCGAACTTTCTGGCCAAGCTCGCCAACGGGCTGTGCGACGACCTGCTCTCCTCGCTCGTGCTGGCGCGCCGGCCAGAGCAGTGCCGGCTGCTGTTGGCCCCGGCCATGAATGTCGAGATGTGGGAGCAGCCCGCGACGCAGCGCAACGTCGAGCGCCTGCGCCTGGACGGGGCGCTGCTCCTGGGACCGGCCCACGGCGAGCAGGCGTGCGGGGAAACCGGTGCCGGGCGCATGCTCGAGCCCGACGAGCTCCTGGCCGCGCTCATCGCGGCCTTTCAAGACAAGTGCCTGCGCGGGCGCCGTGTGCTCGTGACGGCAGGGCCGACCTTCGAGGCGATCGACCCGGTGCGCGCCATCACCAACCGCTCCTCCGGCAAGATGGGCTACGCGCTGGCGCGCGCGGCCTGTGAGGCGGGCGCGCAGGTCACGCTGGTCAGCGGGCCCACGGCGCTGCCCGCGCCCTTTGGCGTGCACCGGATCGGGGTCGAGAGCGCGGCGCAGATGCTCGAGCAGGTGCTGGCCCACGTCCGCCAGGCCGACGTGTTCGTCGCCGTGGCCGCGGTCGCCGACTGGCGCGCGGCCGCATTTAGCCCGTCCAAGCTCAAACGACACGCCTTGGCCGAGCCCCCGCCCCTGCAGCTGGCCAACAACCCCGACATCCTGGCTGCGGTGGCAGCCCTGCCCTCGGCGCCGCTGTGCGTGGGCTTTGCCGCCGAGAGCGAGCGGCTGCTCGAGCATGCGCGCGGCAAGCTGGCCACCAAGGGCGTGGCGATGGTGGTGGGCAACCTGGTGCAGGAGGCCCTTGGCAGCGATGAGGTCGAACTGGTCCTGGTCGAGGCCGCGCAGGCGCGCACCCTGCCGCGCGCTCCCAAGCTCGTGCAGGCGCGCCGGCTGGTGGCGGCGATCGCCGAGCGCCTGAGCGCGCCGCTGCAGCGATGAGCCAGAGCCCGGAACTGCAGATTCGCATCCTCGACGAGCGCCTGCACGCCGCGCCGCCGGCCTACGCCACGGCCGGCTCCGCGGGGATCGACCTGCGTGCCTGCGTGCCGCAAGCGCTGACGCTGGCACCGGGGGCCAGCGTCCTGGTGCCGGCCGGAATCGCCATCCACCTGGGCGACCCATCGCTGGCGGCAGTCATCTTGCCGCGCTCGGGCCTGGGTCACCGCAACGGCATCGTGCTGGGAAACCTCGTCGGCCTGATCGACTCCGACTACCAGGGCCAGATCATGGTGTCGCTCTGGAACCGCAGCGGCGAGGCGTACCGCATTGAACCGCTGGAGCGCATCGCGCAACTGGTGATCATCGCCGTGCGGCAAGTACGGCTGCGCCAGGTGGAGGCATTTGTCCAGAGCAGCCGCGGCAGCGGCGGCTTCGGCAGCACCGGCAGCGGCTGACGCGCGTTACTCCTGGCGCAGCCAGGTCTGGCTTCGCCCGAACAGCGAAAAGCCCAAGAAGCCGCGCACCTCGAGGCGCTTGCCGCCATCGACGAGCGTGAGCTTGCACGAGTAGACCTTGCCGTTGTCCGGGTCCAGGATCTGGCCGCCGCCGAAGTGCTCGCCGTCGCGGTGCACGCCGGTGATGATGGTCAGGCCCATCACCGGCTGGTTGTGCCGCTCGCCGGGGCAGTCCTTGCAAAGCGCGTCGCGCTTCTCGGGGTTGAGTACCTGCTCGATGACCCCGACGAACTCGCCCTGCACTTCGTGGATGCGGACCAGGGCCTTGGGCTTGCCATCGACGTCGCTCACCGACTGCCACAGGCCGGCCGGCGTGAGCTCCTGCGCCGCCAGCGGCAGCGCCAGGGTCAGGACGAGCGCCAGCGCGCCGGTGCGCAGCAGCGCGCGCCGCAGGGCGCACCGCGGCGCCGTCGACATCGCTAGGACTTGGGCAACACCGGTGCCATTACTCCGATAGCACCGGTTCGCCACGTTCGGGCTGCGGGGCATCGCCGCTGTCGGCGGGCGGAAAGTCGAGCTTGACCTTGTCCTCCTCGTCGACGTCAACCTCGACCTTGCCGCCGTTGACCAGCCGGCCGAACAGCAGCTCGTCGGCCAGGGCCTTGCGCACCGTGTCCTGGATCAGGCGCGCCATTGGCCGCGCACCCATCACCGGGTCAAAACCCTTCCGGGCCAGGTGCGCGCGCAGCGCGTCGCTGAACACGATGTCGACCTTCTTCTCGTGCAGCTGCTCTTCGAGCTGCATGAGGAACTTGTCGACCACGCGCAGAATGACATCGCGGTCCAGCGCGGCAAAGCTGATCGTGGCGTCGAGCCGGTTGCGGAACTCCGGCGAGAACATGCGCCGGATCTCCGCCATCTCGTCGCCGGCCTCGCGGCTGTTGCCAAAGCCGATCGCGCGCCGTTGCAGCGTCTCGGCCCCGGCGTTGGTCGTCATGATGACGATGACGTTGCGGAAATCGGCCTTGCGCCCGTTGTTGTCGGTCAGCGTCCCGTGGTCCATGACCTGCAGCAGGATGTTGAAGATGTCCGGGTGGGCCTTCTCGATCTCATCGAGCAGCAGGACCGCGTGGGGCTTCTTGGCAATTGCCTCGGTCAGCAGTCCGCCTTGGTCGAAGCCCACGTATCCCGGCGGGGCGCCGATCAGGCGGCTGACGGCGTGCCGCTCCATGTATTCGGACATGTCAAAGCGAAGGAGCTCGATGCCCAGCGTGAAGGCGAGCTGCTTGGCGACCTCGGTCTTGCCCACGCCCGTGGGGCCGGAGAACAGGAACGCACCGATCGGCTTTTCCGGCTTGCCCAGCCCCGACCGGGCCATCTTGATGGCGGCCGCGAGGGCCTCGATCGCCGGGTCCTGGCCGAAGACGACGTTCTTGAGATTGCGCTCCAGGTTCTTGAGCTGGGCACGATCGTCGCTGGAGACCGTCTGCGGCGGAATGCGGGCGATCTTCGAAATGATGTCCTCGACCTCGTTCTTGCCGATCGTCTTCTTGCGCTTGGACACCGGCAAGATGCGCTGCGCCGCGCCGGCCTCGTCGATCACGTCGATCGCCTTGTCGGGCAGATGCCGGTCGTTGATGAACTTGGCCGACAGCTCCGCGGCGGCGGTGATCGCCCCCGAGGAATACTTGACGCCGTGGTGCTCCTCGAAGCGCGACTTCAGTCCCTTGAGGATCTCGATGGTCTGCTGCACGGTCGGCTCGTTGACGTCGATCTTCTGGAAGCGCCGCGACAGGGCATGGTCCTTCTCGAAAATCCCGCGGTACTCGGTGTAGGTCGTGGCACCGATGCACTTGAGCGCCCCGGTCGAGAGCGCCGGCTTGAGCAGGTTCGAGGCGTCGAGCGTGCCGCCCGAGGCCGAACCGGCACCGATCAGGGTGTGGATCTCGTCGATGAACAGCACCGCCTGCTGGTTCGACTTGAGCTGCTTGAGGACCGCCTTGAGGCGCTGCTCGAAGTCGCCGCGGTACTTGGTACCGGCCAGCAACGCACCCATGTCGAGCGAATAGACGTTGGCCTTCTCGAGGATCTCCGGCACCTCGTTCTTGACGATGCGCCAGGCCAGGCCCTCGGCGATCGCCGTCTTGCCGACGCCGGCCTCGCCGACCAGCAGCGGATTGTTCTTGCGCCGGCGGCACAGCACCTGGATGACCCGCTCGACCTCCAGTTCGCGGCCAATGAGCGGATCAATCTTGCCGTCACGCGCCAGGGCGTTGAGATTTTGCGTGTACTGCTCCAGCGGCGAGACCTGCTCGCGCGCTTCCCCCGCCTCCTGCTCGGGCTCGCCCTGCGGCTTGGCCTTGTCGTCGGCGGCCGGCGCCTTGGTGATCCCGTGCGAGATGAAATTGACCACGTCGAGCCGGGTCGCGCCCTGCTGGTGCAGGTAGTACACCGCGTGGGAGTCCTTCTCGCCAAATATGGCCACCAGCACGTTGGCCCCGGTGACCTCCTTCTTGCCGTTGGAGGTCGACTGCACGTGCATGATGGCGCGCTGTATCACGCGCTGAAACCCCAGGGTCGGCTGGGTGTCGGCCTCCGAGTTCTGCGGCAGCACCGGCGTGTTGTCGGCGATGAAATTCTGCAAGCTCTTGCGCAGATCCTCGATGTTGCACGCGCAGGCCCGCAACACCTCCGTGGCCGAAGGGTTGTCGAGCAACGCCAACAGCAGATGCTCGACGGTGATGAACTCGTGGCGCGCCTGACGGGCCTCGACAAAAGCCATGTGCAAGCTAACTTCCAATTCCTGCGCGATCATGCTTCCTCCATCACGCACTGCAACGGGTGCTGGTGCTCGCGTGAAAAACTGCAAACCTGCTCGACCTTGCTGGCAGCCACATCGCGCGGATACACGCCGCAGATTCCACGGCCCTCATGATGCACCTTTAGCATGATCTGAGTCGCTTGTTCCCGACCCTTACCGAAAAATTTCTGCAATACCCCCACGACGAACTCCATCGGGGTGAAATCATCGTTCAATAGCACGACTTGAAACATCGGTGGCGGCTTGGTTTCCGCTACCTGTTTCTCTACGACAGTGCCCTCTTCGAACCGTTCGCTCATAACTAATGAAAAAAAGGCACCCCGCGTCGCAATCCAGACCGTCTCGCAGCGCGAGTCGCTACGAGCTAGATGATAAGTGAAACGGACCCCCCTTCGGGGTCGTCACCGGCATCCGCGCAACTGCCCCGGGTGCTGCCAGTTTGGCGTGCCGCGGCCCGGCGCGATCGGCCGTTGGCCGCCCGCGAACGGCCCGGTTATCGGGCGATTCCCCGGCTCAATTCGGCGCCGGGGCCCCGAATCGCTGCGCTGCCGCGCCCCGGTGGGCCGGTAACGTGGGTCTTGACGGCATATAAGTTTTGCCCAAACAATGCAGTTCCTGAAGATGTCTGAGAAACCTCGCAGGAGCAAGGCGGGCCGCTAGGGTGGTTGGGGTCAGCCGTAGGGATAGGGTCCGGGGGAGGAGCCGGCGGTTTTTTTGCCGGGTTCACCGCGACACCTTAAGTCAGCAGGGGCAACGCGGAGAAGAGGACGGATGCATGGCCACAGGTACGGTGAAATGGTTTAACGACGCGAAGGGTTATGGATTCATTACGCCCGACGACGGCGGGGAAGACTTATTCGCACATTTTTCTGCAATCCAGATCGGAGGCTTCAAGACGCTAAAGGAAGGCCAGAAGGTTGCCTTCGAGATCGTGCAGGGTCCGAAGGGCAAACAGGCATCGAACATAACGCCCAACGCCTGAGTGCTAGCGCCGCCGTGCGCCGGAAAAAGCCCCGTCCAGCGGGGCTTTTTCATTGCGGCGCCGGGCGCGCCGGCGCCGCGCCGCGGCCCCGGCAGGGGCCTCACATCTGGGCGATCATCGCCTCGCCAAAGCCCGAGCACGAGAGCTGCTTGGCCCCGGGCAGCAGGCGCGCCAGGTCGTAGGTGACCGTCTTGTTGAGAATGGCCTTTTCCATCGCCGCGACGATGCGGTCGGCAGCCTCGGTCCAGCCCATGTGCCGCAGCATCATCTCGGCCGAAAGGATCTCGGAGCCCGGGTTCACGTAGTCCTTGCCGGCATACTTTGGCGCGGTCCCGTGGGTGGCCTCGAACATCGCCACCGTGTCGGAGAGGTTGGCCCCCGGTGCAATCCCGATCCCTCCCACCTGTGCGGCCAGGGCATCGGATATGTAGTCGCCGTTCAGATTCAGGGTCGCGATCACGTCGTATTCGGCCGGCCGTAACAAAATTTGTTGCAAAAAAGCATCGGCTATCACGTCTTTTAGTACAACATCGCCGTGCGCGGCCTTGATGACCTTCCAGGGCCCCCCATCCAGGGGCTTGGCGCCGAATTCGCGCTCGCCCAGCGCGTAGCCCCAGCGGGTGAACGCGCCCTCGGTGAACTTCATGATGTTGCCCTTGTGCACGAAGGTCACCGACTTGCGCTTGTTGTCGAGCGCATATTGAATCGCCTTGCGCACCAATCGCTCGGTCCCCTCCCGTGAAACGGGCTTGATGCCGATGCCCGAAGTCGCGGGAAAGCGGATCTTTGTGACCCCCAGCTCGCGCTGCAGAAAATCGATGAGCTTGCGGGCCTTGTCGGATTCGGCCTCGTATTCGATCCCGGCGTAGATGTCCTCGGAGTTTTCACGGAAGATCACCATGTCGGTCTTTTCGGGCTCGCGCACGGGGCTCGGCACCCCCTTGAAGTAGCGCACCGGGCGCAGGCACACGTACAGGTCCAGCTCCTGGCGCAGGGCGACGTTGATCGAACGGATGCCCCCGCCCACGGGCGTGGTCAAGGGTCCTTTGATCGACACGACATACTCCCGCAATATGGCCAGCGTCTCCTCGGGCAGCCAGACGTCGGGGCCATACACCCGGGTGGCCTTCTCCCCGGCATAGATTTCCATCCAGCTGATCTTGCGCTTGCCGCCGTAGGCCTTGGCCACGGCCGCGTCGACCACCTTGAGCATGACCGGCGTGATGTCCACGCCGGTGCCGTCGCCCTCGATGTAGGGGATGATCGGCTGGTCGGGCACGTTCAGGACGCCATCGGCGCGCACCGTGATCTTTTGTCCCTGCGTGGGTACCTTGATATGTTGACTCATGGGTTTTCCAATGATCCGGCCTCTCGAAAAGTGGCCGCAGTGTAGCGCCGCGCGCCGGGCCGCGAGGCCCGCCCGGCGCGGTTTGTTGATGCGTCACAAGCGCACGCCCGGGCCTAGCCCGGGCCCGCCGATTTTCCCGATTCGGCGCATTGCTCTAGAGTCGCGCCTTGTGCCTTCCCCCGGTCTCGCGGACCCTCGACCCTACATGAAACCCTCGCCGCCCCTGCGGCCCTTCGCACGCGCCCGCGCCGCCTTGGCAGCCGTGGCCGGCGCGCTGGGCGCATCGCTCCTCTTGTCCGGCGCCAACGCGCAGGACCCCACCGCCCAGGCGCCAAGCGTGCAGCTGAGCGCCGGCATCCATCTCATCCATGCGGAGCTGGCCGATAACGATCCGGCCCGCGCGCGCGGCCTGATGTTTCGCACGTCGCTGGCGCCCAACCACGGCATGCTGTTCGTCTTTGGCGCGGCCGATACCCACTGCATGTGGATGCGCAACACCCTGATCCCGCTGTCGGTCGCGTTCCTGGACGCCGACGGTACGGTCGTCAACATCGAGGAGATGGCCCCGCGGACCGACCAGAGCCACTGCGCGCGCCGCCCCGTGCGCTACGCGCTCGAGATGAGCGGCCAATGGTTCGGCCAGCACGGCGTCCATGCCGGCAGCGTGCTGCAAGGAGTGGCGCAGGCGCGCTAGCCGAAATTGCGGCCGGCAAAATCCCAGTTGGCGAGACTGTTCAAGAACGTCTCGACGAACTTGGCCCGCGCATTGCGGTAGTCGATGTAGTAGGCATGCTCCCACACGTCGATGGTGAGCAGCGGCTTATCGGCCGTCGTCAGCGGCGTCCCGGCGTTGGACGTGTTGACAACATCGACGCTGCCGTCGGGCTTTCGCACCAGCCAGGTCCAGCCCGAGCCGAAGTTGCCCACCGCGCTCTTGGAAAAGGCCTCGCGGAACGCCGCGAACGAGCCCCACTTGGCGACGATCGCCTTGGCCAGCGCGCCGACGGGCTCGCCCCCGCCGCCGGGCTTGAGGCTGTTCCAGAAGAAGGTGTGATTCCAGACCTGGGCCGCGTTGTTGAAGACCGGGCCGCTGGACTTGCGCACGATATCCTCGAGCCCCAGCTGGGCAAACTCGGTGCCCTTGATCAGGTTGTTGAGGTTGGTGACGTAGGTCTGGTGGTGCTTGCCATAGTGGTAATCCATCGTCTCCTTGGAAATGTGCGGCGCCAGGGCGTCGGCGGCATAGGGCAGCGCGGGCAGGGTGTGTTCCATCGTTGTGTTCCTTGTGGGAGGGAGGCGAAAGCCGTGGCGGTTGCGCAGTCGGTCAGCAGTACGATCCGGGATTCTATTGCCTCTGCCGCGCGCCGCGGCATCAATCGGCGTGGGGTCTTGTACTTTGCACGAGCAATTCGGCGCTGCCGCGCGCCAGGCTCGCGTGCACCCGCTCGCCCGGCGCGAGCGTGGCCGCATCGGTCAGCGGCCGGCCCAGCGGATCGCGCAGGATCGCGAAGCCTCGATCGAGCACGCCCTGCACGTTCAGGTGCGCCAGGGCGCGCTCCAGGTGGGCCAGCGTGCTGGTGCGCGTGTGCATGGTGCGCTGCTGGGCCGCCTGCAGCCGCCGACCGAGCTCCTCGAGGCGCTGGCGCAGCGCCGGCACCGGCGTATNNTGCCCGCGCCAGGGTGAGCGTCTGGGCGCGAGCGCGCCGGCCCTGCTCGCGTGCCTGCCAGGCGCAGCGCGCGCGCAGATCGGCGATGCGCGCCTCGAGTCCGCGCAGCGGCGCGCGCGGCGAGGCCAGCACGCGCATCGCGTAGTCGAGCCGCTGGGCGCGCTCGCCCAGGGTGCGCGCGCCGGCGCGGGCCAGGGCCCGCAGGCGCATGGCCAGCTCGCGCAGCAGCCCCTGGCGCTCAGGCGCCACCAGTTCGGCCGCCGCCGTGGGCGTGGGCGCGCGCACGTCGGCGGCAAAATCGGCGATCGTGAAATCGGACTCGTGCCCGACGCCGACGATGACCGGGACGGCGCAGGCCCGGATGGCGCGCGCGACCTGTTCCTCGTTGAACGCCCACAGGTCCTCGATGGAGCCGCCGCCGCGCACCAGCAGCAGCACGTCGACCTCGGCCCGGCGCGAGGCGGTCGCGAGCATCGCCGCGATGCGTGTGCCGGCCTCGGCGCCCTGCACCGGCACCGGGTAGACGACGATCGCCAGGTAGGGTGCGCGCCGGCGCAGCGTCGTGAGCACGTCTCGCAGCGCCGCCGCCTGCAGCGAGGTGACCACCCCGACGCGCTGCGGCAGCGCCGGCAGCGCGCGCTTGGCGGCCGCATCGAAGAGCCCCTCGGCGGCAAGGCGCTGGCGCAGACGGACAAACTCCTCCCACAGCCGGCCGGCGCCAAAGCGCCGCAGCGATTCGACCGTGAGCTGGAACTCCCCGCGCGGCTCGTACAGCGCGACCGCCGCCGACACCTCGACCTCGTCGCCCTCGCGGGGCGCAAAATCGACGAGCGCGTTGCGGCCGCGGAACATGACGCAGCGCACCTGCGCCGCGGCGTCCTTGAGAGAAAAGTACCAGTGGCCACTGGCCGCGCGGGTCATCGACGCGATCTCCCCGCGGACCCTCTGGGTGCCGAACTCGCGCTGCAGCGATCCAGATACCGCGCGGTTTAACTGCGATACTGTCAGGCAAAGCCGCGCCAATTCAGGGTTTCTTTGATCCGATTCAGAATCCATGCGGGTTAGCGCCCCATACCTTTCCACAGTTGCCCCAGCCGCCTGGGAGCGGCCTCCCGATCCCAGGGCAAGACCGTTGGGTGATGCCAACCATCTGAAATATAAAGGAATTTGTAAACGCCCTGGGTTCGTGCCCAGATTGCAGGCGCCGCCAGCGGCCTTATTCGGGTACAGCTTACGACAGTTCTCCACAAACTTGTCCACAGTTCGGGGCTGCCGCGCCAGGCACCTGCCATCGGCCTCGCGGCGCGCGCATCGGCTCTACACTTGCCACCTTTTGCGCGGCCAGAATCGTCTGCGCGCGCCCGAATCCGATCACCTCTTTTCACCGGGATCCTCTCCTTGTTCGCCATTGTTCAGACCATCGGCTGGCCGATCTGGCCGCTCATCATCGCCTCCATCGTCGCCTTAGCGCTGGTCATCGAGCGCACCATCGCCCTGCGCCGCTCGCGCGTACTGCCGGCCAACCTGCTGGCCGACGTGCTCAACTTGTACTCGCGCCGGCAGATCAGCCTGGACGTCATCGACAAGCTCGAGGCCAGCTCGGCGCTGGGATTCTTGTTCGCCGCCGGTCTGCGCAGCGCCGGCTCGCAGCGCGAAGTCACGACCAAGGTGGTCGAGATCGCCGGCGGACACGTGGCGCACGAGCTCTCGCGCTATCTCACCTTGCTGGGCGCGATCGGCTCGGTCGCTCCCTTGCTGGGCCTGCTGGGCACGGTCGTGGGCATGATCGACATCTTCGCCTCGCAGCAGGCCGGCTCCAACCCGCAGCAGCTCGCGCAGGGCATATCGATCGCGCTCTACTCGACGGCCTTCGGCATCATCGTGGCGGTGCCCTCGGTGCTGTCGTACCGGATCTTTCGCGCCCGCGTCGACGATTTCCTGGTCGAGCTCGAGCAGCAGGCCCAGCGCCTGCTCGAGGCGCTGTACGGAGACGCGCGTGCGGCGCGGCCCGGCGCATGAAGTTTCGGCGCGGCTATGCCGAGGATCCGGAAATCAACCTGATCCCGCTCATCGACGTGCTGCTGGTGGTGCTGATCTTCCTGGCAGTCAGCACCACGTATTCGCGCTTTGCGCAGCTGCAGATCGAGTTGCCCGCGGCCGACCCGAACAAGGCGGCAACGCGGCCGCAGGAGATCCAGGTCGGGGTCAGCGCCGACGGCCGCTTTGCCATCGGCCACACGGTGGTTCCCGTGACCGATACGGCGGCGCTCACCGATTTGCTACGCAGCGCCGCGGCCCGGCTCAATGACCCCGTCGTGGTGATCAATGCCGATGCCCAGGCGCCGCATCAAGCGGTCATCACGGTCATGGAGGCGGCACGCAATGCCGGCTTGTCGCGGCTGAGCTTTGCCACGCAACGCCACGCCAACAGCGGCCGATGAGCCTGGGCCTGACAACCGCGCTGCGCGGCTGGCTCCACCGTCGCGTGCGGCGTGCCTGGCAGCGCCGCGGCCTGCTGGCAATCTTGCTCCTTCCGCTGCACTTCGCGCACCGTGCTTGGCGCGGGGTGCGCGCGCTGGGCTACCGCCTGGGGCTGGCGCGGCCGGTCAAGCTCCCGGTGCCCGTCGTGGTGGTCGGCAACCTCACTGTCGGGGGCACGGGCAAGACGCCGCTGGTGATCGAAATCGTCCGCGCGCTGCGCGCCCGGGGCTGGTCACCGGGGATCGTCTCCGGCGGATACGGCGGCCGGTCGCAGCGGCCCGTCCTGGTCGACCCGGCCAGCGACGCGGCCCAATGCGGCGACGAGGCTTTGCTGATCCGCCACGTGACAGGCTGCCCGGTAGCGGTCGGGCGCGACCGGATCGCGGCGGCGCGGCTGCTGCTGGCCACCCACGGCGCCTGCAACGTCCTGATCGCCGACGACGGACTGCAGCACCGGCGGCTGGGGCGCGACCTGGAGATCGTGCTCTTGGACGCCACCGGCGTGGGCAACGGATTGCTGCTGCCGGCCGGGCCGCTGCGCGATCCGCCCGCGCGGCTGCGCCAGGTCGACGCGGTGGTGCTGCACGGCATCGTGCCGCCGGTGCGCATCTACTCGCCCTTTTTCCGCATGCACACGAGCATCATCGATGCGACCTGCCTGGCCTCGCCTGCGCGCCAGATGACGCTCGCCCAGATGGCCCACGAGCAGCAGGCGGGCGAGCTGCGCCTGCTGGCGATCTGCGCCATCGGCAACCCGCAGCGCTTTTTTTCCCAGCTGCGCGAACAGGGCCTGCGCTTTGACGCGATCGCCCTGCCCGATCACGACCGGATCGAGGCCTCCATGACCGCGCCCGGGCGCTACCAACGCGTCCTGATGACCGAAAAAGACGCCGTAAAATGCCACCGTGACGCCCGCCTGGGACACGACGAGCGCATCTGGGTCGTGCCGCTGCACACCCAGCTCGACGCCTCCTTGTTTGACTTCCTTGCGGCACGACTGGGGAAAGAGCGCGATGGATCCAAAACTGCTTGATATTCTCGTTTGCCCGGTCACCAAGGGGCCGCTGCGCTACGATCGCGAGCGCCAGGAGCTCGTGTCGCAGTCCGCCGGGCTCGCCTACCCGATCCGCGATTCGATCCCCATCTTGCTCGAGAGCGAGGCGCGGCGCCTGGAGGACAACGAACGCGGCGCCGGCGCATGAGCATCGAGCGCGCGCGCGCTGGCCCTCGAGCGCCTCGCGCCCATCGGTAGCCCGGCGTGCCCGCGAGCCCGCCCCCGCGACCGGCCAGATTGCCGCAGCCGCGCTTCTGGGCACTGATCCCGGCGCGCCTGGCCTCGACCCGGCTGCCCGACAAGCCCCTGGCCGAGATCGCCGGCGTGCCCATGGTGGTGCACGTGGCCCGGCGCGCCGCTGCCAGCGGCGCCGAGCGCGTGGTCGTCTGCGCCGACAGCGCGCGCATCGTCGATGCCTGCCGGGGGCACGCGATTGAGGCAATTCTCACCCGCGAGAGCCATCCGACCGGCACCGACCGCCTCGCCGAGGCCTGCCAGCTGCTGGGCCTGGAGCCCGAGGCGATCGTCGTCAACGTGCAGGGCGATGAACCCCTGATGCCGCCGGAGGTGATCGCGCAGGTCGCCGGGGCCTTGGCCGCCGAGCCGCAGTGCGACCTGGCCACGGCCGCGCACCGCTTGCACGATGCCGCGGAGTTCTTCGATCCCAACGTCGTCAAGGTCGTCACCGATGCGCGGGGCCGCGCGCTGCTGTTTTCCCGCGCGCCGATCCCCTGGTCGCGCGAGGCCTTCGCCCGGTCCCGAGCGCTCCTGCCCCCGGAGCTGCCGGCACTGCGCCACGTCGGCCTGTACGCCTACCGGGTGCGCTACCTGCTGCGGTTTCCGACGCTGGCTCGCCCCGCGATCGAGGAGCACGAGAGCCTCGAGCAGCTGCGCGCGCTCTACCACGGCAGCGCGATCGCCGTCATGCCTCTTGCGGCCGCCCTGCCGCCGGGCGTGGACACGCCGGCCGACCTCGAGCGCGCCCGGGCCGCGATCGCCGCGGCCGGCGATGGCGCCTCGCGCGAGCGGCCCTAGCAGGGCACCTCGGCCTTGCCACGGCACCGGCACCGCCGGCCGGGCCCGTTGCGAGCGGCGATCGGGCAGTTCCGGGTAAGATGCGCCTCGCCCTTGGCCGTGCGGGTCGCAGCCTGGGTCGCAAAAGAAAAAAACGTGCGGTGCTGGAGGACGCGCGCGAGCGCGGCGGGGGGAAGATGCGTCTGATTTTGCTCGGACCACCAGGAGCTGGGAAAGGCACGCAGGCAGCCCTGCTCGCGGCGCGCCTGGGAATTCCACAGATCTCCACCGGCGACATGCTGCGCGCAGCGGTCAAGGACGGCACCGCCCTGGGCCTGGCGGCAAAAAAGGTCATGGACGCGGGCCAGTTGGTGTCGGACCAGATCATCGTGGACCTGGTCCTGGAGCGCCTGCAGCGCGCCGATTGCGCCCAGGGCTACCTGTTCGATGGGTTTCCGCGCACCATCGCGCAGGCCGAGTCCCTGAAGTCGGCCGCCGTGGCGATCGAGCTGGTGCTGGAGATCACGGTCCCCGACGCCGACATCATCGCGCGCATGAGCGGGCGGCGCGTGCACCCGGCCAGCGGCCGCACCTACCACCTGCAGAACAATCCGCCGAAGACGCCCGATCGCGACGACCGCACCGGCGAGCCGCTGGTGCAGCGCGACGACGATCGCGAAGCGATCGTGCGCAAGCGCCTGGAGGTGTACCACGCGCAGACCAAGCCGCTGGTGGACTATTACTCCGCCTGGGCCGCAAGCGGCGCCGCGGGCGCACCCAAGTACCGCGCGATCAGCGGCGTGGGTACCGTCGAGCAGATTCAGAACCGCGTCCTGGACGCCTTGAAATCCTAGCGGAGCGTACCGGCCGCATCACGAAAGGAGCTATGCATGTCTGGCGTTTCGCTCGCCCTGCTTTGCGGACTCGCCGCCATCGTCTTCGGCGCGATCTCCACCGGGTGGATCCTCAAGCAGGATCCGGGAAATGCGCGCATGCAGGAAATCGCCCACGCGATTCAGCAAGGCGCCCAGGCCTATCTGAACCGGCAGTACCGCACCATCACCATCGTCGGCGTGGTCCTGGCGATCATCATCGCCATCATCCCGCAGCTGGGCCTGTGGACGGCGATCGGCTTCGTGCTCGGCGCCGTGCTCTCCGGTGCCGCCGGCTTCATCGGCATGAACGTCTCGGTGCGCGCCAACGTGCGCACCGCGCAGGCGGCCACGCGCGGGCTCAACGCCGCGCTGGACGTGGCCTTCCGCGGCGGCGCGATCACCGGGCTGCTGGTGGTGGGTCTGGGCCTGCTGGGCGTGGCCGGCTTTTACAGCGTGCTCACCAGTCTGGCCGGCGGCGGCGAGACGCACGCGGCGCTGCACCCGATGATCGGCCTGGCGTTTGGCTCCTCGCTCATCTCGATCTTCGCGCGGCTGGGCGGCGGCATCTTCACCAAGGGCGCTGACGTCGGCGCCGACCTCGTGGGCAAGGTCGAGGCGGGCATTCCGGAGGACGACCCGCGCAACCCTGCCGTGATCGCCGACAACGTCGGCGACAACGTCGGCGACTGCGCCGGCATGGCGGCGGACCTTTTCGAGACCTTTGCCGTCACCGTCGTGGCCACGATGCTCGTCGGCGCGTTTGCCTTCCACGGCAGCGACGCGGGCCTGGTGTACCCGCTGGCGATCTCGGGCGTCTCGATCCTGGCGTCGATCGTCGGGTGCTACTTCGTCAAGGCGCGCGACGGCGGCAAGATCATGAACGCCCTGTATCGCGGCCTGCTGGTCGCGGGCCTGATCTCGCTGGTGCTGTTCTGGTTCGTCACCGACTGGCTGCTGGGCCCCGTGGCAGCGGGCGCCGGACTGAGCGTGGGCAAGCTCTACGGCTGCGCCGTCGTCGGCCTGGCGCTGACCGCGGCGCTCGTGTACATCACCGAGTACTACACCGGTACCGACTACGCCCCGGTGCAACACATCGCGCAGGCCTCGACCACCGGCCACGCGACCAACATCATCGCCGGCATCGCCGTTTCGATGCGCGCCACCTCCTGGCCCGTCCTGGCCATCTGCGTGGCGATCATGGCCTCCTATGCGCTGGCGGGCCTGTACGGTATCGCGGTGGCAGCCACGGCGATGCTGTCGATGACCGGCATCATCGTTGCTCTCGATGCCTACGGCCCGATCACCGATAACGCCGGCGGCATCGCGGAGATGGCCGGCCTGCCCAAGGAGGTGCGCAACATCACCGATCCGCTCGACGCGGTCGGCAACACCACCAAGGCCGTCACCAAGGGCTACGCCATCGGCTCCGCGGGCCTGGCCGCGCTGGTGCTGTTTGCCGACTACACGCGCGCGCTCGACCAGGAGGGCATGCACACCTCCTTTGACCTGTCCAACCACCTGGTGATCGTTGGTCTGTTCATCGGCGGCCTGATCCCCTTCCTCTTTGCTGCGATGGCCATGGAAGCCGTTGGCCGCTCGGCCGGCGCGGTCGTCGAGGAAGTGCGCCGGCAGTTTCGCGAGATTAAGGGAATCATGGAGGGAACCGCCAAGCCGGACTATTCGCGCGCGGTGGACATGCTGACGACGGCGGCCATCAAGGAGATGATGATCCCTTCGCTGCTGCCGGTACTGGTGCCGATCGCGGTGGGGATTTTTCTCGGTCCGGCGGCCTTGGGCGGCGTGCTGATGGGCACGATCGTCACCGGCCTGTTCGTCGCGATTTCCATGACGACCGGCGGGGGCGCCTGGGACAATGCGAAGAAGTACATCGAGGAAGGCCACCACGGCGGCAAAGGCTCCGACGCCCACAAGGCGGCGGTGACGGGCGACACCGTCGGCGATCCCTACAAGGACACCGCCGGACCCGCGGTCAACCCGCTCATCAAGATCATCAACATCGTGGCCTTGCTGATCGTTCCCATCATCGCCTTGCTGCATGGCGGAACGCATGCCTCGCAGGCCAGCGCTCCGGCCGCCCAGGTTGCCCAGCACGAGCCCTCCGGCGGCAATAACACGGCGCCTTGAGCTCCGGGCCGACCGGAGGCCGTTATTGCCGGCCGGGCGGCAGCCGTTGAATTACGGGGAGATGTCCCCATTAATTCTGCGGTTGCCTAAAATTGGGGGCCAGGGATGATGGTGTTCATCCCCGTGCGGGAACCCCGATGTCGAACGTGCGCAGCGCGCAGCAGTTGCCCCGGCAACGATCCGCTTCCCGGCGTCGCTTGCGCCGACAGTGGGCGTTGGCGCTGCTGCTGCTATTGGGCAGCGGCAAGGGCTTGCCCGCCGATGGCGGGCCCGCGGCCATGGCACCCGATTGGCTACAGCTGGAGACGGGCCTGCGCGTGAGCCGCGAGGCCCTGGACAGCCACTGGAGCTCGGTGGTGCGGCGGCCAGCGTCCCGGCCGGACTATTCGCTGGCCAACACCGAGCCGATGCTTCCCTGGAGCAGCCTGAGCAAGGTCCCGGTGATCCTCGAGACCTCGCCCAGCCATGTTGCGGCGTCCGAGCCCCAGACCGTGTACCGGCCGCAGTTGTCCCTGGGGGGAGCTTCGGAGTCGCTGCGCTCGTGGCTGCGGGTTGCCGGCATCGACGCGAGCCACTGCCTGGCGCCGCTCATGAAGTTGCACTCGTCGTTTGCGGGCAGCAGTCAGCACGCCAACGTGTCGGTATCGGCGCGCTGCAGTATCCACTGAGCGCCGGCCCGGCGCGCGCGCGGATCCGCCCGGCAACGCTGCCGCGGCCGGCCAGCGCCGGTCAGTGTTGCGCCGGTTCGTGGGTTTCGGACTCGAGCAGTGCCGCGGTTGCCTGCAGCAGCTCCTCGGTCGTCGGCACGTTGGCCTCGGAGGGCACCGGCCAGGTGTCGATGGCGAGCACCGTCTCGACGGTCGCGTCGACCTCGCTTGCCGGCGGCACGAGGTCCAGCGAGGTCTGCCCCGGTGGCGTCGGCCGCACGGCTTGGCTTGGCGCGTGCGCCGGTTGCTCGGCGGGTTGTTCCTGCTGCCCGGCGTCGGTCGCTGAGGCGTCGGCCGCCGGCGACAGCGGTGCCGGCAGCAACAGGGTCGAATGCTTGTCCTGCGCGGTGCTCGATGGGGCCGCGAGCGGCACCGCAGGATGCAGCGACGCCTGGCGGGCCGAAGCCTCGAACAGGTCCGAATGCGCGTCCGCCTGCGCGGCCGAATGGGCGACGGCAACGGCGGGCGGGGCCGGGGCAGCGGCGATGGGCGCCGGCGGGGCCGATTCCTGGACTTTGCCGAAGGTGCGCGAGATGTGGTCCGCGCCCACGGGCTTGCCGAACAAGTAGCCCTGCCCGCGCTCGCATCCCAGGTGCTTGAGCAACTTGAGCTGGTCCACGCGCTCGATACCCTCGGCAACTACCTCCTTGCCCAGCTCGTGCGCCATGTTGATGATGGCGGCGACGATCTTGCCGGCCTCGTTGTCGGAGCGGGCATCGACCAGGAAGCTCATGTCGAGCTTGAGAACGCGCGCCGGCATCGTCTTGAGGTAGCTAAACGAGGAATAGCCGGTGCCAAAATCGTCGATGGCGATCAGCACGCCGTCGGCCGAGAGCTGATTGAGCGCTTCCATGGCGGGCTTGCCGCCCTCGATCAACATGGACTCGGTCACTTCGATTTCCAGCGCGCCCGCGGGGATCTTGATCGAGTGCAGCAGCTGGCGCACCGTCGGGACGAAGTTGCTGCGCGGCAGCTGGCCGTTGGAGACATTGACCGAGACGCGCGGCACGCGCACGCCCTCCTCGCACCAGCGCTGGTACTGCAGGCAAGCTTCCATCATCACCCAGGCGCCCAGCTGGGGGATCAAGCCGATCTCCTCGGCGTACTCGATGAAGTCCTTGGGATAGAGCAGGCCCCGGGTGGGGTGCTGCCAGCGCACCAGGGCCTCGACCCCGCACAGGGCGCCGGTCTTGAGGTCGATCTGCGGCTGGTAGTGCAGCACCAGTTCCTTGCGCTCGAGGGCGTTGCGCAGTTCGCCGTCGAGCAGCGAGCGGCGCTTGCTCTCCGCATTCATCGGCTCCTCGTAGAAGGCGAAGCGGCTGCGGCCCGCGCTCTTGGCCCGGTACATGGCGGTGTCGGCCATCTTGAGCAGCTCGGCCCCGCCCGTGCCGTCGTCCGGGTACATGGCGATGCCGACGCTGGCCCCGGTGTAGATCGTCTGGCCCTCGATCTCGAAGCGCCGCGACAGGGACTGGATCAGCTTGCGCGCCACCGACGCGGCCTCGCGCGTGGTCTTGACTTCCGAGAGGATCACGGTGAACTCGTCGCCGCCGATGCGGGCGACCACGTCGTCCTCGCGCACGTGATTGCGGATGCGATTGGCGGCCTGGATCAGCAACCGGTCGCCAAAGGCGTGGCCGTGGGTATCGTTGGCCTGCTTGAAGCGGTCCAGGTCGATGAACAGGATCGCCGCCATCGCCTTGTTGCGCTCGGCGTTGGCCAGTTCGGCCGACAGCAGCGACTGCATGGCAACGCGGTTGGGCAGTCCGGTCAACGGATCGACGTAGGCCAGCGAGTGGAGCTTTTGGTCACGCTCGGCGCCGCTAAAGCCCGCGATCAGGCGGTTGGACACGCCGATGAGCATCTTCATCTGCCCGTTGGAGAGCTCCCTGGGCTCGCGGTGACACGTCACCATGACGCCCCAGGCACGGCTGCCGCGCGACACCGGCATGGAGAGGAAGTGCCCGACGCCGCAATCGGCGAGCAGGCGTTGCTCGAACTCCTCGGGAAACGGCGACTGCGGCTCGGTCTTGTTCGTCGGACTGAGCGGGATGCGCCGCTTGAGGTCCCCGCTCATCTCGATCTTGTGACTGTCGATGCGGTTGCGCTCGCCCTTACCCATGACGAACAATCGCATGGTGTCGGCCGCGTCCGATTCGAACAGCCCGAGCACCACGATGTCGGCCTCGGCCACGTAGCGCATGCAGCGCAGGGCATTGCGGATCAGGGCGGCGACGTCGAGCTTGGTCAGAATCGCGTCGTCCATCTGCGCCAGGATGCCCTGTATCGACAGGCTGGTCCCGAGGGTGCGCGCCATGTCGTTGAAGGCGCGCGTCAGCAGGGCGAGCTCGTCGCCGCCCCTGGCGGGCAGGGCAACCGAGAAGTCCTGCTTGGCAATGCTGTGCGCCGAGGAAATGAGTCGCTGCAGGCGGCGCGCGATCAGCTCGCCCTGCACGGCCCCCAGGGCCAGGGCCAGGACGACGACGCCGATGGCCACGTTCTGCAGGGTCTCGATCATCGAGGCCGTCAGCGACGACTGGCTGTGGAGCAAGGCGGCGACGGCGATGAGCGGCGCCAGCGCCAATGCCGCGAACTGGGCCATCGTGCGCAGCGCTGTCGCACTGCAAATCGCCACGTTCTGCAATTTCTTCATCGGCCGCAATCAACAAACCCGGTTTCGCAGGGCCTTGGCCGCCTGCGACCCGCGCAAGCTGCCCTGGCAACTCTTTTGCCGTTCGCTCGGCGGTGCCGGCAGCCCTCGATGGAACAAGCCCTCACGGCACCCGCTTCGCCCACGAGCCCTACCCCCAACGGTGGATCACCCCACCCATGCTTATTCGGACAGATTGCCGGGAGTTCAACGAGGCCAATCGCAGGAATTGCGTCGGAAAAACCGTTCTTCACCGGCGCCACGGACGGGGCGGGGCCGCTTTGCGGCCAAACCCGTGTCGGCCACCCAACACGCCGGCGCCGGCCGGTGCGCCGCGCCCCCCGGGTCCGCGGCAGCCTTATCCCTGTTTCCGGAGAGGAAATCGGTTTTGGCGCACGATTACACTGCCGTCGTGCGTTTGCGCGCGCTCTGAGAAGGGGACAAGATGACGATCAAGGTGGGCGACCAGCTGCCCGAAGGAAAGGTGCAGGAATACCTCGAAGTCGAGGCGCAGGGCTGCTCCATCGGCCCCAATACCTTCTCGGTGCAGGACCTGGCACGCGGCAAGAAGATCGTGATTTTCGGCGTTCCGGGCGCCTTTACGCCGACGTGCTCTACCAAGCACGTTCCGGGGTACCTGGCCAACTACGAGGCGTTGCGGCGCAAGGGCATCGACGAGATCTGGTGCCTTGCCGTCAACGACGCGCATGTCATGGGTGCCTGGGGCCGCGAGGAAAAAGCTGCCGGCAAGATGCGCATGATGGCCGACGGGACCGGGGACTACACGCGCAAGCTGGGGCTTGAGCACGATTTTACGAGCGGCGGACTGGGGATGCGGAGCAAGCGCTTCTCGATGCTGGTCGACGACGGCGTGGTCAAGCTGCTCAACATCGAGAATGGCGGCAAGCTCGAGACCAGCGACGCGCAGACCATGCTGCGTCAAATCGGCTAAGGGCCGCCGATCGCGCCGCCGGCGGCCGTGCTTTAGGCCGCGCCGGGGCGCGAGCGCAGCACGAAGTCCCGCGGCCGGAATCCGGCCAACCAGAGCAGCAGCGCGTAGATGGCCGTGGCCCCGCCGACGGTGGCCGCCAGCCAGGCAATGCGGCCCATCGCCCCGGTCGGGGCAATCGCGGCATAGGACCCATAGTGCTCGATCGCGACCAGGGCCAGCGTCAGGCCCAAGAGGGCCACGGCGACGCGCATGCCGAACAGGCGCCACTCCGGCCCCGGCGAATAGATACCGCGCCGGTGCAGGCCGCGCAATAGCAAGGCGCAGTTGACCAGGGCGCCGATGCTGATCGACCACGCCAGCGCCGCGTGGGCGAGCAAGGGCACCAGGGCAAGATTGACGAACTGCGTGGCCACGAGCACGAGCACGCCGATTCGAACCGGCGTGCGGATGTCCTGACGCGCGTAAAACCCCGGCGCCAGAATCTTGACGCCGATCAGGCCCAACAGGCCCACGGCATAGCCGCGCAGCGCCGCCGCGGACTGCGCCACGTCGAAGGCGCTAAATCGCCCGCCCTGGAACATCGCGCCGATCAGTCCATCGGCCAAAATCGCCAGACCCAGGGCGGCCGGCAGGGCCAGCAGGCAGGTCAGGCGCAGGCCCCAGTCGAGCAGCTGGCGGTAGTGCCGGTCATCGCTCGTGGCGTGGGCGGTCGACAGCGTCGGCAGCAGCACCGTGCCGATGGCCACCCCCAGCAAGGCGGTGGGCAGCTCCATGAGCCGATCGGCATAGTAGAGCCAGGAATTGCTGCCGGTTCCGAGGCGCGAGGCAATGTTGGTGTTGATGATCAGGCTCAGCTGCGCGACCGACACCGCGAACACCGCCGGCAGCATCTGCCGCAGGACGCGGCGCACGCCGGCATCGGCAAAGCAAGCGCGCACGCCCGAAAGGCGCGGCAGCATGCCCACGCGCACCAGCGCCGGCACCTGGATCGCCAGCTGCAGTATGCCGCCCAGCAGCACCGCGATGGCCAGCACGAGGATCGGCGGCTCCATGCTGCGTCCGACGAGCAGCGTCAGGCCGATCATGGAAACATTGAGCAGCACGGGGGTGAAGGCGGGCACCGCGAAGCGGCCGAAGGCATTGAGCACGCCACCGGAGCAGGCGATCAGCGACATGAAAAGAATGTAGGGAAACATCCAGCGGGTGAGCAGCGTCGCCAGGTCAAAGGCCGGCGAGTGCCAAAAGCCGGTGGCGATTGCCGCAACCAGCAGCGGCGCGCCGGCGACCCCGAGGATCGACAGCGCCAGCAGCACCCAGAACAGCGCGGAGGCGACGTGGTTGAGCAGCCGGTGGGTGCGCTCGGGCCCCTCGCGGATCTTCACCTCCGCGAAGATGGGCACGAAGGCCTGGGCAAACGCGCCCTCGGCGAACAGGCGCCGCAGCAAGTTGGGGATGCGAAAGGCCACCGTGAAGGCGTCCATCTCGGTGCCGGCGCCGAAGTAGCGGGCGATCAGCAGGTCGCGCACCAGGCCGCTGACCCGCGAGAGCATGGTCAGGCCGCTGATGCGCGCGGCCGCTCCTAGGAGGTTCACCGAAGCGGCATGCGACGCGCCGGCAGCGCGTCCAGCACTGGTTTTGAAGAGGTCATTCTGTTATAGTTTAAAGCTTTGCTGCGCCGCCCAGCGCCCATGCGCCGCCGGCACTGTCGACAGCAGCGGGGAGCGCGCGGCGGGCGCGCGGAGCAAACAGCGTACGAAGGATCTGGCATGGCAAATACGAAACAGGCAAAAAAGCGTGCACTGCAGGCACGCGCGCGCAACGCGCAGGGTTCGGCACAGCGCTCGCGCCTGCGCTCGGCAATCAAGACCGTCCGCAAGGCTGTGGCCGCCGGCGACAAGGCCGTCGCCGCCGAGGCGCTGCGCCGCTCGACCAGCGTGATCGACTCGATTGCCGACAAAAAGCTCGTGCACAAGAACGCCGCCGCGCGCAACAAGAGCCGGCTGGCTGCTGCCGTAAAGGCGATGGCCTGATGCCCTGACGGCGTCCGGTGACGGCGGCCGCCGACCCCGACCGCATGCCCAAGCCGTGCTCCAGGGTCGTCGTCATCAACGACGACCCGCTCATTCTCAAGGAACTGCTCAAGGGGCTCAACGCCGCCGCGCGCGCGCTCGACAATCCCTTCGGCATCTGCTTCGCCGGTGCCCGCACCGGCGCCGAGGGGCTGCGCCAGATCCAGGACGACGGCGACGTGCAGCTGGTCATCGTCGACGACCGGCTGGCCGCCGCGACGCAAGGCCGCCGGCACCGCGGCGCCAAGGGATCCGGGCGCGGCGCTCCCGCCGGAGCGCCCAACCTCGCGCAGCGGATCTCGGCCCTGCGGCCCGAGATCGAGATCTACGTGCTGATCGAGAAGACCAAGGCCGACCAGGTGGTCGACAGCTTGTTCGCCGAGGCCGTGCACGGCTACTTTTACCGCGAGGAGCACGACTACCGCGGCATGTTCCGGATCCTCAACGCGCAGCTCGCCGAGCGTGCCCGGACCCCGTTCTTCGATGCCCTGCGCTCCTACGTGGCCTCGGCCAAGGACGCCTGGCATACGCCCGGCCACTTCAGCGGCGATGCCCTGCGCGGCAGCCCCTGGGTCGATGACTTCTACCAGTTCATGGGCGAGAACGTCTTCACCACCGACCTGTCGGTGTCGGTCAAGACGCTCGATTCGCTGATGGATCCCACCGGCGTCATCGCCGACGCGCAGCAGATGGCGGCCAAGGCCTTCGGCGCGCGGCGCACCTTGTTTGCGACCAACGGCACCTCGACGGCCAACAAGGTGATCCTGCAGACGCTGATCAAGCCCGGCGAGAAGCTGCTACTGGACCGCAACGCCCACAAGTCGATCCATCACGGCGTCGTGCTCTCGGGGGCCCGCCCGGTCTACCTCGATTCGAGCGTCAACCGCAAATACGGCATCTTCGGACCCGTGGCGCGCGCCACCATCGAGCGTGCGATCGCGCTGCACCCCGACGCCCGCTTGCTCGTGCTCACCTCGTGCACCTACGACGGCCTGCGCTATGACCTGCCGCCGATCATCGAGGCCGCGCACGACGCCAAGATCAAGGTGCTGATCGACGAGGCCTGGTACAGCCATGCCCGCTTTCATCCCGAGCTGCGGCCCACGGCGCTGGAGGCCGGCGCCGACTACGTCACGCAGTCGGCCCACAAGACCCTGTCGGCCTTCTCCCAGGGAGCCCTGCTGCACGTCAACGACCCGGAGCTCGACGACCACAGCTTCCGCGAGAATTTCAACATGCACACCTCGACCAGCCCGATGTACAGCATGATCGCGAGCCTGGACGTGGGCCGCCGCCAGGCGGTGATGGAGGGCTACAAGCTGCTGCAGCGCACGCTGCGCCTTGCCACCGAGCTGCGCGAGCAGATCGACTCGACCGGGGCCTTCCACTCGCTGCGCCTCGAGGAGCTGCTGCCCCGGGAGGTCAAGGGCGACCGGATCCGGCTCGATCCGACCAAGATCACCGTCGACATCTCGGCCTGCGGCATGACGGTCGACGAGCTGCGCGACGAGCTCTTTACCCGCTTCAACATCACGGTGGAGAAATCCACCTTCAACACGATCACCCTGCTGCTGACGATCGGCACCACGCGATCGAAGTGCTCGCGCCTGTACGACGCGCTGCGGCGCATCGCGCACGAGCGCCGCGCGCCGCGGCGCCTGTACCGCGCGCCGGTGCTGCCGCCCTTCACCGAGCTGCGCTGCCTGCCACGCGATGCCTACTACAGCACCGGCGAGCTGGTGGGCCTGCTCGACGAAAACGAGCAGATCAGCGAGCGGCTCGTCGGGCGCGTCTGCGCCGACCAGGTCGTGCCCTATCCGCCCGGCATCCCGGTGCTGGTGCCCGGGCAGCTCATCAACGACCAGGTCGTCGAATTTCTCGTACGCACGCTGCGGGTCCACGGCAAGGTGGAGTTGCACGGGATCGTCTTCCAAGGGTATCTTCCGGCCATACGCGTCTTGCGCGCCCACGAGCAAAAGCGGCTCAGCGCCGACTTTGCCAAGCAGTCCGCGGGCCGCAGGCCGGCGGCCCAGCGCTAGGCCCGCCATGCCAAAATCCACGCCAACCATCCGCCACTTCCTGCAGTTCTCCGACTTCACGCGCGCGCAGATCGAGCACGTGATCGAGCGCGCCCGGATCATCAAGGAGCGCTTCAAGCGCTACCAGACCTACCAGCCGCTGACCGACCGGACGATGGCGATGGTCTTCGAGAAAGCCTCCACGCGCACGCGCGTGTCCTTCGAGGCCGGGATGTACCAGATGGGCGGCTCGGTGATCCACCTCACGACCGGCGATTCGCAGCTGGGCCGCGCCGAACCGATCGAGGACACCGCGCGCGTGATCTCGCGCATGGTCGACCTGGTGATGATCCGCACCTTCGAGCAGACCAAGATCGAGCGCTTCGCCCAGCACTCGCGCGTGCCGGTGATCAACGGTCTGACCAACGAGTATCACCCGTGCCAGATCCTGGCCGACATCTTCACCTTCGCCGAGCACCGCGGCTCGATCGCGGGGCGCACGGTCGCCTGGATCGGCGACGCCAACAACATGGCCTACACCTGGCTGCAGGCCGCGCAGCTGCTGGGCTTCACGCTGCACGTGTCGACCCCGCCGGGCTACCGGCTCGATGCCGTCTTGGCGCCGGCCGGCGAGCACTACCAGGTCTTCGACGATCCGCTGGAGGCCGCGCACGGCGCCGACCTGGTGACGACCGACGTCTGGACCAGCATGGGCTTTGAGGCCGAGAACGAGCAGCGCCGCCAGGCCTTCGCGCCCTGGCGCGTCGACGCGCCTCTCATGGGCAAGGCCCGCGCCGATGCCTTGTTCATGCACTGCCTGCCCGCCCATCGCGGCGAGGAGGTCGCCGCCGAGGTGATCGACGGCCCGCAGTCGGTGGTCTGGGACGAGGCGGAGAACCGCCTGCACGCGCAAAAGGCGCTGATGGAATACCTGCTGCTCGGACTCGACGTCGAGTAAGAGCGGCACGGCGATTGGCTCAACGCGGCGAAACATCGGGAGAGTCGGTGGCAAGAACCAGCGGCAAGCAAAAGGCTACGGTGAAGAAGGTGGTGCTGGCCTACTCGGGCGGGCTCGATACCTCGGTCATCCTCCAGTGGCTGCAGGACACCTACCAGTGCGAGGTCATCACGTTCACGGCCAACATCGGCCAGGGCGAGGAGCTCGAGCCGGCACGGCGCAAGGCGCTGCAGCTGGGCATTCCCAAGAGCAACATCTACATCGAGGATCTGCGCGAGAGCTTCGTGCGCGACTTCGTGTTCCCGATGTTCCGCGCCAACGCGCTCTACGAGGGCGAGTACCTGCTGGGCACCTCGATCGCCCGCCCGCTGATCGCCCAGCGCATGGTCGAACTGGCCAAGAAGACCGGCGCCGACGCCATTGCCCACGGGGCCACCGGCAAGGGCAACGACCAGGTCCGTTTCGAGCTGGGCGCCTACGCGCTGATGCCCGAGGTGCGCATCATCGCCCCCTGGCGCGAGTGGGACCTGCTCTCGCGCGAGAAGCTGCTCCAGTACGCCGACGCCCACGGCATCCCGGTGGACTTCAAGAAGCGCCGCGGCGGCGCGCCCTATTCCATGGACGCCAACCTGCTGCACATCTCCTACGAGGGCGGCATCCTGGAGGACCCCAACTTCGAGCCCGAAGAGTCCATGTGGCGCATCACCGTCTCGCCGAGCAAGGCCCCGGCGCGGGCCCAGACGCTCGAGCTCGGCTACGAGCGCGGCGACATCGTGGCCATCGACGGCAAGCGCCGGTCGCCGGCGCAGGTCCTCACCGAGCTCAACCGCATCGGTGGCAAGCACGCGGTCGGCCGCCTCGACCTGGTCGAGAACCGCTACGTTGGCATGAAATCGCGCGGCTGCTACGAAACGCCCGGCGGCACGATCATGCTCAAGGCGCACCGGGCGATGGAATCGATCACCCTGGACCGCGAAGTGCTGGCGCTCAAGGACGACCTGATGCCGCGCTACGCGCGCATGATCTACAACGGCTACTGGTTCAGCCCCGAGCGGCGCCTGCTGCAGGGCCTGATCGACGAGTCGCAGCAGCGGGTCAACGGCACCGTGCGCGTCAAGCTCTACAAGGGCACCGTGCTCGTGACCGGGCGCAGCTCCGCCACCGATTCGCTCTTTGACCCGGCGATCTCGACCTTCGACGACGACCAGGGCGCCTACAACCAGGCCGACGCGGAGGGCTTCATCCGCCTCAACGCCCTGCGCATGCGCATTGCGGCGCGCGCGCGCAACCGCCGGCGCCGGTAAGGGACAAGGCGCCGCGCCGGCCGGCGCCGGCCATCAGGCGCCGACGATCAGGACCTCGGGCTCGAGGGACACGCCGAACTTGGATTGGACCCGCTGCTGCACTTCACGCGCCAGGTCGAGCACCTCGCGCCCGCTCGCGGCGTTCTTGTTCACCAGCACCAGCGCCTGGCCCTCGTAGGTGCCCACGCGCCCGCGCGTCACGCCGCGCAGCTGGCAGGCTTCGATGAGCCAGGCCGCGCCGATCTTGAAGCGGCCCCCGGCCAGCGGGTAGCTCACCATCGAGGGGAAGCGCTCGATCAGCTCGGCGTACTGGGAGCGGCCGATGACGGGGTTTTTGAAGAAGCTGCCGGCGTTGCCCAGGCGCGCCGGGTCGGGCAGCTTGCGCCGGCGCAGCGCGCAGACCGCCTCGAAGATGTCGCTGGCCTCGGGCTGGCCGCAGCCGCGCGCGGCCAGCTCGCGCTCGAGCTCGGCGTACTTGGTGATCGGCTGCCAGCGCTGTGGCAGGCGCAGCGTGATCGCCACGACGATGCGCTCCCCGGGCCGGTCGCGCTTGAACACGCTGTCGCGGTAGCCCAGGCCGCACTCTTCGCAGGCCAGCTCGCGGCAGGCGCCGCTCGCGGCCTCCCAGACGCTGACCGAGTGCAGCCGCTCGGCCAGCTCCAGCCCGTAGGCCCCGATGTTCTGGATCGGCGCGGCCCCGGCCCAGCCCGGAATGAGCGCCAGGTTCTCCAGGCCTGGGCGCCCCGCGCGCACCAGCTGCTCGACCAGCGCCGGCCAGCTTTGGCCGGCACCAACCCGCACCAGGAACGAGTCGGCGCTCGGCTCCAGCTCCTGCACCCCCGGCAACGCCGCCTGGATCACGAGGCCGTCAAAGTCGCCGGCGAACAAGACGTTCGTGCCCGCCCCCAGGACCAGGCGCGGCAGGTCCCGGACCCGGGGATCGGCGTGCAGCTGCTGCAGATCGGTTACGCTCTGCACCCGCGCGAACCAGGCAGCGCGCGCCTCGACGCCGAAGGAATTGCACGACTTGAGGGAAACGCGCTGCTGGAGTATCAAAGACATCGGCGCATTATAGGAAGCATTGCGCGGCGCTCGCCCCGGGCGATTGCCGCGCTTTTTTCTCCCCGACGGAGGTCCCGTGGCCAGTTTTGACGTGGTCTGCAAGCCCAACCTCGTGGAAGTGCGCAATGCGCTCGACCAGGCCAATCGCGAGATCTCCACGCGCTTTGACTTCAAGGGCTCGGATGCGCGGATCGAGGAGCGCGAGGACGCCAAGCAATGCGAGTTGACGCTCTTTGCCGACGACGACTTCAAGCTCGCTCAGGTGCGCGACGTCCTGCTGGCCAAGATGGCCAAGCGATCGGTCGACCTGCGCTTCCTGGACCGGGAGGCGGAGCCGGAGAAGGTGGGCATGGACAAGCGCAAGCAGACCATCAAGGTGCGCGCCGGCATCGAATCGGTCATGGCCAAGCGCATCGTGCAACTGGTCAAGGACAGCCGCGCCAAGCTCACCGCGAGCATCCAGGGCGAGGCCGTGCGGATCAGCGGCGCCAAGAAGGACGCGCTGCAGGAATGCATGGCAATGCTGCGCTCCGAGGTCAAGGAAATACCCCTGAGCTTTGACAACTTCCGCGATTAGCGGCGGTCCTGCCGCCCGTCAGCGAATTTGCGCCGGTTGTCGATTTGCGCTGGATTCACCGGGGTTATTAGCCATCCCGCATATGCGTGCGTGGACGGATTACTCTTACAATTACCGCATGAGTACTTCGTATCGCAGCACGCGCAACAAACGTTGGGCCTACTTCCCGGCGACCGAGTCAACCGGTGCGCCGGAGCAGCCTTTGCCGCGCTTGGCGCCCGACATCATCACGGCGCGCGAGCGCCCGCCCCCCTCGGCCAATGGCTCGGGGGCACCGGCACAGCGCCGGGACGCGCCTGGCGACCTCTCGATCATCGAAGCGCGCCACCCCGACATCGCCCGGGCGATTTCGCTGCTCTGGGGTTTTCCGGAGATGAACGAATACTTCGACCGGCTGTGGCTGTCCGATACCTTCCACGCGCCGATCGACCCTGACGCGATGTCGGAGCTGATGCTGCTCGCGCGCGTCCACCAGGCGGTCCTGCCCCAGCGCCCGAACCGCTCGCTGGCGGCGATCTACGGCAGCAGCGGCCTGCACGGCCCCTCTTCGAATTCCCGCGACCCCTGGGGCGACGTCCCGCCTCGGCGCTAAGCCCGCGACCGTCCCTACCCCCGAAAAAGGGCAGTGCCAGCGGCCCGGCTGTCGCCGGACCGCTGCGTTGCCTGCCCTCTTGCTCGCCGCCGGCTTGCGCCCGGATCAGTTGCTGGCCAGCAGTTCCACCGCGGCCGCAGTGACCCGCTCGGCGGTCAGGCCGAGGAACTTGTAGACCTCCGCGGCCGGCGCCGACTCGCCAAAGCGGTCGATGCCGATCACCCGGCCGCGGCCGCCCAGGTACTGGTGCCAGAGCCGCGTGACGCCGGCTTCGACCGCGACCACGGGCAGCCCCTCGCCCAGGACCGAGCGCCGGTACTGGGCATCCTGGCGGTCAAAGCGCTCGCAACAGGGCATGGACACCACGCGCGCAGCGATGCCGCGCTGCTCGAGCTCGCGCGCCGAGTCCACCGCGAGCTGGACCTCGGAGCCGGTGGCGAGCAGCACCACCTGCGCCTTTTTCGCCGGCTCGCGCAGCACGTAGCCCCCGCGCTCAATGCCCGGGATCAGGCTGTTGGCGTTGACGAACGCCGGCAGTGCCTGGCGCGTGAACAGCAGCGCGCTGGGGCCATTGCGCCGCTCGATGGCGCAGCGCCAGGCGACCGCGGTCTCGGCCACGTCGCACGGACGCCAAACCTCGAGTCCGGGGATCAGCCGCAGGCTCGAGGCATGCTCGATCGGCTGGTGGGTCGGGCCGTCCTCGCCCAATCCGATGGAGTCGTGGGTGAAGACGTGGATGTTGCGCAGATGCATGAGCGCCGACATGCGGATCGCGTTGCGCGAGTAGTCCGAGAAAGTGAGGAAGGTGGCACCGAAGGGAATCAGCCCGCCGTGCAGTGCCACGCCGTTGAGAATCGCCGTCATGCCGAACTCGCGCACCCCGAAACTCAGGTAGTTGCCCGGATGCCCGGGCTTGTAGGTCACGGCCTCCTTCCAGTGCGTGAGGTTGGACTCGGTCAGGTCGGCCGAGCCACCGATCAGTTCGGGCAACTCGCGCGCCAGGACCCCGATCGCGCGCTGCGAGGCCTGGCGCGTGGCCAGCTTCTCGCCCTTGGCGATGGTCTGCTCGATGTAGGCCTGGAAATTGGCGGCAAAGGCCTTGGGCAGCTCTGCGGCCATGACCCGGTCGAATTCGGCGGCGTCCTGCGGATGGGCGGCGCGGTACGCAGCCATGCGCCCTTTCCACTCGTCTTGCGCGATCTTGCCGCGCGGCCGCGCGTCCATCGTCGCATAGACCTCGGAGGGGATCTCGAAGGGCGGATAGGGCCACTTGAGCTCGGCACGGGCACGGGCGACGCTCTCGACGCCCAGCGCAGCGCCGTGGATGCCGGCCGTTCCGGCCTTGTCGGGGCTGCCCTTGCCGATGATGGTCTTGCAGGCAATGAGGGACGGACGCTCCGAGCGGCGTGCACGCGCAATGGCGTTGGTCACCGCCTCGATGTCGTGGCCGTCGATCCGCTCGGCGTGAAAGCCGTAGGCGCGGAAGCGCTCGAGCGTGTCGTCCGTGAACCAGCCTTCGACCTTGCCGTCGATGGAGATGCCGTTGTCGTCGTACAGGCAGATGAGCTTGTTCAGGCGCAGCGTGCCGGCAAGGCTGCAGACCTCGTGCGAGATGCCTTCCATCAGGCAACCGTCGCCCAGGAACACGTAGGTGTAATGGTCAACGATCTTGGCGTCGGGCTTGTTGAAGCGCTGCGCCAGGACCCGTTCGGCCAGCGCCATGCCCACCGCGTTGGCCAGTCCCTGGCCCAGCGGGCCGGTGGTGGTTTCCACCCCCGGGGTGAGCCCCACCTCGGGGTGCCCGGGGGTCTTGGAATGGAGCTGGCGGAAGCGCTTGAGCTCCTCCATCGGCAGGGCGTAGCCGCTCAAATGCAGCAGCGCGTACTGCAGCATCGAGCCGTGCCCGTTGGACAGCAGGAAGCGGTCGCGGTCGGGCCAGGCGGGATCGGCCGGGTTGTGCTTGAGATGGCGCTGCCACAGCGCAATGGCGATTTCCGCCATGCCCATGGGCATCCCTGGATGGCCGGAATTGGCCTGCTGGACGGCGTCGACCGCCAACATGCGAATCGCGTTGGCGGCGAGCGCTTCGCCGGTCGGGTGTCCTTGCGTCATTTTTGTTGCTCTCCTCAGTGGCGACCGAGCGCCTTTTTGCGCCGTTCCATCATCCGCCAGATGAATGGCGTGAAAATCAGCTGCATGGCCAGTTCCATCTTGCCGCCCGGGGCAACGATCGTGTTGGGCCGCGACATGAACGAGTCGTGCAGCATGTTCAGCAGGTACGGGAAATCGATGCCCTTGGGATTGGCAAAGCGTATGACCAGGAAGCTCTCGTCGGCGTGGGGGATGTCGCGCGCGATGAACGGGTTCGAGGTGTCGACCGTGGGTACCCGCTGGAAGTTCACGTGCGTCTGATTGAACTGCGGGCAGATGAAGTTCACGTAGTCATGCATGCGCCGCAGGATCGTGTCGGTGACGGCCTCGGTCGAGTAGCCGCGCTGGGCCTTGTCGCGCTGGATCTTCTGGATCCATTCGAGGTTGATCACCGGCACCACGCCCACCAGCAGGTCGGGGTGGCGGGCGACGTCGATCTTGTCGGTCTTGACGGCGCCGTGCAGGCCCTCGTAAAAGAGCAAGTCGGTGTCGTTCTCGAAGCGCTCCCAGGCGGTGAAGGTTCCGGGCTCCTGGCCGTACGGGGCCGCCTCCTCGGCGTCGTGCAGGTACTTGCGATGGCGGCCGTTGCCCGTGTCGCCGTACTCGCGAAACACCGCTTCGAGCTCCTCGAACAGGTTGGCCTCGGGCCCGAAATGGCTGAAGTTGCGCTTGTTGGCCTTTTCCGCATCGGCCATGGCCTTGCGCATTTCCTTGCGGTCGTAGCGGTGGAAGCTGTCGCCCTCGATGATGGCGGCCTTGAGCTTCTCGCGCCGGAAAATCTTCTGGAACGAACGCGTTACCGACGTTGTGCCGGCACCGGAGGAACCGGTGATTGCGATGATCGGATGTTTCTCGGACATGGTGTTCCTCGTCTCGCTGGTTCAAGGGGTCAGGTTCAGTGGAACAGGCCGGCAACCGCGCCGCCGGCCTTCTTGCTTCAACTCAGGTGTTGGGGCGGAAGAGCCCGCGCAGGTTAAAGAGCGGCGTATCCGTCTCCGGCACCTCCGGCTCGCTGTGGTAGCGCTCGATGCGCTCGACCTCCTCGCGCGACCCGAAGACAAAGCCGATGCGCTGGTGCGCCGCGTCCGGCTGCACCTGCAGCACCGGACCCGCGCCGGTGCTGGCACGCCCGCCGGCTTGCTCGACCAGCATGCCGATCGGGTTGGCCTCGTAGAGCAGCCGCAGGCGGCCGGCCTTGCTCGGATCCTTGGTGTCGCGCGGATACATGAACACACCCCCGCGCGTGAGGATCCGGTGCGCCTCGGCCACGAGCGAGGCGATCCAGCGCATGTTGAAGTCCTTGCCGCGCGGCCCCTTGCTGCCGGCCAGGCACTCCTCGACGTAGCGGCGGATCGGCGGCTCCCAGAAGCGGCTGTTCGAGGCATTGATCGCGAATTCCTTGGTCTGCGCGGGGATCGTCATCTGCGGATGGGTGAGCAGGAACTCGCCGATCTCCGGATCCAGGGTAAAACCGTGCACGCCCCTGCCGACCGTGAGCACGAGCATGGTGGCCGGGCCGTAGATCGCGTAGCCCGCGGCCAGCTGCTTGGCGCCGGGCTGCAGAAAGTCGCTGGTCTGCGCGCGCTTGTGCTCGGCCGGGGCGCGCAGCAGCGAGAAGATGCTGCCCACCGAAAGGTTGACGTCGATGTTGGAGGATCCGTCGAGCGGGTCGAAGGCGAGCAGGTAGTCGCCCTGGCCCTGTTCATTGATCCACGGCTGCTCCATCTCCTCGGAGAGCATTCCGCGCGCATCGCCACCCGACTGCAGGCAGTGCAGGAAGGTATCGTTGGCCAGCACGTCAAGCTTTTGCTGCGCCTCGCCCTGGATATTGGTCTCGCCCACGGCGCCGTACATGCCGCTCAGCGCACCATGGGCAACGCGGCGCGACAAGGCCTTGCACGCCAGTGCCACCCCCAGCACAAGGCTGTTGAAAGCCCCGGAGGCCTCCGGAAACCGGCGCCGCTCCTCGATCAGGAACTGCGTCAGCGTAAGCGTCTTCGTTAACATCTCCCCCTCCCCCTTGTCGCGATGGGCCAGCGCTACGTGCACGATTGTTGCTTCGGCGCAATCTTGGCATGCGCCCCGAGTACAACTATTGCGCCATCTCAGTCCAGGGCGCGATTTCCCGCCGCGCCACAGGGCGCCGCGAATCCTCGATCCGGGCCTGGGCATGGTCAAATCCCGGCACGCTGGCCTTCCAGGGCGATTGCGGCTGCCCCAGATCGGGCACCAGGGCAGCGGCTGCGGCGGTGTCGAGCCGCGCCAGGCGCCAGCGATACACCGACGGCGAGGGCTTCTTGCGCGCCACGTGCTCGCCAGCGACCAGATCCCGCGCCAGCGCATCGATGTTGGGCTGCGAGGCCGTGGTGGCGCTTGCCAGAGGCGATCCGCGCTCGCGTGCGGCGCGCATCAGGCGCAGCACGCCGGGGCGCGGGCACGCCGAGCCGCCGCCAAGACTATCGGCAAGGAGCGCAAGGAGCGCGTTCTTGGAACAGTGCAGCGCATCGATCTGCTCGTCGGTAAGCGGCCGGCCGCGTTGGCGAAAGTATGCGCCCTTGCGCTCCTTGCCGCCGGTGACCTGGCGCCGCTCGCGGTACTTGGCCGCGTACCAGGTCCCGTCGATGCCGTGCTGCGCGAAGGCCCAATGCAACGGCTTGCGGTGCGTATCCTCGGTCTGGGCTAGGGTGGCGTCGACGTCAAACAAGATTTCCTTGAGCATTGGCGTCACCGGTTCCGTAGCGCCCAGGACATGCGCCCGGACTGTCGAGGAAGATGCAAATTTGCAATCCAGGCATTGCCTTGCGACAATTACATAAGATCTATTAAATTATTTTGAGCATTAATATAAATTATTCTTATGGCACGTAGGCAACTCACGGTCCGCCAGCTCGAAGTGCTAGATGCGGTGGGCAAGGCCGGCAGCGTCACCGCGGCGGCGAGCGCCTTGCACCTGACGCAGCCGGCCGTGTCGATGCAGTTGCGGCAACTCGAGGACCAGCTCCAGCTCTCCTTGTTCGAGCCCGTCGGCCGCGGCCTGCAAATCACGGAACCGGGCCGCGACCTGGCCGCAATGGCGGGCGATTTGCTGCTGCGGCTGGACGACTTTGCGCTGGCCGCGCGCGAGCTGCGCGGCGTGCGCCGCGGCCGCGTGCGCCTGGGCATCGTCAGCACTGCCAAGTACTTCGCCCCCCGCTTGCTGGCGCAGTTCCTCCAATCCCATCCCGGCCTGGACCTCAAGCTCAACGTCTACAACCGCGAGCACATTATCGAGCAACTTCAGTCCTACACCATCGACCTGGGGATCATGGGCCGCCCGCCCGAGGGGGCCAGCCTCGTGGGAACCCCGTTCGCGCCCAATCTGCTGGCGATCGTCGCGGCGCCCTCGCATCCCCTGTCGCTGCGCAGCCAGCTGACCCCGGAAGATCTGGAGCACGAGCCGTTCATCGTCCGCGAACCCGGATCGGGCACCAGGATGGCGATGGACCGCTACTTCGCCGACGCCGGCGTGACCATCAATCCGATCATGGAGGCCGACAGCAGCGAGACCATCAAGCAGGCGGTGATGGCCGGCATCGGCATCGGGCTGCTGTCGCTGCACACGGTGCGCCTGGAGCAGGCCGCGGGGCGGCTGGTGACGCTGCGCGTGGCGGGTCTACCGCTGCGCCGGCAGTGGTTCGCGGTGCACTCGCGCCAGCGCCAGCTCACGCCCTCGGCCCGGGAGTTTCTCGAGTACCTGCTGCGCGAGGCCGATGACCTGATGCGTTCGGGCATATAGTGTGGCCGCCGCGGCCGCGCGACTTGCTGCAAAATCGCCATCCATCGACGACGGCCAGCGGCGCGGCCGCGGGGTAGCCCCAAGGATTCCCACCCACCACTGCGCCGCAGCGCGAGGCGTTCGCAATGTCCAACCTCTCCTACGTACCGACCGCGCCTGACGGCCCCTGGGCAACCTACCTCTCCCAGGTCGACCAGGTCATTCCCTACCTGGGCCGCCTGGCGCGCTGGCACGAGACGCTGCGCCGGCCCAAGCGCGCCCTGTGCGTCGACATCCCGATCGAGATGGACGACGGCCAGGTCACGCATTTCGAGGGATTCCGGGTGCAGCACAGCCTCACCCGCGGACCCGGCAAGGGGGGCGTGCGCTACCACCCGGACGTCACGCTCGAGGAGGTGCTGGCCTTAGCGGCGTGGATGACGATCAAGAACGCGGCGGTGAACCTGCCCTACGGCGGCGCCAAGGGCGGAGTGCGCGTCGATCCGTCCAAGCTCTCGGAGCGCGAGCTCGAGAAGATCACGCGCCGCTACACGAGCGAGATCGGCATCATCATCGGGCCCAACCAGGACATCCCGGCGCCCGACGTCAACACCGACGCCAAGATCATGGCCTGGATGATGGACACCTACTCGATGAACGTCGGTGCCACCGCGACGGGCGTGGTTACCGGCAAGCCGATCGCGCTGGGCGGCTCCTTGGGGCGGGTCAAGGCGACCGGCCGGGGCGTGTTCGTCATCGGCCGCGAGACGGCCCGGCGCATGGGCATACCGCTGGAGGGCGCGCGGGTCGCGCTCCAGGGCTTTGGCAACGTCGGCTCGGCAACCGCCGAGCTCTTCGCCGGCAACGGCGCCAAGATCGTCGCGGTGCAGGACCACACGGGAACGGTCTTCCACGCCAAGGGGCTGGACATCGCCGGGCTCATGCACGAGCTGCGCGGCAAGGGCGGGATCGGCGCCTTCGCCGGCGGCGAGCGCATACCCGACGAGCAGTTCTGGGACGTCGAATCGGACTTTCTCATTCCCGCGGCCCTCGAGGGCCAGATAACGGCCGAACGCGCCCGGCGCATCCAGACGCGGGTCGTGCTCGAGGCGGCCAACGGGCCGACACTGGCGCAGGCCGACCGCATCCTGGCCGAGCGCGGCATCGCGGTCGTTCCCGACGTCATGGCCAACGCCGGGGGCGTGATCGTGTCCTACTTCGAGTGGGTCCAGGATTTTTCGAGCTTCTTCTGGACCGAGGACGAGATCAACATGCGCCTGGAGAAGATCCTCGTGGGCTCGTACCGCAAGATCTGGGAGACGGCCGAAACGCACCGCATCGCGCTGCGCACGGGGGCGTTCGTCGTCGCCTGCGAGCGGGTACTGCTGGCGCGCGAGGAACGCGGCTTGTATCCCTGAAGCGACTACCGCGGGCCGCCGGAGAAGATCCCCGAGAGCGCGGCGAAGACCCCCAGGGCCGTGGTGAGGACGATGATCGCCAGCACCAGCACCGCGTAGCGGCCGCGCAAGCGGTCGGCCGCCGGCAGGCGCCGCGCCAGCAGGTACAAAAATGCCAGCACGATCGGCAGCAGCAGCGCGTTCATCACCTGCACACCTACGCTCACGCGCACCAGGTTGATGCCCGATCCGACCAGCAGGGCGCCCAGGCCCAGGCACAGCGCGTACACGCCGTAGAACCAGGGCGCCTCGCGCGGCGAATGCTCCAGCGAGTGCTTGGCCCCGAGCACCTCGGCCAGCGAGCGCGCCGCGGTCAGCGTGACGACGATCGCGGCCACCAGCGCCGAGCCAGCGAGCCCCAGGCCGAACAGCACGCGGCCGGTGGTCGGGCCCAGCACCCGCGTGAAGGCGTCGGCGATCTGCCCGACGCTGTCGAGCGTGACCGCCGGCGCGCCCTCGCCCAGGCTCGCTGCCGTGGCAACCAAGACCGACGCCATGATGAGCTGCGTCGCCACCGCACCGATCGCGGTATCCCACCGGGCGGCCGACAGGTCGACGCGCGTGAGGCCCTTTTCGACGATCGACGATTGCTGGAAGAACACCATCCAGGGCATGAGCACGGCACCGATGTTGGCGGCGATCATGTAGCGATAGTCCGTGTCATGCAGCGGAATCCGCAGGGCGCCGTCCAGCATGGCGGCGGCGTCCGGATGCGCCTGCCAGGCGACCAGGAGGAACACGAGCTCGAAGGCGCCAAAGGCCATGGCGATGCGCTCGACCGAACGGTAGGAGCCGGTCAGGGCCATGAGCGTGAGCCCGGCGAAGACCACCGCCATGGTCGCGTTGACGGGCACGCCGAAGAGCTGCCCCACGCCCGCCAGGCCGCTGAGCTCGCTTAGCAACGCGCCCAGGCAGGCAAGCACCAGGGTGCCGACCGAGAACCACGCCCAGCCCAGGCCAAAGTGCTCCTTGATGAGCTGCCCGTGCCCCTTGCCCGTCGTTGTACCCAGGCGCACCGTCAGTTCCTGGACCACGAAGAGCACCGGAATCAGGGCAAACTGCAAGGCGAGCAGGCGGTAGCCCCACTGGGCACCGCTTTGCGCCGCGGTGACGACGCTGCCCGCGTCGGTATCGGCGAGCATCACCACCAGCCCGGGCCCGACGACGGCCGCGAACCGGCGCCAGCGCGATCGGGCCCGCAGCGATGGCAAGGGCGCAGCTTCTGGGCGCCCCCCCGGCAGGGGCGCGGACGGCGAGGGCAACGCCATGTCGACGCGCGGCTTGCGACCCGGCCCGCAGCGTTACTGCCTCATCGCCTCGACCTCGATCTGGATCTTCACGTCGTCACCGACGAACGGCACGTAGGCCGTCAGGCCCCAGTCGGAGCGCTTGATCTGCGCCGTGACGATGGCCCCGCAGACGTATTGCTTGTCCGGGCGATTGCCGCACTTGGTGGGCTGCACTTGCAAGGTCACGGGCTTGGTGAGGCCCAGCATCGTGAGCGCCCCGGCCACGGCCACCGGCTGGTCGGCCTCGAGGCGAAACGAATCGGCGGCAAAGCTCAGCGTCGGAAACTTCTCGACGTTGAAGAAATCCTTGCTGCGCAGGTGCTCGTCGCGCTTGCCAAACCCCGTGGCAATCGAGCTCGCATCGATGGTCGCCTTGACGCTGCCCGCGCGCTGCTCCTGGTCATACACCAGCTGGCCGGTCGTGGCGTTGAACGTTCCGCGCATGACGGAAAAGCCCAGGTGATTGATCTCGAAGCTCGGGTAGGTATGCGCCGGATCGAGGTCAAAGTTCTCTGGGGCCGCCCAGGCCGGCACGATCGCGCAAGCCGTCATGGCCGAGACCGCGAGGACATGTCGAAGCATCTTCTTCTTCCTTGATGGTTACACGGAGTCGCGGCCTTGCCGCGGCGGCGCAAGCATAACGCGTCCCGTCCCGCGCGGCCCCGGCAGCGATAAGATCGCACCTGCCGCCGGCGCGCACGCACGCCCTGCCGGGCGGGCCGCCTGAGGCTCGCGGGCGTTGCACCCGAACCGATGGCGCAGCGAGGCCGATATGAACTGGTACCCCTTGATGCTGCTGCTGCACGTGACCAGCGTGGTCGTCTGGGTCGGCGGCATGTTCTTCGCCCACCAATGCCTGCGCCCGGTCGCGGCGCAGCTACTGGCCCCGCCCGAGCGGCTGCGACTGTGGCGTGGCGTGTTCGCGCGCTTTTTTCCCTGGGTCTGGGCGGCGGTGGTGCTGCTTGCGGCCAGCGGCTTGACGATCATCGGCACCATCGGCATGGCCGCTGCGCCGCTGCGCTGGCACCTGATGATGCTCGCCGGTTTCGTGATGATCGGGATCTTCCTGGCGGTGTACTTTCGGCCGTACCGGGCGCTGCAGCGTGCCGTCGATGCCCAGGACTGGGCATCGGGCGCGGCGGCGCTGGGACGCATCCGCCGGCTGGTCGGCATCAACGTGCTGCTGGGCCTTGCGACCATCGCCATCGCGACCGCCGGCCGGCTCATCGTCTGAGGCCCTTCCGGAAGGCAAAAAAGCGGCGGGGCCTGCGCCCTGCCGCTTGCGTCCTGCCGCGGACCGCGCCCTAGCGGTCCTTAAAGATCAGCGGCGGCAGCGTCGAGTCGTAGAGAAAGACGGTGTACACCGAACCGCTCACGAAGCCAAAGACCGTTGACTGGTTGTAGCCGCCGCCATTGAGGACCACCTGCGCGGCGGTCGCTGGCGTTACGCCCGAATAGGCCGATTCGGTGCCCTCCAGCACGCCGCTGGCCGCCTGCGTGCCGGCAACGTACATCGTCACGCCGCTGCCCCCGGCAACGGCGGCGTTGACCAGGCGCACGCTGGCCTGGCTGGGGATGATCAGGTTGTCGTCGGCCAGAAGGACGGCAAAGGTCGTTGCTGCCGATGCCCCGTTCCCGAACACCAAAATGGTGTAGTCCTGGCCCGCGGTGAACGCGCCCGCCGGTATGGTGGGCGAGAAGGCCGCCCCGCCATTGGGGGTGACGGTCAGGGCCGTGATCGCCGAGCCGCCGTTGACCAGGGCATAGAGGTTGGGATTGGGGGCGTACGCCGTGGCCAGCGCCGTCGTGCCGACGGTTGCCGCTACCGCGAAGGGCACCGTGGGTAACGCGACATTGGTGGGCAAGGCCGACATCACGCGCACCCGCGCCTGGGTGGCGGGATAGAACTGGGCGGGTCCGCCTTGCGCGATCAGCACCCCGTTGACCAGCGTGCCGCCGCTGGTGCTGGTCAGGCCCAGCGTCCCAACCTGCGAGGACCCAAAGACGACGCCCGGGAGCGTGAGCCGAACATCGCTCTGGCTGCTCGCGCCGGTGACGATGATGTCGTAGGTGCCCGCGGCGAAGGTCGAGGCGATCGACAGGCCCTGGACCGAGGGATAGCTCGGCGACAGGCCCGCGAGCGAGTTCGTGCCCGGCGCCAGCACGTAGACGTTGAGCGGGCCCGCGTCCGGCGAGACGTTGGCCACGTCGAGCGTCGTGAAGCCCGCCACCGGCACTGCCAGGTTGTCGGTGATGGTCGAGGCGTAGACCACGTTGCCGCGCGTGTACGCCAGGGTGGTGTAATTCTGGGCCGAGCCAATTCCCAGCGTCTGCGGCGAAGACGACAGCGAGCCGTTAACCGCAGCCACGCTCAGGGTGTAGGTTCCCGGGGGAACGGATTCGTACCCGCTCACGTTATCGCCCGCAATGCCCGCCAGTTCGTAGCCACCGTTCAGGCTCAGGGTCAAGCTGGTGCTGGTCGCATTGACGAGCCGGATGTTGGCCGGCGTCGTGCTGCTGCTCCCGCTGCCGCAAGCGGTGAGCAAGGATGCGACGATTGCGCCGGCGGCGCACAGCAGGATTCTTATTGCAGGTGGCATTTTCTCGACAGTCATATTGTTGGTTGCGTTGCGTGCGTCGGACCCGAACCTTGCGGCACGCAACAATACAGCGGGCATCCACGACGGCAGGGAGTTGCGCGGAGGTCCGATCCTACGGCAGTAAGCGCGCGATTGTTCTGCTGCCACGACCGACGCACGCCGGAAGATCGTAACGACTTGCTACCGCAGGCGTGTGCCAAGCGTCGGCGCACATTGGCGCTGTTCCCCGGGCCCCCAGGACCTCCCCGGGCACGGCAAGCAAGTGCCGCCGTGCAGCCGCTCCCACGTAGGCTTCGCGCACGGGCAGCACGGGGTACCGATCCAGGAAATTGCCCCACCGCCGCCGATTCGGCGCGCCCCGCAATGCCCGGGCACACCGGCGCCTGCCTCCCACCAACAACATTGTAACAAGGTCGGGGACGCCCTCGCCCCGCCTTCAGTTTCCAAAACTCCCGTCGATATTACATGGATACGGCGAACTGGATCGCCCAAAGGCGTGGTTTGCCCCCAACCGTCCGTGGGAATGCAGCGTGGAATTTCTAGCGTCTCGTTATGACCCATGGCTGGTGGCCTCCACCATTGCGGTCGCGAGCTTTGCCTGGTACGTGGCGCTGGACCTGGCCGAACGCGTGCGCGGCGGCGACCGCGTGGTGGCCACCGCCTGGCTGATCGGCGGCTCGCTCTCGGCAGGAACGGGCATCTGGTCGATGCATTTCGTCGCCATGCAGGTGCTCTCCCTCCCCGTGGCCATCGGCAACGCGCCCCTGCCCACCTTCCTGTCCTGGCTGGCCGCCGTTGCCGTTTCGGCGGTGGCGCTGTGGACGGCTGGCCGGGACCAGCTCTCGTCGCTGCGCCTCTGGGTCAGCGCGCTTGTCATGGGCGCGCTCATGTGCGCCATGCACTACATCGGCATGTCGGCGCTGGTGGTCGAGCCGGCAATCGTCTGGAACGCCTGGCTGCTCGCCGCCTCGGCGGGCATTGCCGTGGTGGTATCGGCGGCTGCCCTGCAGTTCGTCCCGTGGCTGCGCCGCCAGACCAAGGAGCGCAAGGTCCACTGCCAGATCGCAGCAGCGCTGGCCCTGGGCCTGACGATCGGCGCCGTGCACTACACCGCAATGGCGGCGGCCAGCTTTGCCGCGGGCACGCTCTGGCGCAGCGCCGATGCCCTGCACGGCAACGGCGTGGGCGACCTGATGGTGATGGTCTCGCTCGTCTTGCTGGCGCTGACCTTGATGACCTCGATGCTCGATGCCCGGCTGCAGTCCAAGGCCGGCGAGCTGATCGGTTCGCTGCGCGACATCAACGCCCAGCTGCACAGCGCCAACGAGGAGCTGCAGCAGCGTGCCTTCCACGATCCGCTGACGCACCTGGCCAACCGCACGCTGTTCGAGGACCGCCTGATGCATGCGGTCGCGCGCAGCCGGCGCGACGAGGAGCGCATCGCCGCGCACCAGCAGGAAAAGCTTGCGGTGCTGTTCATCGACCTGGACGGGTTCAAGGCAGTGAACGACTCGCTGGGCCATACCGCCGGCGACAAGGTGCTGCGCGAATGCGCCCAGCGGCTGCGGCAGGCGGCGCGCGACAACGATACGGTGGCGCGCATCAGCGCCGATGAATTCCTGGTGCTGATGGAGGATGTGCCCAGCGTGGCCGTGTGCGCCACCATGGCCCAGCGGATGCTCGACGCCCTGGCGCAGCCGCTGCAGGTCACCGGCCGCGAGCTGCAGATCTCGGCCTCGGTCGGGATCGCGGTGTTTCCGGACCACGGCCATCAGGGCAAGCTGATCGCGCACGCCGACGCGGCAATGAACGCGGCCAAGCGCGCCGGCGGCAACGGCTACACCCTGTTCGAGTCGCACATGAACGCCGGGGCGCTCGAGCAGCTGAGCCTGCAAAGCGACCTGCGCCACGCCCTGGAGCGCGGCCAGCTGCACCTGGTCTACCAGCCCAAGCTCGACGCCGCGGGCGACCAGCTGCGCGGCGTCGAGGCGCTGCTGCGCTGGAACCACCCCGAGCGCGGCCTGGTCAGCCCCGACGTGTTCATCCCGGTGGCCGAGCGCTTTGGCCTGATCAATGCCCTGGGCGACTGGATCATCGACGAGGCCTGCCGCCAGAGCCGGGTGTGGGCACAGGCCGGCCTGCAGGTGCGCGTTGCCCTGAACCTCTCGCCGCAGCAGCTGCGCCATGGCAACCTGGTCGGGCACGTGCGGGCGGCGCTGCACCGCCACCAGGTCGACGCCTCCCAGCTGCTGTGCGAGATCACCGAATCGGTCGCGATGGAGGACATCCGCGCGACCCAGGTCACGCTGGAGAACCTGGAGAAGATCGGCGTCTACCTGTCGATCGACGACTTCGGCACCGGCTACTCGAGCCTGAGCTACCTGCGCCAGCTGCCGGTGCAGGAACTCAAGATCGACCGCAGTTTCGTCAACGACCTCGAATCGAGCTCCGACGCCTGTGCGGTGGTCGACGCGGTGGTGCGCCTGGCCCACGCCCTGGGGCTGCGCGTGGTGGCCGAGGGCGTAGAAACGCGCCACCAGCAGAGCATCTTGCAGCAGCTCGACTGCGACGAGCTGCAGGGCTACTTGTTCGCGCGCCCGATGGCCGCCTCCGAGCTGCTCGCGTGGACCCAAAAGCGCGGCATCGGCGCAGGCCGCGTGGCCGCGGACCCGGCGCCGACCAAGCACTGAAGAGGCCCCCGGCGGCACCGCCCGCGGCGCGGACGCAGCCGCTATTGCGGGCCGCGCGCGCCTCCCATACGATGCGCTGGCCAGCGGCTCTTGCCCGCTGCAGGCCCCGCCGACTATGGCTTTCGCCCACACCATCGGTCAGCACCGCTTCGGCTTTGCCGACCTCAAGACGCTGCTGGCCAAGGCCAGCCCGGCGCGCTCGGGCGACGAGCTCGCCGGCGTGGCCGCGGACTCCGAGCGCGAGCGCATGGCGGCCCGGATGGCACTGGCCGAGGTCCCGCTGCGGCGCTTTCTCGACGAGGCGCTGGTGCCCTACGAGCAAGACGAGGTCACCCGGCTGATCCTGGACCGCCACGACGTGCAAGCCTTCGCGCCGGTCGCCAGCCTGACGGTCGGCGAGCTGCGCAACTGGCTCCTTGCCCCTGAGCACGACGCCCTCGCGCTGCAGGCGCTCGCGCGCGGCGTCACGCCGGAGATGGCGGCGGCCGTGAGCAAGCTCATGCGCAACCAGGACCTGGTGCTGGTGGCCAGCAAGTGCCGCGTGGTCACGCGCTTTCGCTGCACGATCGGCCTGCCGGGGCGCCTGTCGGTGCGCCTGCAGCCCAACCATCCGACCGACGACCCCAAGGGCATCGCCGCCTCGATCTTCGATGGCCTGCTCTACGGGGCGGGCGATGCGGTCATCGGCATCAACCCGGCGGGCGACAACCTGGCATCGATCACGACCTTGCTGCACCTGGTCGATGCGCTGCGCCAGCGCCACGACATCCCCACGCAGTCCTGCGTGCTCACGCACGTGACCAACACCATCCGGGCGATCGAGCAGGGCGCGCCGGTGGACCTGGTGTTCCAGTCGGTCGCCGGCACGCAAAGCGCCAACGCCAGCTTCGGCATCGACTTGGCGCTGTTGCGCGAGGCGCACGAGGCGGCGCGCAGCCTGGCCCGCGGCACGGTGGGCAGCAACCTCATGTATTTCGAGACCGGCCAGGGCAGCGCCCTGTCGGCCAATGCCCACCATGGCATGGATCAGCAGACCTGCGAGGCACGCGCCTACGCGGTGGCGCGCGAATTCTCGCCGCTGCTCACCAACTCGGTGGTGGGCTTCATCGGCCCCGAATACCTGTACGACGGCAAGCAGGTCATCCGCGCCGGCCTCGAGGATCACTTCTGCGGCAAGCTGCTGGGTCTGCCCATGGGCGTGGACATTTGCTACACCAATCACGCCCAAGTCGATCAGGACGACATGGACACGCTGCTGACCCTGCTGGGAGTGGCCGGCGTGAACTTCATCATGGGCGTGCCCGGCGCCGACGACATCATGCTGCAGTACCAGAGCACCTCGTTCCACGACGCGCTGTACCTGCGCAGCGCCCTGCGGCTGCGGCGCGCCCCGGAGTTCGAGCAGTGGCTCGCGCGCATGCAGATCATCGATGGCGACGGGCAGCTGCAGCGCATCGCCGACACGCAGCCGCTGCTCACCCACGCGCAGGACCTGGGGCAAGCGTCGTGAGCTCGCTGGTCACGGTCGACCGCTGGGGGCAACTGCGCCGCTTCACCGCCGCGCGCATCGCGCTGGGCCGGGCCGGCAACAGCCTGCCCACCAGCGCGCTGCTCGAGGTGGGCCTGGCCCACGCCCAGGCACGCGATGCGGTACACGAGCCCGCGCAGCAGGCGCAGATGCAGCAGCTGCTCGAGTCGGCCGGCTTCGAGGTGATCGCGGTGCGCAGTGCCGCCGGCGACCGGGAGCAGTACCTGCGCCGGCCCGACCTTGGCCGGCGCCTGGACGAGGCCAGCCGGGCGCGCCTGGCGGGGCGCGCGCCCTCCCCCGCGCCCGACATCGTGCTCGTGGTCGCCGACGGGCTCTCGGCGCAGGCCCGGCTGCGCCACGCGCTGGCGCTGCTGCAGATCCTGCGCCGCGAGCTGCCCCCGTTGCGCCTGGGACCGGTCGTGGTAGCGGAGCTCGCGCGCGTGGCGCTGGGCGATGAGATCGGCCAGCTGCTCGGGGCCCGCGCGCTGGCGATCTTGCTCGGCGAGCGGCCGGGGCTGAGCGCCCCCGACAGCCTGGGAATCTACTTCACCCACGGCCCGGCCGTGGGCCGCACCGACGCCGAGCGCAACTGCATATCCAACGTGCGCCCCGGCGGTCTGGACGCCGCGGCCGCGGCGCGCAAGCTGCTGCACCTGGTGCAGGGCGCGCGCCTGCTGGGCCGCTCGGGCATCGATCTCAAAGACGAGAGCGCGGCCGCGGGCCTCGATCGCCTTCGCAGTGGCTCAGGAGGTCACGCGGACGGCATACTCCAGCTTTGAGGTCCCGCCCGCGGGGATCTGCACCTGCCAGCGCGCTTCGTGCGCCGAGTCCTTGCTGTGGGCCTGCGACTCCTGCACGATTTCCCAGTCGTCGGGCATGGGCTCGAGCACCGTGACGGTCACAGGCTCGTCCCGGGCATTGCGCAGCTCGATGCGCCAGCTGCTCTCCACGACATTTTTTGCCAGGCGGTGAAACGCGCTCTGAGTGCGCTCGGCGCTGACGTCGAAAGCCTCGCCCAGGTCGAGCTTGACCGTCTCGTTCTTGGGCGTGTGCTCCATCCGGTCCTCGCCGACGAACTGGGCGGCGCCCGTGGCATCGGGCGCAAAGACGCGCACGATGCCCGCGGGCAAGGGCTGGCCCAGCTGCCCGCCCTTGTTGTCGAAGGACAGGAACACGCTGGGCTTTTGCTTCTGACCGGCCTGCCGCGCCTTGTCGCGGTACATCCATTCGCTGCCGGCCAGGAGGTATTCGCGGCGCACCGGGACCTGGCGCGCGGTGAGCAGCGCGAGCTGCTTGGTCTGGTTGTCGGCGATGCTCGTGGGCCGCTCGTAGCGGTACAGGTGATAGTCGAGCAGCGTCTCCTCGGCGGGCTCGGCCGCGGCGGCGCGAGCCGCCAGCATCGGCGCCATGGCGCGCTCGCGCAGCAGGCCGGGCGCGCGCGCCCGGTGGACGCTGCCGGCCACGAGCTGCAGGGCGGCATCGTCAAAGCCAAGGCCGCTGCGATTGGTGAGCGTCACCCAGGCGGTGAGCTCCAGGCTCTTGCCATCGACCGCCAGGTTGGCGGCGTAATCGGCCCGCCACGACATCCCCGAGGTCAGGTAGGAGAGCTCCACGGTCTGCCGGCCGCCCGCGGCATCGAGCAGCACCGAGAGCGTGGGCTGCTCGTGCAGGCCCTCGGGGACACGGTCAAAGGCCAGGCGCCCCGGCACGCCGGCTTCGATGCGGTCGGCAAAGCGCAGTACCGGGCCCTCCCCCACCGCCAGTACCGTGGCCCGTTCGCGGCGGTCCTCGCCGCTCGACGGGTTGGTCCGCAGCACCGTCACGTCGTGGCCCAGATTTTTCTCCAGCAGCGTACGCGCCGTCAGCAGGTCAAAGTCGAACTGCTGCTCGAGCACGCTGACGGCCGGTCCCTTGACCTCGCGCAGCAGCGCCGTCTCCGCGCGCATGTGCGCCGCCACGTCGCCCAGCCAGAGTCGCGTCCGCCCGGCAGGCAGGTCGATGCGGCGGCGCTCGCGCACCAGGCCCAGGTCGTCGTTGTAGATCGTCACCGCGACCGCCTCGCGGTCGCGGGCGCCGGAGGCGACCTCCTTGATCGGCTCGGCGGCCTGTGCCGCTGCCGTGAGCAGCACGAACCCGAGACAGCAATGACACGGAATACACCAGTAACCAGCCTTGACCATCTTCATTGCACGCTCCCGGGCCATCAACCGAGCAGCAGGATACCCTGCAAGGGCCAGCCAACTGCGCGCGCCGCTAGAATCGCCCTGGCGCTCGCAACATGGGCGATCGCGCTCGCTCGCCAATCCCTGCATGATTGATCATCGATGATCCTCGCCCGAGCCGCCCTTGAACGCCTGCGTGAGGGCAATCGCCGCTTCGTCGCCGGCGACCGGGGCGGCGAAGCCCTCACGACCCAGGCGCGCCGCAACGAGTTGACCGCCGGCCAGGAGCCCTTCGCCGCGATCCTCGGATGCTCGGATTCCCGGGTGCCGGTGGAGATCGTCTTCGATCAGGGTCTCGGGGACCTGTTCGTCATTCGCGTCGCCGGCAACATCGTTGCCCCCTCGCAGGTCGGCAGCGTCGAGTTTGCCGCCGAGCAGTTTGGCACCCGGCTCGTCGTGGTCCTGGGGCACTCGCAGTGCGGCGCGATCGAGGCCACGCTGGCGCAGCTGCAGCACCCGACGCAAAAGCCCTCACGCAACGTGCAGTCGATCGTCGATCGGGTGCGGCCGTCGCTCGAGGGCCTGCTGGCGACCGAGCTGCGACACGACCCCCAGGCCCTGGCCCACCAGGCCGTGCGCGCCAACATCCGCGCCTCGGCCAGCCAGCTGCGCCACGGATCGAAGCTGATCGAGCAGCTGATCGCCAGCGATGGTCTGCTCGTCGTCGGTGCCGAGTATTCGCTCGAGACCGGCGTGGTGGAATTCTTCGACGGCGTGCCCTAGGCGCGCGGGCCGCCCCTGACGGCTTCTGGCGCGCCGCGACGAGGGCGAGGCGCACCGTTGCCTTGGAGACGAGCCGGACTTCTCCGGGCGCCAGAGTTGCGAGGATCGCAGCGGACTGCGCCGCCAATCCCGTGGCACGGCTCGCATCGGTTTGCCGGTCAAAGGTCGGATCGCGCCACGGCAGCGCGACAAAGATGCCGCTCAGCAGCAGCATCTGCGCGATGAGCCACCTGCGCAGGAACTCGCCCGGCCAGGCTGCCAGTACTGGCAGGCCGACGAGGACCGCGCAATTTCCAGCGCGAGCCGCTGGCGAGAGGCAACGACAGTCTTCCCCAAGCCGGACTAGGCCCCACGGCGCTGCGGGATCGGTCGTCGCCGCCGACAAGACCTTGCCCTGGGCCGCTAGCCAGGGCTATGACCCCAGAGCGTCGCCGCTCCTTATATCCGCATCGGCCTCAATCCACGAGCGCCCGCTCGATGTCCGCGAAGGTTACCGCCACGTCGAACGGCAGCACCGGAACGCCCAGCTGGCGGCCGATTTGGGTTGCCGAGAAAATGCCGCGGATGCGGGTGACACCATTGACCGCGTCCTGCTCGACGACCAGCGCATGCTGGCGGCCCCATGCCTTGAGCGACGCGACGATATGCCCGACCTCGGCGTGCAGCACGTCCTTGATGTCAAGAACGTCGATGTTCTGCGTGGAGATCATCAAATCCCTCACGCGCAGGTCGGCATGCTTGCCGCCACGATTGTGCAGCCACTGCATCGGCCGCTCGCCCTGCGTATCGCGCGCCGTGATCAGCCCGAGGACAGATTGATCGGCAGCCACGACGAGCAGGAGGCGGACACCCCGAGCCATCATCGCGCGCGTCGCATCGCTCAGCGTCGTCTCGGCATCGATGGTCGCCGCGGTGACTTGGCGCAGGTCCGTCATTACCGCGATCGCCGGCGAGTTGGCAGTAACGCTGGCGAAGGTGCTGGGCTGCTGATAGCCAAGCTCCTTGGGGGCCTTGCGCGAGGCCAGAGGCCTGTGGTTTCTTCGCTCCATCCCGGACTTCCCTTCCCATCTTCGCGGTCTTGATCGCCGCCGCCGACTTCTCGTCGGCGCTCGGCGCGACGCTCCGGACTTCGCGCGGAGCACCCGATTGCCCACGGCTCGAGTCGGCTCAAAGTGGGAGCGTATGACACAAGGTCGGTCTTCGCAAGCGCAATCGCCCGTCCCTGGCCGCGGACTTCGAGGTAAAGAAGTCTTCCCGGGCCTGCGCGAGCTACCCGGCACATTTTCTCATCCGCGGTGCCCAAGCTCCTTGCTGCCCTGCGTCGGCCGTACCGGTCCGCTCCGCGGACACTCACGCGACGCCCTTCGATGGCGACTTCTGGGCGATCGAGATTTTGCCCCGGGTCCCCCTGGCGGGCGGCGTTGGACCGGCGTCGGATGACAGCTGCTATGCGCGCAACGGAGCGCGCCGAAGGTATCGACGGGCCGGGCCCAACGGGCTTTCTCTCGCCTCTGGTAAGGGGATAAGGCGTGCAGGAAAGCCACCTTCCGCAACACTTTTGCCGCGACTGTGGCGGCGCGTCTGCGGCCGCCATGCCAAGGCAATGATCGTGGACGGGGAAATTGCCTCCGGGTGGCGGGAGCCATGGAACAAGGCAAACTCGCTGGACACAAGTCGGCCATCGAGTCCCGGCCGATCTGGGGCACACGCGTCCGGCTGCATCGGGGGAAACGAATCGCAGAACTTGCGCCGCGTCATCGGGCATCGAGGGCGAGCTACGGGCCTGCGACTAGACCACACTTCGAGTCCGCGATATCTGCCTTGGCGACCCAGTCTCGTCGCGCGCCATCTTGTTGCAGTGCGAGACGCAGCGTCCGGTGCAGTTAGAGATCCCGGCGCCAGTGGTGCGAAGCCGCCAAGGCATGGGTTTGAGAAAACGGGCGGCGAAGCGGTCCACCATCTGTTGCCCCGCCGCCCGAACCGCACGATCACGCCGGTACACGTCAGATTGCCAGGGTCGCGCGCAATTGGATCGAGGACCTCGGATTGGTCCGTGGCGCAGGCGCTACGCACTGCATGCGCCACACCGAGACGTGCCCAATCTACGATAAGGGCACCAAGAGCTTGCGCGCCGTCCAGCTGCTGCTCGGTCACCGGGGATCGGGAGCACGGTGCGCTAGCGGGGCATCGAAGTCGATGATGCCCGTGAAATGGACGGCCAGACCGAGGTCTGAGCAAAGATCGCCAAGACGGCAAACCGAGCGGCGGTGGCCAACGTCGGCAGCGGGCGCCAGCGCTCGCGTACCGGTCAGAGCGCACCGCAAGGAGCGGTCATCGGGGGCAATTCACGATCGGCCGCAGCCCATCCGGCGAGCGCGGCAAAGAAAAATCCGGAAGGCGGTCATAGTCAGCCAGACGCTCGGAAGGGGGACCGACGCGGCTGACGAGCTCCCCGCTCCTTTTGCCACGCGCCGACCGCGGCGAGTCGCTCGCGCCCACAGTCCTGGCATCGACCCGCGAGCGTCCATGGCATTTGCCTCTGGTCAAGGCACGCAGCAGTTTGCCGTTTTCGGATAGCCATGCCGGGACGGTTGGGATGCAATTACACGTGAACCTATGTGTTGCCACGCCCACCATAAGGACGTTTGGAAGGTTGGCGTAGCCGGAGTTTGCGCCTGGCATGCGGTCCGCAAGGGCAGCTCGTTCGTTTGCGAGGCTGATCAATTTCTCGGCCGACGACGAATCGGCGAGCGAACATTTTTTTGGAAGAGATGAAGAGATGATCAGGACGACCGTGGTGGCCCAAGGCCTTTGCGCACTTGGCTTGGCAGCGATACTGGGCGGGTGCGCGTCCGAGTACAAGAAGGACGCGATGCAGGAGCAGCAGGCCAAGACCATGCCCGTCAACTGCGCCACGGCGGAGGGCGACCTACGCGTCCTCCAAAGCGAGAAGGTCACCACCGCGCAGCAGGCGGCTGCCGGCGTGGGAGCGATCACTCCGATCGGACTGGTCGGTGGACTAGTAACGAAGACGGAGGGCGAGAAGGCCCAGGTGGCAAACGGGGACTACAACAAGGCGCTTGACGCCAAGATCGCCGAGATCAAGACGACCTGCAATATCCCGTAGCCTGCATGGTTGGTCCGCGCCCATCGCGCAGGGCATCGCCCGCGCCAGTGCCCTGCAGGGTGTTTAGGCAGGCAGGGCGAGAGGGGCGCGGCACGCTGTGCTGGAAGCGAATTGCCGACTACGTCCAGGATCTGGCAAACGTGGCGAGTCAACTGCCAGGACCGGCCGTCGTGATCAGCCATTCGATGGGTGGCTCTATCGTCCAAAAATATTTGGAGGATCACCCCGCTCCTGCAGCCGTGCTACTGGCGTCGGCACCACCTGCCGGAGTATTGCCGGCATTTCTCAGAAGCGCTAAGCGCCATCCGCTCGTGTTCGCAACAAGGAACCTGACGCTTCGTCTCTACCCGGCTGTGGCTACTTCCAAGCTCGCACGCGAATTCTTCCTTTCGGAAGACATGCCGGAAGAACAACTGCTGTTGTACGGGAAACAGCTGCAGGACGAGACTACGATGGCCTCTGTGGACAGGATGGGTCTCGACCTGCCCAAGACCGAAAAAGTCAGAACCCCGTTGCTCGTCCTGGGAGGGTCACGAGACAACATCTTGCGGCCGAGCGAGATGGAAGCTACCGATAGAGCCTGCCGGGTGCCGCATGAATTCTTCCCCGAAACAACGCACAACATGATGCTCGAGTCACGCGGGCAAGCAGTAGCAGAGCGAGTTCTGGCATGGCTGATAGGCCGGCAGCTGATGCAAGAATGGGTGCCGCGTCGGGCAAACCGCTTGGGCTGACCCGATGCGAGCCTTGAAAGGATGCTCGCTTTGCGTGTCTCTTTATTGACCGCTGCTCGGGGTGCAGGCGGACCCCATACCGATGCAAACGAAGCTACCGCGCCGCTATCGGCTGCCAACAGCGGAAGTTCGAGGGGTCGGCAGAAATTGCCCAACAGCGGACGCTCCTGGCTCGGCGACGTTCGTGCCTGCAAAGCGCTGCTCACGCCGGCGGGCAAAGAACAAGCGTTAACGATAGTTCTCATCGGTGCCGCCTTTGTGGCACGACGGGGATAGATCGGGGCACTTCACGACCAAGAGGCGCCGCCCCGATTGCGGGTCCGACCGTCGCTTGACCAAGATCAGCCATTGCCATAACTTCAAACGATCTGACCATGGTTGCATGCGCGTAGTATTGTCGGCGGCGCTAATATTTGTACGTCGCAGGAATAATTTTAGGAGGTGGGTCATGAGAAAGATCTGGTGCGCGTGCCTAGTGATCACTTCACTGATGGTGCCGGCGTTCCCCGCACTTGCGGACAGCTATGGCGACACCACGGAACTCTTTAAGAACGCGGGCGCGAGCGCTGCGTTCTTTGGCTCCAGTTATGGCTATGCGGTTTTTCCGACGATTGGCAAGGCGGGATTTGTCGTCGGCGGAGCATACGGCGAGGGCCGTGTCTACCAGCAAGGCAAGTACGTTGGCGACACTTCGATGACGCAGCTGAGCGTCGGTTTGCAGTTGGGTGGCCAGGGGTACAGCGAGATGGTTTTCTTTCAGGACAAGCGAGCGTTCGACGAATTCACCTCCGGCAACTTCAGTTTCGGTGGAAACGTCAGCGCGGTCGCAATTACCGCCGGCGCGTCAGCGAGCGCTGGCACGGGGAGCTCCACCGCGGGCGCGAGCGGCGGCAAGAAAGACGCGACGACTGCAGGCGCCTACCAGAAGGGCGTGGCCGTGTTCACGATTGCCAAAGGCGGTCTAATGTATGAGGCATCCGTTTCTGGCCAAAAATTCTCCTACAAGGCAAAGGCGGCGAAATAGTTTTTACCTCCATCGCCGCCCGCGCGCCGCTTCGCCTGGGCGGCCCGACAACTCCGCGAGCGTTTGCGATCCAGGCCCTAACCGCCCGCCTTCCGGGATCTGGAGTGTCGCCCCTGGATGGATCGCCGATTGCTTTGACCGCCGGATAAGGCCGGGACCTGACATCCGGAGGCAGGTAATCGTCACGAAGGGGCAGCCACCGGCAGAGGCTTGGATAGCCCGGCCATCGGTGGATCGGGAAGGCCGGCGTGGGCGGGAGTTTCCTTTACGCGCTTGAGTCGGGAAGGCCTTCTGTCGGAGCGACGGTCAGCCATTCTGTCGACGCCGTGTCGTCCATGAGAATCGTATTGCCCTCGCTCCAGGGTGCGTGTTGGTAGTCGAACGCCTTCACAATTCGCGGTTTGACCACCTCGAAAAACGGCGAGATATCGAAGTCGCGGGGCACGTACAGGCTATGGTGGCGTATGTGCCAGAGTTCTCGAACCTGGTCGGCACGGCCCGGGTTGCCGTCGTTCTTGCGCGAGATGATCGGCAGAACGGGATAGCGGACCGCTCCAAATGCCTGCGCAATCAGCGTCGAACAAATGGCACGCGTCGGGTCCGCACTGCCGATGGACATCATGCGCCGCCGAAGGCGCGGGGGTACCGGAACCCGCAACAGGTAACGCGCCAAGTCCATGACGTTCTTTAGGTCGTACTGATGACCGAGACGCTCGATCACATGCTGAACCAGCTTTTCACGGTCCGACGCCGTCAGGTTGACCGGGCGGCAGATACGTACACGGAAATTCCTATACTGCGATAGCGCCACGGCGCGAACGCCTGCCAGGATGTCCGCCTCGATCAGCGTGGCCGCCTCGCCGTAGGTAGACGCAAGTTCGGGTCGCGGGCCGACATACAGGGCGGCGTGCGACCAAGTGGATTGCGTCAGATACTTGATCGCCGCACTCATGCGCGTGTTGCCCTCGACCAGCAACACATCGCCGGGGGCCAGCGTGTCTGCCACGAGCTTGGCATCGGCACTGCCGCCGCTAGGCTTACCGATGGGCTGCGAAAGATAGGTGGCGATCGCCCGTCCAACGAACTCGAACATGATTCCTCTATCGATGAATCAAAGGACAATCAGACGATTTCCGCCTCAAAGTGCAAGCCCGCTGTTTCGGGAACCGGCGGCGCTCGACTCGCTATTGCGCATCGCCAACGACCGCACGCGCCCGACCCGGGGGAGCGCGGCCAAACCCAGTGCGACGCGATAGGATTTCATCGGCACATCAGCAACGATTGGCAATCTTGCTGTACCGTACTGCTGTACCGTACGTGTGACCCGCTGCGACCAATCTTACGAATTGCGCATGAAAACCGCAACAATTTGGCCTGCCGCCGACGACATCGGCGCTCAGGCGAAAGGATCGGGCGAGGTGTCTTGCCGCCCCTGTCCCTTTGCAGAACGTCAACTTCGCTGTGACCGATCAGCAGCGGCGCGTAAAGTTGCTCGAGCGCTTGCGGTCGGCCACCGCTGGTGCCAACGGGGAATACAAAAAAAACAGACCTCGCGTGCGACCGTCAAATTTGTAGGTAAGCGGGCGTTAGCGGCCCCCGATTGCACCGGCCAGGACCCGCGGGCGCCGTGCATAACAATCGGCCGTTCCGGACACCAACGGCAAACAACGTGCCTTTCAGTGCCTTTGATCTGCAAGCCAGGGCCGTGTCGGCGCAGCTGCTCGACCGGAACCCGGTTTATTTTTGGCGCGTAACTCGTCACGGCGCCGCCTTTCGCGGCAACCTCGAGTCCGTTGCTGATTTGACTGCGCCGACGCCAGTGGAAGAATGCGCATTCGAAGGAGGCACTGCCCGACCGCGGGCGAAGCGAGCCGCAGCATGATGAGAAGCATTCTTGCGTTCTCCGCGTTCGTCGAAATTGGCACCGGCCTTGCCCTGCTGATCGTGCCTGCGGTCGTCCTGGCATTGCTGGCAGGCGGGGAAGTTGCCGATGCATGGTTGCCGCTGGGCCGGTGCTTCGGGATTGCGATTCTTGCACTGGGATCGGCGTGCTGGCCGCCGCGGCAGCGCTCCGAGAGTGGCTCNNTTACAACACCCTGATCGCGCTATACCTCGCTTTCTTGGGCACGCTCGGGCAGTGGCAGGGGCGACTCCTGTGGGCGGGAGCCGGACTGCACGCCGTGGTCGCGCTATTGCTCATCTTGGCGTGGCACGGCAGGCGGCGAGCCAGGTGAGGGGGTGGCGCTTGGATCTTGAAGACTCGCAAACGCCTGGGGCCAATTGCATCGAGAGCGTCACGGCGTGGCAAATTCGATGACTCGGCGGTAACGGTGCAGGGTCGACAGCGGGCTTGTGCAAGCGCTAATCCTGCTGGGGCGTCGCCCTCCCCGCAGCCGTCCGCGAAAGCCTTTCGCGCCTCTGTCGGCGCAAACGCGGCCAACGAGTTTCTACGGGCACCGGCATGGCGCCTCGCACGGGGTGCAAACGAGCGCATAGCAATATCGGCGCGCAGTGCATCCGGCTGGGTTCCGTACCCCAGGGCACTAGCAAAATGCCCGCACGGACAGGAGCCAGGGTTATACTGTGAATAACCACAGTAACCCGCGCGGCGAGCCCGCGCCCTGCGCCGTGATGTCTCGTTTCCAAGCTCTCTGCGCCGTCGCCCAGGGCGAGCCGCAATGAACGCCGCCAGCGATCTGCCGGCCGCTGCCTTGCCCGCGTACCTTGGCTCGCTCAACGAGGCGCAACGCTCGGCCGTGGTGTGCGGGACCGGCAGCGAGGCCGGAGCGATTGATCGGCCGCTGCTGGTGATTGCCGGGGCGGGCTCGGGCAAGACCAATACCCTGGCGCATCGGGTCGCGCACCTGGTGGCATGCGGCGCGGACCCCGGCAAGATCTTGCTGCTCACTTTCACGACCCGCGCCGCCGAGGAGATGAGCCGCCGCGTCGCACGCATACTTGCGCGGCTCATGGAGCAAAGACCGCGCATGGCGGCGGTGTCGATCCCCTGGTCGGGGACCTTCCACAGCGTCGGCGCGCGGCTGCTGCGCGAGTATGCCGGGCGCATCGGTCTCGAACCCACGTTCACGATCCACGACCGCGAGGACTCGTCCGACCTGATGAACCTCGTGCGCCACGAGCTGGGCTGCTCGGCCAAGAACAAGCGCTTTCCCTTGAAGGGGACGTGCCTGGCGATCTATTCGTCGGTCCTCAATACCAGCGGCACGCTTGCGCAGGTGCTGCAATCGAGCTACCCGTGGTGCGCCGAGTGGGAAGCCGATCTCAAGGCTCTGTTCCTGGGCTACGTCGAGGCCAAGCAGGCCCAGCAGGTGCTCGACTACGATGACCTGCTGCTGTACTGGGCGCAGATGGTCGCGCAGCCGGCGCTGGCGCGCGAGATCGGCGAGCGCTTTAGCCACGTCCTGGTCGACGAGTACCAGGACACCAACCGCCTGCAGGCGGCCATCTTGCTGGGCATGAAACCCGACGGTCGCGGCCTGACCGTCGTTGGCGACGACGCGCAATCGATCTATGCATTCCGCGGCGCGACGGTGCGCAACATCCTGGATTTTCCGGGGCAGTTCGACCCGCCGGCACATCTGGTGACCCTGGATCGCAACTACCGCTCGAGCGCACCGATCCTGGCCGCGGCCAACGCGGTGATCGCCCTGGCCAAGGAACGTTATACGAAAGACCTGTGGACCGAGCGCACGGGCTCGGGCAAGCCGCGCATTGTCTCGGTGCGCGACGACGCGGACCAGGCCGGCTACGCGGTCGAGCAGCTGCTGGCGCGCCGCGAGGCCGGCGTCAAGCTCAAGTCGCAGGCCGTCTTGTTCCGTGCGGCGCATCACAGCGCGCGCCTGGAGCTCGAGCTCACGCGGCGCAACATCCCCTTCGTCAAGTTCGGCGGTTTGAAGTTCCTCGAGGCCGCCCACGTCAAGGACGTGCTGGCGCTGCTGCGCTGGGCGGGCAATCCGCGTGACCGGGTGTCGGGATTTCGCGCGATCCAGCTGCTCGCAGGCATCGGCCCCAAGACCGCGGCGCAACTGCTCGACCGTATCGTCGCGGCGCCGCCGGGCGGCGTGTTGCTGGCCGAGCAGCCGGTGCCGCCTGCCGCCCAGGCCGCGTGGCGCGAGTTCGGCGCCTTGATCGAGCAGCTCGCGCGCGGGCGCGGGGCCTGGCCGGCGCCGCTGGAGCAGGCCTGCCACTGGTACGAGCGGCAGATCGAGCGGCTGTTCGAGGACGCGCGCGTGCGCGCCGCCGACATCGCGCAGCTCGCGCGGATCGCCGCGACCTATCCCAGCATGGAGCGCTTCCTGACCGAGATCACGCTCGAGCCGCCCGAGGCAACGAGCGACGAGGCCGGCGTGCCGCTGCTCGACGAGGACTACCTGATTTTGTCGACGATCCATTCCGCGAAGGGTCGCGAATGGACGGCCGTGACGCTGCTCAACTGCGTTGACGGCTGTATTCCCTCGGACCTGGCAACCGGGACGAGTGCCGAGATCGAGGAGGAGCGGCGCCTGCTCTACGTTGCGCTCACCCGCGCGCGCGATGAACTCGACATCATCGTGCCGCAGCGCTTTCATGTCGGCCACCAGTTGGCCCTGGGCGAGCGGCACGTCTACGCGACGCGCTCGCGCTTTGTGCCGGCGGCGCTGCTCGCGCACTTTGAGCAGCTCTCGTGGCCGGCTGCGCCGATGGATACGCCCTCGTCCCTGCCCGCGGATCGCACCCCGGTCGACTTAGCGGCACAAATGCGAGCGATGTGGCGCTGAGCCGGGTGCCCGAATGGGCACGGTGGCGGCCCGTTACCAAGGCGAGCCGCCCGGCGGCAAGATGCCAAGTGGGAATGGGAACTCGCGCAGTTCCCCGAACGCGCGACGACGCTGGGCGATCACCGTTAAGACGATCGGCTGACGGACCTCTGCGCCGCGGCCGTGGCAAGGCGCCGCGCGCACCTCGTCGAGCTGCTCTCTGCCATCCGGGCGATCGACTACCTGATCGAGCACGCCCAGCTGGAGCGCGGCGCCGCCGAAGCCGAGGGTCGACCGTTACCTCGTCTGGCCGGGACAGGCCACCGCCTACAAGCTGGGCGAGCTGCGCATCCTCGCGCTGCGCGAGCGGGCCAGGGCGGCGCTGGGGCCACGCTTTGACATTCGCCGGTTGCACCACGCCCCGATCGACCACGGTGCCCTGCCCCTCACGGTGCTCGCTCCGGTGATCGACAAGTGGATCGAGACGGAGCGCACCCGCCCGGCTTCCGGAGCTCCGGTGCCTCGTCCGCGCCGACGGGCAATGTGCGGTGGCCACGGCAGATGGAAATGCCTTCTTCGGTCGCCCTGACATTCGCCCCTGCGCAGTAACCGTTGCACCAACAAACCTCGCAGATTTAGGCGGCAAGGCGTTTGCGGCTACGAACCAATCGAAAGGGGGTCGGATAGGTGTTCGTTCGGGACTCTTCCCCGCGGGGGCGGGCTTCCCGGCAAGTTCCGAACGAAGGTCCATGGGTGATTGCTTTGGCGTGATGCAACGCAACTTTCGATACTATGGCGGCCTGACCAACCCGCTGGCGGTCACGGCAGCTCCCTGCGGATGCAAGCTGTGCCAAGCCAGCGCGCTTGGGCCAAATTTTGGAGCGGATTTTTCAGCTCGGGACAGCTCGGAAGACGAGTGCGAATTGTTTGACCGTTCCCACGTTGTGGCCCTCGTGGCACGATTAGTGCATGCCGCTAATCGCGACGATGGCATGGGCGCATGCGGGCAGGCCCTTCTTCGGAACCTGCACTGGGTGCCGGGCGCGGTGCCGCAAGGGAGTGCGCGAAGGAGATTGGATGCGTGCAAGTAGGGGGACGGATGCAATCCCCGGCCGCCTGTTCATCGTGCGATTCGTGTTTTGCCTCGGGCTGCATGCGGCCGTGATCGCCCAGACGACACCCGCGCCCGAGGCGCTCGAGCCGGTAGTGACTTCGGCCACGCGCACCGAGATGCTCGAATTCGAGGTGCCCGCCTCGATCTCGGTGATCGAAGGGGACAGCGTGCGCAACGCTCGGTTGGGTATCAATCTGTCGGAGAGCGTGGGCAGCGTACCGGGGCTTGTTGTCCGGGACCGGCAAAATTACGCGCAAGATGAACAGGTACAGATCCGCGGCTTTGGTGCCCGTTCGTCGTTTGGTCTGCGCGGCTTGCGCGTGTATGTCGATGGCATCCCCGCGACGCTGCCCGATGGACAAGGATGGGTGTCCAACATCGACCTGGGATCTGTCGATCGCATCGAGATTCTGCGCGGTCCTTATTCGGCGCTGTACGGCAACTCCTCCGGCGGGGTGATCCAGGCGTTCACCCAGCCGGGCAGCGGTCCCCCCACGTTTACGCCAAGCGTTGCGGCGGGCAGCTATG
>OKRD01000126.1 GCA_900290335.1 Burkholderiales bacterium | reverse complement strand
ACGCCTCCACCGCCGTGCGCCGCAGCTCCGCATTCTGGATTTTCGCAAGCTCCGGCAGGTCCTCGATCACCGTCCGCCGCAGCGCATCGGTGATCGGCCGTTGCTGCGTCACATAGTGCAGTGCCATCACTTCACCTTCACGTAGCGGTACGGAAAGAAATTGTCGGCAAGCTGCGCCAGATCGACATTGTCCTTCGCCGCCCAGACGATGACCTGCTGGTGCAGCGGTATCGTCGGCAGATCGTGTTGCAGGATCTGCGCCGCCTGGTCGATCAGCCCGTTGCGCTTTGCCTGGTCGCTCTCCACGCCGATCTTGTCGATCAGCTCATCCAGCGCCGAACTGGAATAGCCGCTGACATTCACCTCGCCGCGGCCGCCAGCCCGTGTCCCAAGCAGGCTGTAAAGCGCGTTGTGCGCATCGTAGGTGGCCGGCGTCCAGCCCAGCATATAGAAGTCGGTATCGTATTTCGGCGCCAGGATCTTGGCGAAATACTTCGCCTTCGTCTGGGCCAGCAGATCGACCTTCACACCGATCCGCGCCAACATCGAGGTGATCGCCGTGCAGATCTGCTCGTCCATCACGTAGCGGTCGTTCGGACAGTCGAAAGCGACGCGAAACCCGTTCGGATAACCGGCCTCGGTCATCAGCTGCTTCGCCTTCGCCAGGTCCGGATTGGGCCGCACGTCGAGCTTCGCATCGTACCCGTTTACCCCCGGCCCCCACATCAGCCAGGTGGGATGTCCGAGTCCCAGCATCACCTTCTGCACAATCGTCGGTTCATCGATCGCCAGCGCGAACGCCTCGCGCACACGCTGATCCTTGAACGGGTTCTTGCCTTTGATATCGGAGCTCGGCAGCTCGTCGCGTGACATGTCGAACCCGAGATAGATGGTGCGCAGTTCCGGATTCTGGATCAGGTGCTGCCCGGGCGCGGCGGCGATGCGCTTCATATCCTGCGGCGGCACCGAATAGATCATGTCCATCTCGCCGGACAGCATCGCCGCCACCCGCGTCGAGGCGTTGCCGATCACGTCGAACTCGACGCGGTCGAGATTGTGCTGCGGCTTGTCCCACCAGCCCGCATTCTTCTCCACCACCGTGGCGCGATCCGGCTCGCGCGAGACCAGCTTGAACGGCCCGGTGCCCATCGCGTAGTGCACCGCGTAATTGTCTTCCGTGCCGCCGATGATGACGGGCTCGGTCGCATGGTGTTCCTCGCACCAGGCCTTCGACATGATCAGGAAGTTCGTCACCTCCTGGGTAAAGATCGGATCTGGCTTGTAGGTCTCGAATTCCACCGTCACATCGTCGATCTTTCGCGCCTCCTTCACCATCGACATCGGCGCACGCATCGCCGAGTTCTTCGACAGGATGCGCTGCAGCGAAAACACCACATCGGCCGCGGTGAACGGCGAGCCGTCCTGCCATTTCACGTTCGGCCGCAGATGGAACCGCCACACGGTCGGGCTGGTCTGTTCCCATGTCACCGCCAGCGCCGGCTCCAACCGCAGGTTGCGGTCGCGCCGGACCAGCGGCTCATAGATGTTGGACAGGAAGGAAAGCTGCACCGTCTCCTGCCTGGTGGTGGGGTCCATGGCACCCACATCGCCGTCATTGGCCCAACGGAAATTGGCGGCGCCGGCCGGCTGCGCAGCCAGCGCGGATGCCAGCAGCAGCCCAAACAGGGTCTCGCGTGTAGCTCCCATCGGTCTTTGCCTCCCGGACAGTCTTGCCGGCGCACCTGCCGACATGACATTTCTACTAGCGCCGACGATGACTGACCAGGGAGAGCATGGGATGGACGCCATCGCGATCGAGCGGGAGACGGACATCCTGGGACTGGTGGATGTCCAGCCGACCTTCATGCCAGGCGGAGAACTCGCCGTCGCGGACGGCGACGCGGTCGTGCCGGCGATCAACCGATTGCTCGCCCGCTTCGACCACGCGTTCGCCACCCAGGATTGGCATCCGGCGGGGCACACGTCGTTCGCCAGCGCGCATCCGGGCCGCTTGCCCTACGACACGGTGCCGATGCCCTATGGCGAGCAGGTGCTGTGGCCCGACCACGCGCTGCAGGGCAGCGCCAATGCCGCGCTGCACCGCGACGTCGATCTGACCAAGGTGGAGGTCATCGTCCGCAAGGGATTCCATCCGGCCATCGACAGCTATTCCACATTCTTCGAGAACGACCGGCGGACCCCCACGGGTCTGGATGGTTGGCTGCGTCAGCGCGGGTTCCGTCGCATCTTTCTGGCAGGCCTGGCAACCGATTTCTGTGTCACCTGGTCGGCGGAGGACGCGGTGCGGCTCGGTTACGACGTAGCCGTGATCGAGGATGCCTGCCGCGGCATCGGCGTTCCGCTGCCGAATGGCCGCACCTCGATGGACGAGGCCCGCGAACGGCTGGCGCGGCTTGGCGTGGCACTCGTGACCAGCGCCGACATTCGCTGATGGCCGCCTATCTCGTCACCGGCGGCGCGGGGTTCATCGGCTCGCATCTCTGCCACGCCCTGCGCGCGCGCGGCGACACCGTGCGCGTGCTGGATGACCTCTCCACCGGAAAACGCGACAATCTGCCGGACGGCGTCGAACTCATCGTCGGCGACGTCGCCGACCCGGACACCGTTCGCCGCGCGGTCGAAGGCGTCGGTGGCTGTTTCCATCTCGCCGCGATTGCCTCGGTCGAACGCGGCGTCACCGACTGGCTCGGGACGCACCGCGCTAATCTCACCGGCGCCATAGCCGTGTTCGACGCGGTTCGCCGTCTGCCGACAAAGCCGCCTGTCGTCTATGCCTCCTCGGCTGCCGTCTATGGCGACGCCGCCGCGCCGATCGCCGAGGATTTTC
>OKRD01000127.1:198-1855 GCA_900290335.1 Burkholderiales bacterium | reverse complement strand
CCGCGCTCGATCAGCTCCGGCATCTGGCGGAAAAAGAATGTCAGCAGCAGGGTGCGGATGTGCGAGCCGTCCACGTCCGCATCCGTCATGATGACGATACGGTGGTAGCGCAGCTTGGCGACGGCGAAGCCGCCCTGCTCCGGCTCGCCGCGGCCGATACCGGTGCCCAGAGCGGTGATCAGCGTGCCGATCTCGGCGCTGCCCAGCATGCGATCGAAGCGGGCGCGCTCGACGTTCAGGATCTTGCCCTTCAGCGGCAGGATCGCCTGGAACTTGCGGTCGCGCCCCTGCTTGGCGGAACCACCGGCGCTGTCACCTTCGACGATGAAGATCTCGCACTTCGTCGGGTCGCGCTCCTGGCAATCGGCGAGCTTGCCGGGCAGCGTGGAGACATCCAGGACCCCCTTGCGCCTTGTCAGCTCGCGCGCCTTGCGCGCCGCCTCGCGCGCGGCTGCCGCGTCCATCACCTTCTGAATGATGGACCTCGCCTCCTTCGGATGGGTTTCGAACCAGTGCGCGATCGCGTCGGCCGTGGCGGCCTGCACCACCGGCTGCACCTCGGAGCTGACCAGCTTGTCCTTGGTCTGCGAGGAGAATTTGGGGTCCGGCACCTTCACCGACAGCACCGCCGTCATGCCTTCGCGCATATCCTCGCCGACCAGCTGCAAGCCTTCCTTCTTGCCCATTCCTTCCGCGTATTTCGTCACCACGCGAGTCAGCGCCTGGCGGAAGCCGGCGAGATGCGTGCCACCGTCGCGCTGTGCGATGTTGTTGGTGAAGCACAGCATCGTCTCGTGGTAGCTGTCGTTCCATGAGAGGGCGAATTCCACCCGGATGCCCTGCGCCTCATCCGCCGCCCGCAGGCTGACCGGCGGCGTGAACAGCGCGGTCTTGCCGCGGTCCAGCCACTCGACGAAGGCAACCAGGCCGCCGTCGTAGCGCAGCACGCTCTCGACGGCCGGTGTGTGGCGTTCGTCGCGCAGCACGATGGTCAGGCCGGAATTGAGGAACGCGAGTTCGCGCAGCCGCCGCTCCAGCAGGGCGAAGTCGAACTCGGTGCGGGTGAAGGTGGCGGGGCTGGGCTTGAACGTCACCTCGGTGCCGCTGGTGCGGTCGCCGGGGCCGACCACGGCCAGCGGCGCCTCGGTCTCGCCGTTGCGGAAGCGGATCACATGCTCGATGCCGTGGCGCCAGATGCGCACTTCCATGGTTTCCGACAGCGCATTGACCACCGCCGCGCCGACGCCGTGCAGGCCGCCGGAAACCTTGTAGGAGGACTGGTTGAACTTGCCGCCCGCATGCAGCTTGGTCAGCACCACCTCGGCGGCCGACACGCCTTCCTCGGCGTGGATGTCGGTGGGGATGCCGCGCCCGTCGTCGCGCACCGTGACGCTGCCGTCGCCGTTCAGGGTCAGCTCGACGCGGCTGGCAAAGCCGGCCTGCGCCTCGTCCACCGCGTTGTCGATGATCTCGAACGCCATGTGATGCAGGCCCGAGCCGTCGTCGGTGTCGCCGATATACATGCCGGGTCGCCGGCGCACGGCATCGAGGCCCCTGAGGACCGAAATGGACGCGGCGTCATAGGCGTCGGAATCAGGTTGCGGCGCGGCGTTTTCGGACATGCCGACGAACGACTCCAAGGTCTGTGTGGATACTC
>OKRD01000127.1:0-188 GCA_900290335.1 Burkholderiales bacterium | reverse complement strand
CGGAAAACGCGCATCGGGCAGCAATTCGCCGCGGTTGACGCGGAGGGCTTCGGCGGCGCCCGCCAGCGGCAGAAACGGCTCGGCGTCGGTCCCGGTGATCAGCGTCTGCGCCGGCAGCCGTGCCAGCGCGGCCCAGAGCGCGGCGCGCCGCTGCGGATCGAGATGCACCGCCGGTTCGTCCAGCAGCA
>OKRD01000128.1 GCA_900290335.1 Burkholderiales bacterium | reverse complement strand
CGCCAGATTGGCGGTCAGCCACTCGGCCTGGGTCATCCAGGGGCGCAGGTTCCAGCGCTGCGAGAGCCAGCCAGCGTTGCCGGCGTGATCGGGATGAAAGTGCGTGACGATCAAACGCGTCACCGGCGCTCCCCCGAGAGTGCTGTCCCAGACCTGTTCCCACTGCGAGCGAACCTCGTCGCGGCGGTAGCCGCAATCGACGATGGTCCATCCTTGGCCGTCCTCCAGCAGGTAAAGATTGATGGCCCGCAGCCGGAACGGCAGCGGGGTGCTCAACCAGCGCACGCCCGGCGCTACCTCGATCGTCGTGCCGGCAGCCGGATATTCTGGGAAGGGGTATTCGACGGCGCTTTTGCTCGAACTCATGTCTTGGACTTTGCAACCGGGCGCCCCCGATCGTCGGCGGGGTCGCTCCCGGCAGATCGCTCCGCGCCTGCGTGCAGGCGCGATCGATGCGCTCGCCTCGCCCCAGCCAAGTATAGGTGGTGTCGGCGAGCGAAGTGTTTGGGGCCGTGGCTGATGCGACGCACCGCAGAGCGCCCGATTTTCAGAGGCGCGACGGCAAGTCGCATGCGGTATCCCGGCCGCCAATGGCCGGCGCTGGCCGGCGCTGGCCGTATCGATCCACCATCGCACGGGCTATGCGCGCCAGCGTGCCTAACGGCCAACGGCAAGGACGAGGATCGTCGAGACTCCATGCGCCAGCACTCGACCATCCTTCGCCAGCACGCGCGCCTCGGCCGAAATGATCTGCCGCCCCTGGGACAAGACTCGCCCCTCGGCGCGAACGCGACCGGTGCCGGGCGTGACCGGTCGCGAGAAATTGCCTTTCGTTTCGACCGTTGCGTAGGCTGCGCCGGCCGGCAGCAGGCTGTGGCCAGCGCAGCCGCCCGCGCTGTCGATCAAGGTGAGCGCCCAGCCGCCGTGCACCGTGGCCATCGGGTTGAGCAGGTCCGGCCCCGGCTCGCCCTCGAACACGGCAAAACCGTCACCGACCTCGGTGAGCCAGAAGGACAGGGTCTTAGAGATCGGTGCCTGCGGCAGGCGGCCGTCGATGATGGCTTGCAGCACTTCCCTGCCGCTCATGCGGGCCACCTCCGCGGGGCTGGCCAGCCCATAGCGATGGTTCTTCATAATTGCCCCGGATTTTATATGTAGATACATTTAATGTATATGCGTACAATAACCCTCATGGCTGCTCCCAGTCAACTCCCGCGCACACTCCGATCGGACGCCACCGAGGCCCTCGCGGTCGACCTAGGCTGGTGTGCGCGGATGGCGGCGCGCCGGATTACGGGCGAAATGGACAAGGGCCTGGCCGCAGCGGGCCTGACGAGCGCGCAGTTCGATCTGCTGTGCCTGATTGCGTCCGCCCCGGATGACACGCTCGGTGGCTTGGCCGAGCGGGCAGGACTCAATCAGTCGACCATGTCGCGCAATGTCGACATGCTCGTGAGCGCAGGTCTGGTCGAGGTCGCGATGGTCGAAGATGACCGTCGAAGGCGCGCCGTATGGCTCACGGAAACAGGAGCGCGAAGGCTGGCCGCGGCCCTGCCCGTTTGGCGCGCGGCCCATCAGGCCCTGGCGGCCAAGCTTGGGTCGGTGATCTCGCGCAATTTCGTCGACGCGTCAGTGGTGCTCGATGCCGCAGAAGCGGCCGGACGTCGCTAAGGGGGATATATGGGAATTCGCATTGTCAGGCTCGGCAGCGAGCGATCGCCCGATGAGGGGCCGCGCATCGGTACCGTTCGACGACCCCCGCGGGGCGTTCCGCGGACGGAATTCGCCCGCCAGAACTGGTACGACCTCTGGTACCCCAACCTCGCGCCGAGCGTAGAGACGATGAAACTCGGACAGCAGGCGGGCGACGCGGCGAAGTGGCAAATCTTTGCCAAGCGCTTTCTGGCAGAGATGCGCCAGCCAGATGCCGCGCGCACCATTGCCTTGCTGGCGACGCTATCGCATCACGCAAACTTTTCGCTTGGCTGCTACTGCCAGGATGAGTCTCGCTGTCATCGTTCGATACTTCGAACCTTGCTCAAGGATTGTCAGGCCTCGATCCTTTCCTAGCGAGCTGGGGCGCTCGGACTTATTGCTGCCAGCACCCCGCCGGACGCGCTGGCAGGTCATGGCCCGCCGTCTGCGGGCAAGAACATTGCTTGCGCTGCCTCGCGCCCCGGCACCAGGATCGCCCGTTCTTGCGTAAAAAAACCGCGGCGCAGGGCCGCGGCTCTTTTGTGTTGCCCGCTCGTTTAGGACGGACGGATTTCCGCTGCCTGAGGGCCTTTGGCACCCTGGCGGACGACAAACTCGACGCGCTGACCTTCGGCTAGCGACTTAAACCCGCTTGCCTGCACTTCGGAGAAGTGCGCGAACAAGTCCTTGCCACCATCATCGGGCGTAATGAACCCGAAACCCTTTGCATCGTTGAACCATTTGACTATGCCTGTTGACATTTTGCTATTCCTTGAAAGATACGTGTCAGAACAAATCCGCCGCGGGAAAAGCCCCGAGGCGAGCTATCGATCAAGAAATGTGAACCTGAGGAAACCAGATGCGCCGTGGCCTGGAAAACCAAGCAACAGGCCAGAGAAGACCGAAGGAAGACAGCGACCTAAGCGAAAGCAGTCCCTTTATACACTACTTTTGCTTCCACGTCACGACATTTGCGAGCGCCATCGCCAGCGATTGCGGCGTCCGACGCTCGCCTTTTGCACCCACAGTGAGATAAATTCGATCGTGGACCGGCGAAGTCCCTCGATGGGGGGCGCGGCGCGACCTGCGCCTGCGCTCCATGGGTCATCGACCGAGCCGCTAACGCATCGGACCCTAGGAGAGTAGCCCCGTGCAGGCGTGGCTGATGCAGTGGATCTCGTGGCACACGGTGGCCGTGGTGATCGGCCTTCTGCTTTATGTGCTCGCGACACAGGGACTGCAACAGCGCCGGCCGCCGACGGCGGCGGTCGCGTGGGTGCTGCTAATCGCCCTGCTTCCGTATCTCGGCGTTCCCCTATTCCTGATGTTCGGGACCCGAAAACTCCGCCGCACGGGCCCCGCACCAGGCACCAATGTCCCCCTCGGCAGCCAAGTCTCCAATGGCGCCGATCCGCTGGACGCTCTTGCTCGGGCGCTAAACCTGCCGCCAGCAGTCGGCCATGGGGCGGTAGCCTTGCATACCAGTGGGGCCGCCGCACTGGGTGCACTGCTCGAGGTGCTCGACCAGGCGCGCCATAGCCTGCACATTTGCACCTATGTGATCGGCGACGATACCATTGGCGCAGCGCTGGTCGACCGAGTCCGCGCGCGCGTCGCGGCGGGCGTTGCCGTGCACATACTCCTCGATGGCGTCGGCGGCATGCGCAGCTGGCGCGTGGTGCACCGGCTGCGCGCATGCGGCGCGCAAGTCGCCTGGTTCGTTCCACCGGTTCATCGGCCATTGCGCGGCCGGACCAACTTGCGCAATCACCGCAAGCTCGTCGTCGCCGACGGCGCACGGGTGTGGTCGGGCGGGCGCAATCTGGCGGTCGAATATTTCGAAGGTTCGCACGGCTGCGCGCCATGGACGGATCTGAGCTTCGATACCGATGGCGCGCTGGCCGCCGCGCTCGATGCCATATTTGTCAGCGACTGGATCTTCGCCACCGGACGTTCCCTAGCGGACGCACCGGCGCCCACCGCGGATGCCGCGCGGCCCCACGCCGGCATCGCACGTCCCGTGCCAAGTGGTCCGGACTACACGGACGACACGCTGCACGCCTTGCTGCTGCTGGCCTGTTACCGAGCGCGGGCCAGCATCGAGATCGCGACGCCGTACTTCGTTCCCGACGAAAGTCTGCTCGACGCCTTGTGCCTGGCGGCACGGCGCGGCGTGCAGGTGCGACTGCTGCTGCCAGCGCGCTCCAACCACCGACTCGCCGACCTCGCCCGCAGGAGGCCGTTGTTGCAAATGACCGCGGCCGGCGTTCAGATCCGCGTGCACCCCTCGATGCTGCACGCGAAGATGGTGGTAATCGACGATGCGTGGCTGCTGCTGGGCTCGGCCAACATCGATTCACGCAGCCTCTTCCTGAACTACGAATTGATGGTGGCACTGGGGGATCGCAAGACCATCGCCAGCGCGGTGGCCTGGTTCAACGCCACTGCGGCTAGCGCGCAGCCGTGGATCGCGCCGGCGGGCGGCATCATGCACGACCTTGGCGACGGGTTGCTGCTCTGGCTGGCGTTTCAACTCTAGAGCAGTCCCGCACGTCGCAGCCGCGACCGAAGGGCCTCGATCTCGTCGAGCAGTTCGAGCGCGACGGCCGTGCCAGTGACGCCCAGTTCGAGATCCCGCGCAAGGCGCAGGGCCACGCGGGCGCGCCGCAGCGCGGGCCCGGCGAAGAACCAGTTCTCGGGCCCGGTGCCGGCAGGCTCCAAGACGCCCGCCTCAACCAAAATGATCACTTCCGTCCTGGCAACGTGACAGGCGCGGCTCAGGTCATCGAGCGTGAGCCGGATCTGTTCCTCGACGACGATGCCTTCGACGGCGGAGGAATGGGGGTCGGCCATCGTTTTTATGTCTCCAGGGTGGTGCGCGGATTGAAGCCGGGAAAGGAGCGCGCCAGCGTGGCGAAGGCTTCCTTCGCCACCGGCGACTCTGCCGGCGGCATCGCGATGCCCAGCACGGCGTACAAGTCGCCGGGCGGGTTGCTCGGCAGCCCCTTGCCCCGTAGCCGCAGCTTGCGACCCGATGATGAGCCCGGCGGTATGGTCAACAGTACGTCGCCATCGGGCGTGGGCGCCGTCACCGTCGCGCCGAGCGCGGCCTCCCACGGCGTTATCGGCAGGTCGACGTAGACGTCGCTGGCATCGACCCGGAAATGCGGGTGCTTGCGGAATCCGATCTCCAAGTACAGATCGCCCGTGGGTCCACTGCCGTCGGCCGCGCCGCCCTGCCCGGCAAGCCGCAGATGCTGCCCTTCGCGCACTCCCTTAGGAATGTTGACCTCGAGTTGCCGCTCTTGCACGCTGAGCTGGCCGTGCGCATCGACGATCGGCACGCGCAGCGACACCGTGCGCCGCGCGCCGCGGTATGCGTCTTGCAGGTCGATCACGATCTTGGCGTGATGATCGCCGCCCGGCGCGTGGGCGGCCCGGCGCGCGCTCGCCATGTGCCGGCCGAACAGCGATTGGAAGAAATCGCTGTAGTCCGTCTCCTCGCCTGGCCCAAAGTCCTTGCCGCTGAACTCGAAGCCGCCGTCCCAACCCGGCGGCGGATGGAAGTCCTGGCCATGCTGGTAGCGGCGTCCGACGTCGTCGTACGCGGCCCGCTTTTCTGGATCGTTCAGCGCCTTGTACGCTTCGCCGATTTCCTTGAAGCGCGCCTCCGCGCCCGGATCCTTGTTGAGGTCCGGGTGGAACTTACGTGCCAGCTTGCGATAGGCGCGCTTGATGTCGTCCTGGGTGGCAGTGCGCTCGACTCCCAGAGTCGCGTAGTAGTCCTTGAACTCCATCGGGTGTGCCAATTACCTTGGAAAGTAGCCAGGGGCGGTTGCGCGCCTTCATTCCCACGTCGAAGCCAAGATCCCAGTAGGCTCTACCCTCGATTGCGTAGGCTACGCGCACAGCGCGCTGCTCCGCCAAGTCGCAGTGCCGGCCTTAGTCGCTACCGTCCCGTTCCACCAATGTAGACTACTGAAATTGGGTAGGCAACTTAAAGGCTTTGGGCAATGTGTAGGACAGGAAGCCTGCGCTGTCTAGGCGGGAAGACTCTACCTCCTGCGCCGTATCTTCGATCAGGTTCCCCTTCAAACTTTCAATTCGCTCGCGCGTCGCGGGCCGCGCCGATATGAGATGCTGTCGTCGATCCTGATTCCACACCCGGAAATAGTAGACCGTCACCTTTGCCATTCGGAGCCTCCTGCGCAAGAGCTCAGAATTTGATCATGGCACGCGAAGACAAGCAAGCCCGCTACCACGCACACGTCACGGCAATCGAGGATAAGGACTATCCCGCCGCTGTGCGGGCGGCTCAGGCTCGGGCCTTGCTTTACTCTTCTATCCCTACGACGAACGCGCTGCTTGATGAACTGCGGGGGTTGGGCGCGACACGATCCAGTAGAGCCTCGAAGTCCAACGCCTTGCGCTCGTCCCTTAGGTCCTTGAACTCTATCAACGGCTCCGGATGATGCCGATTGCGTCAGGCGGCCAACGCGCGTACCCGCGAGCAGGGTGCGGGGTATACCCGGCAGACAGCCGACGCCGGGCGTGCCGCAGGAACCTCCCTGACGGGCCTGCCACCATCACCAAAAAAGCGGCACCAAGCCCAACGCGGCCAGACCCAGCAGCAGGCACAGGCTCTGCACGCCGGTCGGGCGCGACGCCAGTGCCAGGGCATACACGCCCTTGACGACATTGTTACTGGAGGCCGCGATCAGAATTGCCGAAGAAGCGGTCTGCAATGGCGTGAGCGTCGGGGCCGATTGGGTCATGCCCATTATGAATGGGTCCACATCGGTAACGCCCATGATCGCGGCAAGCGTGTAGACACCGCGGTTGCCAAGATACTCGACGGCAAGGTGGGTCGCCACCAGCATTGCCACGAAGAGCAGGGCAAACAGCAGCGCCGCGCTTATCTCGAGCGGATTCTTGGGTTCGATCGCCTTGCTCTCGACAGCCGCATCCGTTTCCTTTCTTCGGGACCACAGCCAGCCGACACCGATCGCCAGTGCGGCCAGCCCCACAAAGGGCAGTGCCAACCGGTTCATCAGCTCCTGATTGAAAAGCGCCAGCAAGATCGCCAGCCGCAGGTACATGACCCCGGAGGCGATCAGAATCCCCCCTGAGAACAGGTGGGCTTGCTCCTCGGTCACGGACCGTCGCGCAAGAGCCACCGTCGTCACAGTGGAGGAATAGGCGCCACCGAGCACCGACGCCAAGAGGACGCCGCCTTGGCCCTTGGCCAGTCTCTGCAGCACGTAACTGCCGTACGAAACCGCGCTCACTGCCACGACAACAAGCCAGGTCCTGAAGGGATTGATCTGGAAGTGGCCAAACTGCGTGTTTGGCAGCAGCGGCAAGATGACCGCCGACAGCAGCAGGAACTTGCCGAGGGTGAGAATGTCGGTGGGCTCGATGCGCTTGGCCAGCTCCTCCAGGCGGGACTTGAGTTCCAACAGCAAAATGCTCGACACCGTCAGGGTGGTGGCGATCCAGAACATCTCGCGATACACCAGAGCACCCACCAGGTAGGTGGCGAGGCCGGACATCTCGGAAGTAACGCCGGAATATCCGGACGACGCAAGCCTGTGCCAGTAGGCCATCAGCAAGAATCCGGCAACCACGGCAAAGCCAAGCGCCTGCGGCGCGAGTTCGCCACCGGAGAGTACCGCCATCGAATAGCCGACCAGTCCGATCAGGGGGAAGGTGCGCACGCCGCCAAAGGCGAAGCGGTCATCGGTGGCTTTGCGCTCCTCCCGCTCCAGCCCGATAAGAAAGGACAGGAACAGCACGAAAAGGATCTGCGCGCCTTCTGGTGGCAGCCATTCGAAATATTTCATAGCAGGTCCCGATACTCTAGCCCGACTGCTTGGCCGGCAACCGTCCCATCAAGTAGAACTCATCGTTCGGTCGCATGCCAGTGAGGTTGGCCATTCGGTTCGAGAGGGCGAAGAAGGCCGCGATGGCACCGATGTCCCAGATGTCCTCGTCGCTGAACGCGTGGCCGCGCAACGCTTGAAAGTCGGCCTCGTTGATGGCATATGCCTCGAAGGCCACTTTCCAGGCGAAGTCGAGCATGGCCATCTGGCGCGCCGTGATGTCGGACTTGCGGTAGTTGATCGCAATTTGGTCAGCGATCAGAGGATTCTTGGCGCGGACGCGCAGGATCGCGCCGTGCGCGACCACGCAATACTGGCACTGGTTGGCACCGGAGGTGGCGACGACGATCATTTCGCGCTCGGCCTTGCTGAGCCCGCCCGCTTTTTCCATCAGGGCATCGTGATACGCGAAGAAGGCACGAAATTCCGCCGGCCGGTGAGCGAGCGCCAGGAAGACGTTGGGGACAAAACCCGACTTTTCCTGCACCGCGAGAATGCGATTGCGAATATCGTCCGGCAGGTCCTCGAGCCTTGACACCGGGTAGCGGCTGATGGGATGCACCACGGCAATCTCCTAGAACGATTTCTGGAACCCCGCATTGTGAGCTCCTCGCCGCTTCGCTGCGGCGCTCGGGCCAATGCCAGTGCGCGGAACAAGGAAAGCTTAGATGACTTAGGGCCGGCCGCGCCCGAATATTGACAATCCGTCGATGTTGGCTTATCCAGTAACGCTAAGCAGTCCCGGTGCAAAACCGCGTCTCGGCCATAGCACGCGACCGCTGGCCGGGCACGGCATCGGCTGCGACTTGCCGCTTTGAGGAGACCCCCGATGATCCGCTCGACCATGCCCCATGTGCCGCTGTCGGTGAACCACCTGCTCGAACGCGCCGGCCGCCTTTACCCGCAGTCCGAGGTCATCAGCCGGATGCCCGACAAGAGCGTCGTGCGGCACAGCTATGCCGACCTGTACCGGCGTGCGCGCCGGCTGGGCGCTGCCCTGCTGGGCGCCGGCCTGAAAAAGGGTGATCGAGTCGCGACGCTGTGTTGGAACCATTACGCTCACCTGGAGTGCTATTTCGGCATTCCTGCGGCCGGCGGCGTCATGCACACGCTGAACCTGCGGCTCGCGCCCGATGAAATCGGCTGGATCGCCAACCATGCGCGCGACCGCTTTCTCGTGGTGGACGACGTGCTGCTGCCGCTGCTCGAGCGTTTTCGCGCTGCAACAAACTTCGAGCGGGTCATTGTCGTTCCCTTGACCGGCGCGCCGGTCAAGGGTGCCGATCTGAACTATGAAGCCTTCCTCGACGCGGCGCCCAAGGACTTCGTCTACGTAGCCCACGACGAGGACGACGCCGTGTCGATGTGCTACACCTCGGGGACCACGGGCCGGCCCAAGGGGGTTGTTTACTCGCACCGTTCGACCATGCTGCACACGCTTGCCGTGAGCGCGACCGCGTCCTGCTCGGCACAGGCCAGTGACACCGTCTGCCCTGTGGTGCCAATGTTTCACGCCAACGCCTGGGGCATGCCTTATTGCTGCGCAATGGTCGGCGCGCGCGTCGTGATGCCCGGCCCGCATTTGGCGCCTCCCGACCTGCTCGAGCTGTTCAACGCGGAAAGAGTCACGCTAGCTTGCGGCGTTCCAACGATCTGGCTCGGAATCCTACAGCTGCTCGACAACGCCCCGCAGCTGCACCGCCTGCCTGCCGGGATGCGGATGACCGTCGGCGGCGCAGCGCTGCCCGAGGCCGCGGTTCGCGGTTTCGCAAAACATGGGGCGAGCGTCATGGTCGGCTGGGGTATGACCGAAACGAGTCCGGTGGCCAGTATCTCGGGCAACAAGCCCGAACTGCTCGCCATCGACGCCGACGAGCGCATTCGCCGCGCGGCGATGGCTGGTATACCGCTGCCACTGGTCGAGGCCCGCCTGATCGGCGAGGACGGCAGCGAGCAGTCCTGGGACGGCGTGAGACTCGGCGAGTTGCAGGTGCGCGGCCCCTTCGTGACCGGCGGCTATCACGACACGCCGGGCGATCCCGATAAATTCACCGTCGACGGTTTCTTGCGCACCGGCGACGTGGCCGCGATTGACCAGCACGCCTTCATCCGGATTGCCGACCGCACCAAGGACCTGATCAAGTCCGGCGGCGAATGGATCAGCTCGGTAGACATGGAGGGTTGCTTGATGGGTCACCCGGCCGTGCTCGAGGCCGCCGTGATCGCGATGCCCGATCCGAAGTGGGGCGAGCGTCCTCTTGCCTGCGTCGTCCTCAAGACCGCAGCCAGCGTCACGGCGGAGCAATTGCGCGAACATTTGGCGGCGAGCTTTGCCCGCTGGCAGCTTCCGGATCGGTTTGAATTCATCGAGGCCATCCCGCGAACCTCGACCGGCAAATTCTGGAAGGCCAAGCTCCGCGAACGCTTTCTCTGACGGCTAATGGGCCCCGGCGCTTCGCAAGCGCTCCAGCTTCGCGGCGTACAACTCGTAGTCGGACGGCGTCGTGCTGTTTTCCATCGCGATTGCCAGCTGCTTACGTGCCTCGTCTAGGTCACCGAGCCGGAAATTGGCGATGCCGAGCCAATAGTGAAATTCGCTGCAGTAGTCGGCGCGGTCGACCTCCTTGGCAAACATGGACTTGGCCGTCGCAAAATCCCCGCGCTGCATGGCCGCGGTGCCAAGCCAGAAAAAGTGATACGGCGCATACGGCTCCAGCCGCGCTAGCCGCGCACGAAGGGCGCTTGCCTCGTCCGCGTGCCCCTCTTTGTCGAGCAGCATCGCCAGATTGGAAAGCGCCTGCTTGTCCCTTGGAGCACGCGCCAGAAGGTACCGAAACATTTGCTCCGCCGCCGGCAATTCGCCGCGCCGCAGGTAGACAACGCCTAGCGTGTTGTAGGGACTCAAGAAATCCGGTGCCCGGACGACCGCGGCGCGCACCCACCAATAGGCCTCATCGATTTGCCATTGGGCGAGCGCCTCCGCGGCACGATTGTTCATGTACATCGCAACGATCGTGTCCTCCGAGATCGACCGCGTGCGCCGGCGGGGGATATCTTCCGCAGGCAGGAAATCAACCGTCAGCGCAAGGCTTGCGTCGTAGCCCGGATTGCCGTCGGTTGCTCGCGTGCCGAGCGTCACGTTAACGTGCGTGCTCAAGAAGGCCAAATCGTCCGCGCGGCTCCACGTTTCCTCGACGGCCACGTTATGGTAGGTCACCTCCAGGCCCAACTCTTTGGCGAGCGCCGCCGTCATGATGACCAGGGACAGGCAGTTTCCCTTGCGGGCGTCGAAGGCCTGCGCCGCGTTGCGCGTCGCTCCGGGGTCGTATTTGAGCTTGAGCTGGTCGCTTTGGTAGAGCGCGTTGATCAGTCCGCGCACGTACCCCTGCGCGCGCAACTGGCGGGCGATATCGACATGCACGTAATGCTTCATCGCGTCGCTGCGCGCAAACACATCCTCCGCATCGACGCGTTGCGCAGGAGCAGCAAACAGCTCGTCGTGGAAGAATTCCTGCGAGGGTACCGGCGACGGCGACGGCGTCGCTGCGCAAGCGCCCAGTATGGCGCACAGGAGCACGAGGAAAAGGCGCTTCAAGCCGGCACTCCCACGACTCGGGACATCCCCGCCGCGCCTGCGGCACGCCTGGAACGCTAGCGCCCCGCAGGATTCGCAAGAGCGAGCATGCCAGAAACCGGGGCCGCCGACTATTGCCCTGGGGCCGTGATTTGATCGGGCCACGCGAGCACGACGTTCGGAAATCCGGTTACATCCGCGCCGCGCAAAGCACTGCAACATGCGAGGGTACTAGCGCCCGGCGCCGCCTCGGTCGACGGCCGACAGGATGCAAGCGCGGGCCGTTTACGGTTTCGCCCTCCGGCTCCGATGCCTGGCGGACGCAGCGCTCGCAGGCTGCCGAAACGGACGAATGCCCGTGAATGTTTCCGGTAATCCTGCTTTTGCATCAGGCACTTCTCGCGAAATAATGGGTAACGCGCTGCCAGAGCCATTTGCGCCCGCGGCACCGAGGTACCGCGTTATTGGCCGCGCTACCGTGCTCACACCGAGCTTTGGGTCGGTCAACTTCTTGGCATGAGGTTTCGCTGTGATACTGGCGCTTCGCAATCGAGTCCGTAGCTTGCTACATGTGCGAAAAGAGCGCGCTGCACCGCGCCGTGGAGTCAAGCCTTCGATCGGTTCGCACATCGTCTGTGACGACGTGCGGATGACGATCCAGGCCGGGTTGAGCGATGAGTTCTGGCGCTGGCTGTTGGATCAAGGTTGGCGCGAGCCAGCCTACCGCCCAGATCGACGCTGTTACCGCGAGATACCGTCGACCTGGGTAACGCGGCTGATCGACTCGCCGCCCGAGACGCGGGCCCAGGTCCTGGCAGCGGCCGTGGCAAAGGCATCGCATCGGCCCGCGCTGCGCAATCCGGGCACCGTGCCCTCGTACATCAAGCGTGGTTGAGCTACTCGTACAGCCAAGTTACGCCTCGACTCGGCAGCGCTGAAAAGACCCCAGCGGCGTGCCCCGACCGCGCAAGCCAGGCAGCAAATGCGTGCGGGGCCGCGCGATTTGGCAGCAAGATCCGGATGGTGCCGAACTCCGCGTCCGACTAGTATCGGCCGCCAAGGAGGCGCCTATGCACTTTCAAATCAGCGCTCTGGATCCGGACCAGTTCGCCCCCCTCTTCGAACTGCCCAATGATGCGCTTGCCGCTCGCCTGGCGATGCGCTGTACCGCTAGCGCCAAGCCGGGGTTTCCTTGCCGCGTGAGCCTGACCGACGCCGAGGTAGGCGATGAATTGCTGCTGGTGAACTTTGTGCACCAGGACACGAGCTCACCGTATCGGGCGAGCCACGCGATCTTTGTGCGCAAGGGTGCCTCGCAGGCCCATCCGGCCGTCGACGAAGTACCCGAAGGTTTTCGATCTCGCACGCTTTCGCTGCGCGCCTTCGACAAGGACGGACTCCTCGTAAGCGCCGAGCTTTGCGAGGGGAGCGCGACGGAACGCACGCTCGCCGCGCAGCTCGCCCTTGCGCGGGTAGCGTATGTTCACCTGCACTACGCAAAATTTGGCTGCTACGGCGCTCGGGCGGATCGCGCGTTGCGGCCGGGGACGCTCCCGTAGGCGCACGATCGGCAGCAGCGACGCGGGACCGGGCCCGCCGCGAGGCTAGAACGGTCTTCCCAGAAAGAAGTAGACGCTGCNNCAAGTAGGCCGGACCGAACGGGGTGTCGGCACCGACGAAGACGCTCGAGGACTTGAGCGTCCCATCGGGACTGCCGGGCACCAGGGGATCGCCCACCTTGCCGACCTCGGCCGAAATTCCTGCGAACGCTCCCTCGAACAGCGTTCCCTTGAAAACCCGCTGGTAATACATCAGCCGGCCAAACTCGATGTTCTGCCCGATGAGCGCGCCGCTGGGGTAACCGGACTGCTGCAGGAACCCGCCCCACTGAAAGAGGTCGTAGCGCGGCAGCAGGTTGGCGCCGAGGTGACCCCCGGCCTTGGCGCCGAGGTTGAACGTATGATCGCCGAACGAGTAGGCAGCACTGCCGTCCGCACTCCACTTGGTGTAATCCAGGTCGGCGCCCAGTGCACCGGTGGAATGGAAGATATTCACCCCGCCCCGCCAGCCGTTGCGCGGAAAATGCGCGCTATCGAGTTGATCGAGCAGCAGCTTTGCCGTAAAGGCGCCCTGATTGACGCTAGAAACACCCGGTGACAGGCTGGGCGGCCCGGTATCGAGCTCCGGACTGAGCGCGCCATTCACCATACCCAGGCGCAGCTCGCCGTACGGGCCGAAGACACTGCCGAGATCCACGCCCACCAGGCGCGAGGTGATGTCGTACATGGCAATGCGCTGGCTGCCCTGGTACAGGTTGTAGACACTGCGCTGCAGACCGACGTTCGGCGCCACGAAGTAGTCGCCTTGCGGCCGCAGCGGCTGGTAGAACTCGCTCGTCAGCGCGCTGGTGTTGCCGATCTGCGCATCGGTCCGCCACTCCGCGCCCAGCGAGTTGAGCCATTTTTTCCGGTAGCTTGCAACCAGGTTGTAGTAGGCGTCGCCCTTGAAGTCGCTGGAAAGTCCAAGCCCAAAACGCACCGTATTCAGGCCCCAGAACTTCTCGACCGCGTCGACCACCAATATCCGTTCGCCCGGCTCATCGACGAAGTGGTAGCTCACGTGCTCGAAATTGCCCATGCCGTAGATTCTGCGCATATCGCTGTCGAGCACCTGCTGGTCGATTGGTTTGCCGGCCTGCGTTTGCATGACCGAGCGAACCGCCACCGGGTTGACGCTCTGCAAGCTCTCGATCCGGATCTGGTCGACCGGGCGCACGTCCGATGCCACCTCGACCGTCTGTTGCCGGCGCAGTGCGGCGTATTCCTCGGGCGGAATCGACAGCGCCGCGAGGCGGTCGGCCAGCTTGCGTGCCGCCGCTTCCCCCAGCGGGGCAATCTTGGGCAGGGAGTTGAAATTCGCGGTCGAGTAATCGCCCAGCTCCGGCGTGATGAGAATGTCCGAGGGTTTAAGGGAAGCGAGCGAGGCGTCGACGTTCTGCTGGGTCAGAATGTTTAGCATCTGCGCGGTAACGCCGAGAAGGCCGTTGAGTTCATCCCGGGTGAGCAGCGGCGTGCCGACATCCACGGCGATGACGATGTCCGCACCCATGGCGCGCGCGACCTCCACCGGCAGGTTGCTGGTCAGCATGCCGTCGACCAGCACCATCCCCTGATACTCGACCGGCGCCACCGCACCCGGAACCGACATGCTGGCACGCATCACGCTGGCGAGTTCGCCTTCGCTGAAAACCACCGGCTTGCCGGTCACCAGATCGGTCGCCACCGCGCGGTAGGGAATCGGCAGATCATCAAAATGGTGAAAGCCTTTGACTTTGGTGAGCCGGCGCAGCACCGTCTCAAGCTGCACGCCGGTGACCAGCCCCTTGCCCAGACGCAACGTGCCGCCGCCGACACCGAGCTCGGGCGTGAAGAACACTTCGTAGTCGTCCTCCTTCAACCGCATCGATAGCTCCTGGCGCGGCGGCTTGTCCTTGAACAGCAGCTCGGTGGAGATCTCGCCGATGATTTGGTCCATTTCCGCCATGTTCATTCCGGCGGCGTAGGCGCCACCCACCAGCGCGCCCATGCTGGTGCCCGCGATGCAGTCGATCGGCACGCGGTACTCCTCCAGGACCTTCAGGACGCCGACATGGGCGGCGCCGCGCGCCCCGCCACCGGATAGCACCAGGCAGATCTTCGGGCGCTTGGCGCCACCCTCGTGCGCCACCGCAGCGCCGGCGCGCGCCGCCAACGCAACCCCGCTGAGACCTGCGGCAAGCGCAATCGATGCAGCAATCATGCCCGCGCGAAGGCCCAGCCCCGTGGTCATCGAGCGCCTACTCCCAGTGCGAGTTCGCAGATGCGCGGCGAAGAATCCAGCGCCCGGTCCACCCCGAGCGAGCGCCTCGTTATAGAAATCTGGAAGATGCTCCCTCGACTCTCATCGTATCGTACCGCGCTCGGGCGGCATCGAGGCGAAGCGCCTCACTGGCGCCTCTGCATCCGATCATCGAGTTCGCCAATCGTCGCTGCCACCGAATTCGCGTTCTCGCGCATCTCAGCGCCCAGGGCGTCTTGCATCTGCGCGATCCTATCGCCAAGACGCTT
>OKRD01000131.1 GCA_900290335.1 Burkholderiales bacterium | reverse complement strand
TGGAGCGGGTGAAGGGAATCGAACCCTCGTCATAAGCTTGGAAGGCTTCTGCTCTACCATTGAGCTACACCCGCCGACACCAGCAACCCTGCACCCCGTACCGCCTGCCTCCGCTCAATGCTCCCCCGCCAGGCACCGCCCGCGCACGGCAACGACCGCGCCCTTGAGGCGTGCTCGGTGGAGGAGGTTGGATTCGAACCAACGTAGGCGCGAGGCCAGCAGATTTACAGTCTGCCCCCTTTAGCCACTCGGGCACCCCTCCGAGGGAACCGCAAATTATCGTGGCAGCGGGAAAAACTGTCAAATTGGCCCCCGGGGTCGCTCGGCCGCCGCGAGGAGCGGGGCCGCGACCGCGTCCGGGCAGCCCCCGTCGCACCCCCCAACCGGGCTCACATCTGCCGGAAAAGATGCGTGAAATTGCGGCTGATCTCGAGTTTTTCCGGGTAGTTGCGGAATTGGACGAGCTGCCGGCCGCGCAGGTCGCGCACGACCCCGGCAACGGCCTTGATATTGATGATGGTCGCGCGGTGAATCTGCCAGAACTGCTCGGGGTCGAGCTGCTCGGCCAATTCCCGGATTGGCTTGCGGATCAAGGCCTCGAAGGCCTCGGTCTGCACCCGGGTGTACTTCTCGTCCGATGTGAAAAACAGCACCTCGGTCACCGCTATGAGACGCAGCTGCTGTCCCATGGAGGCCTGGATCCACTGCAGGTGCGGTGAGCGGCTGGTCGCCCCGCCGTTGGCCTGGTCCAGGCGCAGCGTGAGCTGCTCGAGCAAGGCGCCCAGATCGCGCGGCTGCCCCGCGATGCGCTCCTTGAGCCGGGCGATGGTCCGGGTCAGCCGCCCGACCTCGGCGGGCTTGAGGACGTAGTCGACCGCTCCTTCGTCGAAGGCGTCGACCGCGAACTCGCTAAAGGCCGTGACGAACACGATGTGGCAGGCGGCGCCGATCGCCCTGGCTGCCTCGATCCCGGTCAGGCCAGGCATCTGGATGTCGAGAAAGGCGAGGTCGGGACGCTCGGCGGCCACCAACCGAATCGCTTCCTCGCCATTCTTGGCCTCGGCGACGATCTGCAGCTCTGGCCAAGCCTCGGCCAGCCGCGCCCGCAACTGCTCGCGCATCAGGCGTTCGTCGTCGGCAATGATCGCGCGCGGGGCCATCAATTTATCCGGCGGCTGCCGGCACCGGAGCGTCAGCCAACGGAGCGGCGGCGGCCGACTCGATCCGGTAGGGCACTTCGATGGTAGCGATGGTCCCGCCAGCAGCATTGGCATCCACCAGCAGCCGTGCGGCCCCGCCGAAGAGCGCCTGCAGGCGCTCGCGCACGTTTGCCAGACCGACCCCGGTGCCACCACGCTCCGACGCGCCAAAACCCAATCCGCTGTCGGCCACGGCCACCCGCAGCGCGCCGTCGGCAACCGCCGCGCTCACGGACACGCTGCCGCCGGCGGGNNGCTTGATCGCGTTCTCCACCAGGGTCAAGAGCATCATGGGAGGAAAGACCGCCGACAGCAGGCCCTGGGGCACGTTGATGGAAAACTGCAGGCGCTCATCCATGCGCACCTTGAGAATCTCGAGGTAGGAACGGCATTGCAGGATCTCCCGTCCCAGCGTCGAGGAGCCTTCCCGCATCTGCGGCAAGGCCACGCGCAGATACTGGATGAGGTTCTTTTGCATGCGCGAGGCGCGGGCGGGATCCGTCTCGATGAGATAGTCCACCGAGGCCAGGGTATTGAAGAGAAAGTGCGGCTCCACCTGCGCCTGCATCGTCTTGAGTTGCGCTTCGGCAAGCTGTCGCTTCAATCCCTCCTGGACGGCGGCGGCGCTGGCCTGGCGCGCCTGCGACTCGGCCTTGCTCTTGGACCCGAGCACTACTTTGAGGATGATCAGCGCCACGATCGTCATGGTCGTGAGCAGCACCACCCAGCTCTCGCGCTCGACCTGATCCCCCTTGTGCAGCTGCTGCAAGCGCTCGTCCATCTGCTCCTGCAGGATCGTCTGGATCCGGTCGCGCGCCGCCTCCACGGCGAGCGCCACCTTTTCCGGGTCGGCCAGCTTTGCCGAAGCGGCCGGCAGCGGAGTGCCGCCCTGCGTCCGGGACGCCTCGGCTGCCGGCGCCGGCGGCCCACCCGCCGAGGGCACCGGCGCATCCGCAGGCAGGTCCTCGATGCGCACCCCGCTGTGATCGATTACGACGGCGCTCTTGCGCCCAGCGGCGTCGGCCAGAATTCGCACCCCCTGCCGGTCGATGCGCACCGCGGGTGCGGGGCCGACGCCTTCGGCGCCGATCCGCAGCATGCCCTCTTCGTCGGGCAAAACGGGCTGCCCCGCCCGGCCCCGCCCCGGGACGGGAGACATCGGCCCCGGTGCCGGGCCGATCAGCACGCTGCCATCGGCCAGCGGGACGACGTGCACTTGCACCGTGATCGAACCGCTGTCATACCCGCTGCCTTGCCAAACACCGCGCGTTATAATAAATGAACACGCGAGATTGGCGAAGATAAGGAGCAATATCGACAGAAGAAAGAACTTTCCCCAGCCGATTCCAACGAGCCAGTTGCCAAAGGCCAACCCTGAGCGTTTCAGAACCGGCGCACCCCCCTGAAGGGCGCGCGAAAGCGACGCTGCCGAGGCCGCAGCGGCACGGTGCCAGAACCTGTCCGGGCCCACCGAGGAGGGTTGGTCTTGCACGTCACTCATGATCTTTTGGTCGCTGCACGGCCAATGTACCGACCGCGCGCCGCCCGCGGGAGGCACTTGCGACGAAATGCCGAAATTCGACCCTGGAGCGCAGCCGTCGCCAGCCTATGCGCAAATGCCCTTGCCTTATCCGCCCGACCCGCCGGGGGGAGCGGCCCCGCTTCCGGGAGCGACGCCCGGCATGGGAATGTACGGCGGATTCGATCCAGGTTGGGCGGGGCGCCCCGGCATGGGTGTCTCGTCCGGCGCAAGGCGCCCAACGCCGCCCGGCGGAACCGGCGGCGCAGCCTGGGATGCCGGGAGCAGCGCCGAGTTCACCAGGGAACGCACTGAACCGGATGCTTTGGCGCCTGGCGACGACACGTCCTGGCTCGGCGCGGTGAGCGTGTCGCCTTCGCGACGAAACATCGCCGCGGCCGAAGAGGACTTCGCCACCGAGAGCGCCGGCACGTCGTACTGGGTCCTGGCGCCGTCGTGCTCGAGCGTCACCCCGTCGCGGCGAACCTCCACCAGGCGCAACCCCGGAGCGACTTCACGCCCCAGCAGCACCGCACGCGACGGTCTGCCCTCGACCGCGACCACCGCCGAGGAATCCGCGCCGGCGGCAAACACGCCGGTTACCTGCACATTCAACGAAGCCGCGGCCGGCCCACTGCTCACATCGCCGAACATTCGCGCCGCCAGCACAGCATCGGGTTCGCGAATCGCCACCGCCGGGGCGGCCGGCGGCACGATCGACGGTGCGGGCGCGAGCAGGCGCAGCACCCAGTACGCCGCCAGGGCGCTCGCGGCAGCGGCCCCGAGCAGGTGTAGAAGTATCGGAATACGGCGCGCGGTCATCGGTGATCCGGCTAATGCGTTGAGAGCGGGGAGGGGTCCGCGACAGCGCTGATATTATGCTTGCATGATGGTCACTGCTACTTTCACCCGGTACCGGGATCGTGTTCGCACGCACCCGCTGCGTGCGCGCGGCTTCACGCTCATCGAGATCATGGTGGTGGTGACGATACTCGGGATCCTGGCCGCGTTGATCGTGCCCCGGGTGGTCGGCCGCACGGATGATGCGCGCGTCGCGGCGGCCAAGCAGGACATTGCGCAGCTGATGCAGGCCCTCAAGCTCTACCGGCTCGACAATGGACGCTATCCGACAAACGAGCAGGGATTGCAGGCCTTGATCGAGCGACCGACGGTCGAGCCCGTGCCCAACAATTGGAAGCAGGGCGGGTACCTGGATCCTCCCATTCTGCGCAAGGATCCCTGGGGCCAGAGCTACCAGTTCCTCAACCCCGGGCTCCATGGCGAGGTCGACATCATGAGCTTTGGTCGCGATGGACAGCCGGGCGGGGAAGGCCCGGACGCCGACATCGGATCGTGGTCCCTGTAGCGGCGCCGCCGGCGGGCCCCGCCGGGCCGCGCGGCTTTACGTTGCTCGAAATGCTGCTGGTGCTGGTGCTGATCGCCATCCTCACCGGCCTCGTGACCATAAGCACCCGCCCCGATCCACACCGGGCGCTGGTATTGCAGGCGCAGCGAGTCGGTCTGCTGATGAGCCTGGCCTCGGACGAGGCGCGCATGCGACGGCAGGCAATCGACTGGGAGGCGGATCTGCACAGTTATCGATTCGTGGTGGAACCGGAGCACGACCGCGCCACCTTTGCCAGCGACGACATGCTGCGCGAGCGGCCCTGGGACCCTCCCCTCACCCGGCTGACCGTGATCGACCTGGCAAGCGGCTCCTCGCGCACGCTGGTCAACGCCGAGGCACCGCCGCTGCGCGTGCCGACGGCGCGCGAATGGGTGCAGGCACCCTGGCGGCTGGAACTGGGCAATGAGCTTGCGGCCGTTGCCATCGAGTTTGACGCCAACGGCCATGCGGGCATCGTGCAGTAGCCGCGGGCAAAGGCGCGATGCGGCGCAGCGCGGCTTTACGCTGCTCGAGGTGCTGGTCGCGCTCACCATCATCGCCGTCGCGCTGACCGCCGCCCTGCGCGGCGCCATGGCGCTCACCAGCAACTCCCAGGACGTCAACCTCAAGCTCTACGCCATCCTCGCGGCCGAAAACCAGCTGCTGGAGCTGCGCTTTGGCCGCGCCCAGGTGAGCGTCGGCGAATCGCGCTTCGACTGCGAACAAGGCGGCGTGGTTTTTCGTTGCAGCCAGAGCGTCACGCAGACGCCAAATCCGTTTTTTCGGCGCGTCGAAGTGCGAGTGGCCAGCACGGGCGACAATACGCGCGAGTTCGCCGACCTGATGGCCCTGCTACCGGTGAACTGATTTGCAGCCAGGATCCCAAGCGCCGTACCCGCGCAGCCGCGGCTTCACCCTTCTGGAGCTGCTGGTTGCCGTGAGCATTCTGGCCCTGATTGCCGTTGTCGCCTGGCGTGGGCTCTCGGCACTGACGGCGACCCGGGAACGGCTCGAACCGCAAAGCGACGAGGTGCACGCGCTGCTGGCCGGTTTCGGACAGATGGAAAGGGACTTGACGCAGGTTCCCACCAACGCTCGCCTGTTTGCCCTGCCGATGCAGGCGGTGCGCGTCTTTGCAACCGACGGCCATCCCACCTTGCAGATCCTGCGGCTTGCCCGGTCGCCCGACGGCAGTTCTGCCGCCGCCGTACAGATCGTCTTCTACCGGGTGCGCGATGGCCAGTTGGAGCGCCAGAGCACTGCCGCGCAGCGTTTTTACTCGGCCAACAACTCGGCCACCCTGGACGCCGTGGCACTGGTACCCAAGATCGACGAAATGCAGGTCCGCGTTTGGCGCAACGGCGTCGGCTGGATCACCCCCGGCAGCGATGCCGACGCGGCCAACACGGTGGGGATCGAGGTGCGCCTGCAGCGCCATGACGGCACCAGCGTGCGACGCGTCTTCGCCATCGGATAGGCCGGCTCGATGCTTCCCAACCGGACAATCGACCCACGCAGCCAGCGGGGCGCTGCCGTACTCCTGGCGCTGTTCATCGTGGCCATTTCCACGTTGATCGTTACCGATCTTTTCTGGCGACAATTCGTCTTGTTCCGAACGATTGAGAATCAGCAGACCAGTTCGCAGTCGCGCCTGCTGCTGCGCGGAGCACAGGACTGGGCCCGCTCGATACTGCAGGACCAGACCCATCCCGCGTACGACGCCCTGAGCGATCCCTGGGCGCAGCCCCTGGCCCAGACGCGGCTCGACCAACTCGGGGAAACCGCGCCCATAGCATCGCTGGCTACGCTCGAGGGACAGATCGACGACGCCCAGGCGCGCTTCAATCTGCGCAACCTCGTGGACAACACCGGCGCGGTCAATCCGGTCCAGCTCGCGGTTCTCGAAAAACTTGCGACCCTGCTCTCGGCTCCGGCCGGCACGGCGCAGCTCATTGCCGCCTACGTCGCGCAGGCTTACACCGGCGGTGCCGGCGCTCCGGCCCTGGCCGCCTCGGCCAGCGCGCTGGTGCCCGGCGCGCAGATCCCGGCGTTCCTTCAGCCGCTCACCAGCGGTTCCCGACCGATCCCACCCGTATTTCCCGAGGATCTGGCGGCCATACCCGGAATCGACCCCGGCGCCGCGCAGATCCTGGCACCGTTCGTGATCTTGCTCGACCAGGCGAACACGGCCGTCAATTTCAACACCGCGGGCCCGGAACTCATGGCCGCGTCGATCCCCGAGCTCACGATCAGCGACGCCAACACGCTTGCCGCCGAGCGCGACCGGGCGTATTTCGTAAGCGTCGGCGATATCCAGAATCGGCTGCGCGGCCGCGGCGGGTCTTTTTCCGCCGCCGGCATATCGACCAACTCGCAATACTTTATCGTTCAAGGGGCGATCGGCGTGGAACACGCCTCGACGAACATGCGCGCCTTGGTCCGGCGCTACGGCACCGGGGCGCAGGGGAGCGTGGAAGTGCTTTGGGAGCGCGAGCAGTGAGACGGGAGGGCCGATGAATCAGGTCGCCAGCCGATCCGGGTGGCTGCGGCTGCTCGTGTTTGTGCCGGCCCGCCGCAACTGGCCCGCTGGCGCGCGCGGCACCCTGAGCCCATCCTCCGTCGTGCCCTTTCTTGCGCTGCGCGCCGATGGCTCAGCCGACCAGGGGGCTGCGCCCATCGGGCGCTTGCCCAAAGCGCGCACGATCGACCTTGTATTTGATTGCCTCGATGTCTTCTCGGCAAGCGTCGAGGCGCCCCGGCTGAACGAAGCAAGACTGCGCCAGGCGCTGCCCAACCTGCTCGAGGAGCGCATGCTTGCCGATCCGGCCGATTGCCATTTCGCCTCCACGCCCGGCCCCCAGCCGCCTGGCACCACCAGCTCCGGCGGGGCGGACGAGACCACGTGGCTCTCGGTGGCAGCCATCGACCGGACGACGTTGGCCCGCACCCTCGAAGCATTCGCCCAGGCGCAGTTGCATCCGCACGCCGCCTACAGCGAGATCTACACGCTGCCGGCGCCCCGGGACGGCACGCTTTGCCTGCGCATCGACCAGGGCCGCGGCGTGATCCGTACGGGCTGGGACCAGGGTTGCGCCTTCGACATCGAGGACGGGGCTCCGGGAGCGCTCGCCCTGGCTAGGCACCAACTCGGGATTCAACGACTGCGCGTCTATGGTCGGCCGGGCGCACAATTGCCGGCGGTCGCGCAGGCGCTCGGGGTCGAAGTCGAAGAGGCGCAGTTTGACGTCGACCTTGCCGCCGTCGACGACGCGGTCAACCTGCTGCAGGGCTCGTATGCGTCCGGCGGCGGCTTCGGCATCCCGGGCCGACTGATCGCCCGCCTGGCGCGGCAGGGCGCCTGGCGGGCACCGGCCGCGTGGCTGGGCGTCTGCGCGGCGATCGGCATCGGCGGCCTGAACGCCTACTGGCTCAAGCTCGATGCGCAGTACCGCGATCTGCGAACGTCGATGCGGCACACCTTTCGCGACGCCTTTCCGGGGGAACCGACCATCATCGACGAACTGGCCCAGGCCGCCCGCGCGGTCCAGACGCTGCGAGCGCGCGCGGGTCGGCCCTCGGCCGACGACTTTTCGGTGCTCAACGCTCAGGCCTTGCAGGTCTTTGCATCGGCACCGGTGGGAATCGTGACGGACATCGAGTACGCCGATCGCAGCTACCGCCTCCGCTTCAAACCCGGCAGCGTCGACAAGGCCGAGCTGCGAAACGCCCTGCAGGCGCGCGCAATTGCGCAGGGTATGGCGCTGCGATTTGATGCCGACGGGTCGGCGCGCCTGGCCCCGCAAGGCGGGTAAACAATGACCATCGCCACGACCCTGGTGCAATTCTGGTCCGAGCGTGCGGCGCGCGAACGCCAAATCTTGGCGACCGGGGCAGTCTTTCTCGCCCTGCTCGTGCTGTACCTCGTGCTCGTCGAGCCAGCCGCCAGCGCCATCTTGCAACTGCAGCGCTCGCTGCCGCAGACGCGCGCCCAGGCCGCGCAACTCGAGGCCCTGGTGGCGGAGGCCAAGAGCCTGCGCAGCCTGCCGCCGGTTGCCGCGCCCGGCGCGGCGGATGCCCGATCCGCCCTGGACAAATCGCTCGAGAGCGCCGGCCTAAAGGCGGCGCGCAACGCCCCGCTGGCCAACGGCGACCTGCGCCTCACATTCGTCAACGTGCCGTTTGGCAAGTGGACGACCTGGCTCTCCGCAACCGAGCACGCGCTGGGCGTCCATGCCGTCGCGGTGCACGTCAAGGCGAGCGCCACGGCCGGCAACGCCGACATCGAGCTGTCGCTGCGCTTGCCGCGCGCCTGATCGGCCACACCGTCGGACCGCATCCGCGCTGCCATGAGTCACCCCGCCGCACGCAAGCTTGCGATCATTGCCGCCGCCCTGGCAGCCGCGATGGTCGTCGTTGCCACGCAGGCGCCGGCCAGCATATTGGCCGGTGCCGTGCGGTCGTGGAGCGCCGGGCGGGTCGAACTGGGCGATCCCAGCGGCACGCTCTGGAATGGCCAGACCGACCTCATCCTGGCAAATGGCGATCGCGATTCATCCTTTCGCACGAGGCTTCCGGGCCGCACCTCCTGGCACATAAGCCCGTGGCGCCTGCTGGTCGGCTCCTTCGACCTGACGGTAGACAACTCGGCCGTCCTCGACACGCCCCTGGCACTGCGCATGGACTGGGCCGCAAATGCCACGATCGATGCCAATCGCCTGCGATTGCCCGCGGGCGTGCTGGTTGGGCTGGGGGCGCCTTGGAACACGATTCGGCCGGGCGGGGAACTCCAACTTGAGTGGGATACTGTGCACCTGCGGTCCGGGGCACTGCTGGGGAATTTGCGCGCAGAGTGGATCGACGCCTCCAGCGGCCTGAGCCCGATCGTGCCGTTCGGCCATTACCGCCTGCTGGCCAATGGCTTTTTTGACGGCGCACAGCTGCAACTGGATACGATTACCGGCCCCATGGAAATGACCGGCAGTGGCACAATCGCGGACGGCAAGCACCTGCGCTTCCGGGGGAGTGCGGGCGTGCAACCGGGAACGGACGAAGCGGTAGCAACGCAACTTTCGGGACTGATCTCCCTGCTGGGCCGGCGCGAAGGCGATCGCGCCATCTTGAACTTCGGAACATGAAATGAGGATTGGGCTTGCCTTCCCTTCTTGCTCGGGAGCCGTGATCCTCGCTGGCGTCCTCGCGCTGTCCGCGCCCGGAACGCGGGCTGCCGGGGCGCAGGCGGCCAATCCCGTGAAGGGCTCGGAGGAGGCGGTGACCCTGAACTTCGTCAACGCCGACGTCGAAGCGGTGGTGCGTGCCATCGGCCAGTACACCGGGCGCACGTTCGTCATCGATCCGCGCGTGAAAGGCACGATGACGCTCGTGACCGAGCGCCCGGTCACACGGCGCCAGGCGTACGAGGAGCTGCAATCGGCGCTGCGCCTGCAAGGCTTCACCTTGGTCGAGTCGCCCGATGCCGGCGGCGTGGCGCGCGTGCTGCTGGAGGCCGACGCCAAGCTGCAGGGTGGTCAGGTACTTGCGCCCGCGACCGCTACCCCGCGCGGCGACCAAGTCATTACGCAGGTCTTCCGCCTGCAATACGAGTCGGCAAGCAATCTGGTCCCCGTGCTGCGACCGCTGATCGCGCCCAACAACACGATCGCCGCGTACGCGGCCAACAACACGCTGGTCATCACCGATTACGCCGAAAACCTGCGGCGGCTGGCGCGCATCATCGAGGCCATCGACTCGCCGGCCACGGCCGAGGTGCTGGTCGTGCCCATGAAATACGCTCAGGCCATCGACATCGCGAACATCGTCAACCGGGTGCTCGACGAGGGGGCGCGATCGAGCGGGCAGGGGGTCGATTCCGGGCAGCGCATCCTGGTACAGGCCGAGCCGCGCAGCAACAGCCTGATCCTGCGTGCCGCCAGCCGGGCCCGCATGGAACAGGCCAAGTCGCTGATCGAGCATTTCGACCAGCCCAGCGCGACCCCGGGGAACATCAACGTCATCTACCTGCGCAACGCACAGGCCAACCGCCTGGCGCCGCTGCTGCGAGCGGTGCTCGCCTCCGATCCCTCGTTCATCGCCCAAGCCGGCGGAACCACGGGCCTGGCACCGGGCGCAACCGGCATGACCGGGGCGGGCCTCGCCGCGCTCAGTGGCGCTACGAGTGCCGGCGGCTCGTCGGGTCTGGGCTCGGGTCTGAGCTCGGGACCGGGCGCAAGCGGGACAGCGAATGCGGGTGGCTCGCCGACCTCGGCGACATCGGCCGGCTACGCGGCATCGGGGGGCGGGGCCGACCGCGGCGGCCTGGCCGGCATGATCCAGGCCGACCCGGCGACCAATTCCCTCATCATTTCCGCGCCCGAGCCGTTGTACCGCAACATCCGGGCCATCGTCGACAAGCTCGACGTGCGCCCCGCGCAGGTGCTGATCGAATCGCTGGTCGTGGCGCTCAGCGGGGACAATGCTTCCGAGTTCGGCATCCAGTGGCAGTCCCTGACGGGCCTGAACAGCAGCAGCACGTCAACGGTCGGCGGCACCAACTTCGGCAACTCCAGCCAGAACATCATCAGCGGCGCCACCAACCTGACCGCGCTGGGCCAAGGACTCAACATCGGCGTCATCAAGGGCACGGTCACGATCCCCGGGGTCGGCACGGTCACCAACATCGCCATGCTCGCGCGCGCCCTCGAGACCACCGCCAACGCCACCATCTTGTCCCGGCCGAACATCCAGACCCTGGACAACGAAGAGGGCAAGTTTCTCGTGGGTCAGAACGTGCCCTTCGTGAGCGGTTCGTACGCCGCGACGGGAGCGACGACCACCTCGACGACCGGTAGCACGGTCACGCCCTTTCAGACCTACGAGCGCCACGATGTCGGACTGCAATTGCGCGTCAAGCCGCAGATCTCGGAAGGCGGCTCGGTGCGCCTTGCGATCTACATCGAGGATTCCTCGGTTTCCTCGGGCACCAGCGGGACGGACCTGGTGCTCAACAAGCGCAGTTTCGAGACCAGCGTCATCGTCGAGGACGGCAATTTCGTCGTCATCAGCGGCATGATCCAGGACCAGGTCAACGAAAACCAGTACCGGGTTCCGCTGTTGAGCAGCATTCCGGTGCTCGGCTACCTGTTCCGCTACGACACGCGCGAGCGCATCAAGACGCAAACCATGGTATTCCTGCGCCCGATCGTGATCCGCAACGAGGAGGCGTCCCGAACGGTGATGCTCGATCGCTACGACTACATTCGCAACGAAGTGGCAAACTTGGCGCCGCCGCATCACCCGGTCCTGCCGGACATGGCTACTACGGCCCTGATACCGGCTTTGCCCCCCAGGGAGGTAACGGCACCCGCGAAGGCCGGCAAGAGCGATTCGCAGGGCAAGCGCGACGAGCAACTCATCGAAGTCGCCACCGTCGACTCCATGGCGCACGCGCGCCAGCTGCAGCGCCGACTCAAGGATGCCGGGCTCGACGCCTACTGGGAGTCGATCGATACCCCGGCCGGCCAGAGCATACGGGTACGAGTTACCGTCGACCGCGCGCAGCGCACGGTCGAGCAAACGCTGGCGCAGCTGCGCGGGCTCGGATTTGCGCCCTCGCTGGTGAGCACCGGCCAGGCAACGACGCCATGACAACCGCCCAACAGTACGTCCCGTACGCCTTTGCGCGCGACAACTCGATCTTGCTCAAGCCGCACGGCGACCGGGAGGCCGAGGTGTGGATTACCGAAGCGACTGGTCTGGACGCGCTCAACGAAGTGATGCGGGCGTTCCCCGGACGCGTGCGGCCCAGCATCGTCGATGCCCAAGTCCTGGCCGAAGCCATCGCCCAGACCTATTCGCGCCCCGAGGATTCGGCGCAACAGATCGTCGGTGACATCGAAGGCGAGATGGACATCACGCGCATGATGCAGGACGTTCCGGATATCGAGGATCTGCTCGAAACCGAGGACGATGCGCCGATCATCCGCATGATCAACGCGCTGCTCACGCACGCGGCGCGCGATGGCGCCTCCGACATTCACTTCGAGGCATTCGAGCAGTACTCGCTGGTTCGCTTCCGGGTCGATGGCACCCTGCGCGACGTGGTACGCCCCAAGCGCGCGCTGCACGCGGCCCTGGTTTCCCGCATCAAGATCATGGCCGCTATGGATATCGCCGAAAAGCGCCTGCCGCAGGACGGACGCATCACGCTGCGGGTCGGCGGCCGCGCCATCGACGTGCGTGTTTCGACGCTGCCAACCGGGCACGGCGAACGCGTGGTGTTGCGCCTGCTGGAGAAGGACCTGTCGCGGATCGACCTCACGAACCTGGGCATGTCCGACCGCACGCAGGCAAACTTCGATGAACTCTTTCACCAGCCGCACGGGATCTTGCTCGTCACCGGGCCCACGGGTTCGGGCAAGTCCACGACGCTCTACGCGGCGATCCGGCGCCTCGATCACACCACCTCGAACATCATGACGGTGGAGGATCCGATCGAGTACGACTTGCAGGGGGTCGGCCAGACCCAGGTCAACCCGAAGATCGAGATGAGCTTCGCCCGGGCGCTGCGCTCGATTCTGCGGCAGGATCCCGACGTGATCATGATCGGCGAGATTCGGGATTTGGAGACCGCCCAGATCGCCGTCCAGGCTTCGCTGACCGGGCACCTGGTGCTGGCCACGCTGCACACCAACGACGCGGCAACGGCGGTCACGCGCCTCATCGACATGGGGATCGAGCCGTTCCTGCTGTCGTCCTCCCTGCTTGGCGTCCTGGCGCAGCGCCTAGTCCGCAAGCTGTGTCCGCGCTGCAAAAAGCCCGATGCCAGCGGGCGCGGCTTCCGCCCCGTGGGCTGCGATGCCTGCAGCCACACCGGCTACGCCGGCCGCACGGGCATCTACGAGCTGCTGCGCGTCGACGACACGATTCGCGAGCTGATCCACGCGGCCGCCAACGACCAGCAGATCCGACGCACCGCCGAGACCGCCGGCATGCTGCCGCTGCGTGCCGACGCCATGCGTTGGTACTCCGCCGGCATTACTTCGCAGGAGGAGATCCTGCGAGTGACCCGCGACTGACCCTTGCCGAACGCACCGCCTCGGCAAGCGCCGCCGCCCACATGACCGCATTCCGATATTCCGCGGCCGACAGCCTCGGCAGGGACGAGGTCGGCGTGCTCGAAGCCGACAGCGCGCGCCAGGCGCGGCAGATGCTGCGCAACCAGGGCCTGGTCCCGCTTGCGGTCGAGCCGGTCGAATCCGAGGCGATGCGCCACGGGCCCGGCGCGCTGCGTGGGCGTCGCCTGTCGCAGACGGAGCTGGCAGTGCTCACGCGCCAGTTCGCCAGCCTGATGGCGGCGGCGCTGCCAATCGCCGATGCCCTCACCGTGCTGGTGGAACAAAGCGAGCAGCAGGCGGTGCGCGAGATGATGGCCTCGATTCGCACGGAGGTGCGCGGCGGCATGTCGCTGTCGGCCGCGCTGTCGCGCCACCCGCGCCAGTTTCCGGCCATATACCGGGCCCTGATCGCGGCCGGAGAGGAGTCGGGAAAGCTCGGCTCGGTGCTCGGAAGTCTGGCCGATTTCATCGAGGAGCGCGCCCGGCTGCAGCAAAAGATCGCGCTGGCCTTCGTCTACCCCGCCATCCTGACGGTGGTCGCGCTACTGGTCGTGGTGTTCCTGCTCGCCTACGTGATTCCGCAGGTCGTACAGGTCTTCGCGCAGACCAAGCAGGCGCTGCCGCTGCTCACGCGGGCCATGATCGCGCTGTCGGCGTTCCTGCGCAGCTATGGCTGGTTGCTGATCGTCGTCGGCGGCGGCGCCGCGTTCGCGATCTCGCGCGCCTTGCGCATCGAAGCCGTGCGCATGCAGTGGCACCGGCGAATCCTGCGTCTGCCGGTGATCAGCACGCTCTCGCGCGCGATCAACACGGCGCGCTTTGCGAGCACGCTGTCGATTCTGGTCGGCTCCGGGGTGCCGATGCTGCGTGCGCTCCAGGCGGCCGGCGAAACGGTCACCAACCTGGCGCTGCGCGCGCGCGTGGCCGACGCCGCCCAGCGGGTGCGCGAGGGCGCTTCGCTGGCACGGGCCTTGCGCGCGGAGGACGACGATCGCGCGGCCCCGGGACGCTTGCGGCTGTTTCCCCCGGTGCTGATTCACCTGATCAGCTCCGGCGAGGCCACCGGCAAATTGCCAGAGATGCTGGCGCGTGCGGCCGACATGCATGCGCGCGAAGCGGAGCGGCGCGCGATGCTGCTCACGTCCATGCTCGAGCCGGCGTTGATCCTCAGCATGGGCCTGATCGTCATGTTGATCGTGCTCGCGGTGCTCATGCCGATCATCGAGATCAACCAGCTCGCCCGCTAGGCGCCTGCCGGTGGGACCGGGCGCAGCGGTCGGTTTGCGGTGCAGTGCGGCACGCCGGGCGGAGTATCCTGAGCGGCGCGCGGCAATTGCGGATTGCACCCGCCCATAAGGCGGCCGCCCCGCGGGAAAGGCAATTTGCGCCCGGGCCGATCCGCCGCAGGGCGCTCTTCCAAAAACACGATTTTTGGTGCAGGGTACGGTGATGAATGCTCCTTTACCCGATGCGCTCCGCCAGGCGCTGGCGAGCGTCTCTCTGGAAGACAAGTGGACGGTCGACCGCGGCCGCGTGTACCTCAGCGGTACGCAAGCCCTGGTCCGTTTGCTGATGCTGCAGCGCCAGCGCGACCAGCTGGCCGGCCGCAACACCGCAGGCTTTCTCACCGGCTACCGCGGCTCGCCGCTCGGGGCGGTCGATCTGACGGCGTGGAAGGCCAAGCCACATCTCGAGCGCAACCACATCCGCTTCCAGCCCGGGGTCAACGAGGACCTGGCGGCGACTTCGCTGTGGGGCACGCAGCAGGTGAACATGTTCGCCGGAGCGCGCTACGACGGGGTGTTCGGCATGTGGTACGGCAAGGGCCCCGGTGCCGACCGCTGCGGCGACGTGTTCAAGCACGCCAATGCCGCCGGCACGAGCCCGCGGGGAGGCGTGATCGTGGCCTGCGGCGACGATCACGGCGCCAAGAGCTCGACGCTGCCCCACCAGTCCGACCACCTCCTCAAGGCCTGCATGATCCCGGTGCTCTTCCCGACCTCGGTGCAGGAATACCTCGATCTGGGCGTGCACGCGTACGCGATGAGCCGGTATGCGGGAGTGTGGGTCGGCTTCAAGTGCGTCACCGAAATTGTCGAGACGGCATCGACCGTCTTCGTCGATCCGGAGCGCGTCGAGGTGCGCCTGCCCGAGGATTTCGCCATGCCCGCCGGCGGCCTGAACATCCGCTGGCCCGACACGCCGCTCCAGATGGAAGCGCGCCTGCTCGATTACAAGCTCTACGCGGCGCTGGCGTACTGCCGCAGCAACCGGCTCAACGCCACCGTGATCGACTCGCCGCATGCCCGTTTTGGCATCGTCGCCAGCGGCAAGGCGTACCTCGACACGCGTCAGGCACTCATCGATCTGGGTTTGGACGAGACCGCCTGCCAGCAGGTCGGCATCCGTCTGTTCAAGTGCGCGATGGTGTGGCCGCTGGAGGCTCGCTCGATCGGCGAGTTCGCGGAGGGCCTGACGGAAATCCTGGTGATCGAGGAGAAGCGGCAGATCATCGAGTACCAGCTCAAGGAGGAGCTGTTCCAGTGGCTGGCAAGCGGCAAGAAGGTGCCGCGCGTCATCGGCAAGTTCGACGAGAAGGATGGCGGCGAATGGGCGGTGCCGCAGGGAAACTGGATCCTGCCGGCGCACTACGAACTATCCCCGGCGATCGTCGCCAAGGCGATCGCCGCCCGCATCCGCAAACTCGAGTTGCCGGCACCGGTGCGCGCGCGCATCGATGCGCGCATCGCCGTCATCGAGGCCAAGGAGCGCGAACTGGCGGTCCCGCGGGTGGTCGCCGAGCGGACCCCGCACTTTTGCTCGGGCTGCCCGCACAACACCTCGACCCGCGTGCCGGAGGGCTCGCGCGCCGTCGCCGGCATCGGCTGCCACTACATGGCCACCTGGATGGACCGGAGCACCTCGACCTTCGCCCAGATGGGCGGCGAGGGCGTGCCCTGGATCGGTCAAGCACCCTTTACCAGCGAGCGGCACATTTTCGCCAACCTGGGCGACGGTACCTATTTCCACTCCGGGTCCCTGGCGATACGCGCGGCGGTTGCCGCCAAGGTCGCGATCACCTACAAAATTCTGTTCAACGATGCGGTCGCGATGACCGGCGGACAACCGGTCGACGGCATCCTCACGGTGCCGCAGATCACCCGTCAATTGGCGGCCGAGGGCGTGCAGCGGATCGTCGTCGTCACGCCCGATGCCGACAAGTATCCGCGCGGCGACGCGTTCGCCCCAGGCGTGCGGATCGCGCCGCGCGAGAACCTCGATGCCGTGCAGCGCGAGCTGCGCGAATACGACGGCGTGTCGGCGCTGATCTTCGATCAGACCTGCGCCGCGGAACTGCGCCGCCGGCGCAAGCGCGGGACGATCCCCGACCCGCCGCGGCACGTCGTGATCAACGAACTGATCTGCGAGGGTTGCGGCGACTGCAGCGTGGCCTCCAACTGCCTGTCGGTCGAGCCAGTGCAGACCGAGTTCGGCCGCAAGCGGCGCATCAACCAGTCGAGCTGCAACAAGGATTTCTCCTGCCTGAACGGCTTTTGCCCGAGCTTCGTGACGGTCGAGGGCGGCCGGCCGCGCCGCGCGCCGGTGAGCGCCGCCAGACCGCTGCAGCTGCCGTGGCCGACGCCCGCCGAGCTGCGCGAGGGCCGCACCTACGGCATCATCGTCGCCGGCATTGGCGGCACCGGGGTGGTGACCATCGGCCAGCTCTTGGGAATGGCGGCGCATATCGAGGGCCGCGGCGTCTCCGTCCTGGACATGGCCGGACTGGCGCAAAAGGGCGGGGCGGTGCATTCGCACATCCAGATCGCCGCCGTGCCCGAACAGCTCTTTGCCACCCGTATCGCCATGGGGGAGGCCGACCTGCTGCTGGGCTGCGACCTCATCGTGAGCACGGGCGCCGAGGTTCTCGCCAAGTTCCAGCGCGGCCGCACGCGCGCGCTGCTCAGCAGCTCCGAATCGCCCACCGCCGAATTCGTGCGCAACCGCGAATGGCAGTTTCCGTCGACCAGCCTTACCCGACAGGTCCGCGCGGCGCTTGGCGAGGATGGCCCCTGCGCGGTGCTCGACGCCCAGTCGCTGGCCACGGAACTGCTCGGCGATGCACTCTTTTCCAATCCCCTGCTGTTGGGTGCGGCCTGGCAGCAGGGCTGGATACCGCTGCGCTATGAGAGCCTGCTGCGCGCCATCGAACTCAACGGCGCCGCGGTCGAGGCGAACAAGCGTGCCTTCGAGTGGGGGCGAGCGGCAGCCCACGACCTGGCGGCAGTGCGGCGCGCCGCGGCGGCCGCGCGCGAGGGCGCGCCCCCGGCCGCATCCCCGGCAACGAGCCTCGAGGACATCGTCAGGCTGCGCGCGGACTTCCTGGTCGGCTACCAGGACCAGCGCCTGGCCGAGCGCTTCCGGCGCCTGGTCGAGCGCGTGGCCCTTGCCGAGCGCGGCTGCGCCGCGGGCAGTACCATCCTTGCCGAAGCGGTTGCGCGCAACTACTTCAAGCTGCTGGCGGTGAAAGACGAATACGAGGTTGCGCGCTTGCACCGCGACCCACAGTTTCGCGCCCGCATCGCCGCAGCCTACGAGGGCAGCTACCGGTTGAATTACCACCTGGCGCCGCCGCTGGTGGCGCGGCGGGATCCGCGCACGGGTCAGGCGCGCAAGATGCGCTTTGGCCCCTGGCTGGGGGGCGTGTTCGCGATCCTCGCGGGCTTGCGGTTCCTGCGTGGCCGTATTCTCGATCCTTTTGCCCACACACCGGAGCGCCGCGTCGAGCGCGAGCTGCTGCGGGAGTACGAGCAGATGGTCGAGCAACTCTTGCCGCGGCTCACCCTGGACAAGCTGGCGCTTGCCGTCCGGATGGCGAGCTTTCCCGAGGAGATCCGCGGCTTCGGGCACGTGAAACTGCAAAGCGTAGCGCGGGTGCGGCCAAACCTCGCGCAATGGCGTACGCAGTGGGCCGCAGCGCCGGCGGCGAGCGGGCCGGCCGCGGCCCAGGGCTAGGGGACGTTCGTCCCTTGCCGCCTTACCGACCGGCCGCGGTGCCCGGGCCAGCGGGCTCGCGCCGGCGCAGCTCGATCCAGGCCTCGAGCCGATAGTTAACCGGCAACGTTGCGGAGCCCGCCTCCGCGGTGAAATCGCTCCACGCCGGCAGGACCATGCTGTCGGCACGGATTCGGGCGTCGTCGGCGCCTATCGTGCGCTTCTCGACCTGCGGCGCGATGCGGGTGAGCGTTCCGTGTCCGACCACGGTCCGGGTCCCGGGCAGGGCAAACTGCACCGGCTGGCCGATTTCGATGTCCGGCGCCAAGAGTTCCTCGACCTCGAGGCGCACTTCGATGCGCGTGGGGTCGACGATGCGAAACAGGGTCGGCGAGGTGATGTTGCTGCCGATGATGTCGCCGGGATTGACGTTTCGAGCCATGACTACGCCGGAGATCGGCGCGAGAATCTGGGTCCGCGACAGCACCACCTTGCCCTGGTCGAGCGCCGCGCCGGCCGAGCTAACCTCCTCCGTGGCCGCCTGCACCTCGGCGCTGCGCCCGCCGGCGGCGCCGGCCTGGGCGCGCATCGCCGACTCCCGGGCGCGTGCCTCGGCCGCCGCGAGGTTGTGATCGGCCTCGATGACGGACTGCTCCGAGACGAAACCCCGTGCCAGCAGCTCGTGCTGGCGCTGCGAGCGATCGCGCGCCAACTCGGCCTCGTGGTGTGCGGCCTCGGCGGCCGCCGTCAAGGCCGCCTGCTCTTCTGGGCGTAGACCTTCGCGCGTCAGACTTAAGCGTTGGGTGGCACTGCGCACGTCCGCGCGCCGCTGCCGGACCGTCGCAGAGGGCAGGTCGCTTTCGATTTCCGCCAGCAACTGCCGCGCGACCACCCGATCCCCCGGATGGACCAGCACGCGCAGCACCTTGCCCTCGGCCAGCGGCCGCACCTCGATTACGCCGTCGATCGGCACGATTTGCGCCTGGGCAACGACCCGGGCCGCACGCGCCTGCGCCGAGGGGCTGTCCGTGACGGGCACCGGTGTGCGCCACGCCAACGCCAGGACCGCCGCGATGACCGCACCCACGCCCAAGGCGCCAAACACGGCCAGCCGTCGACGACTCATAGGGCACCGGCCTGGGTCCGCGCGGCCGCGCTGCGCACCGCCTCATCGCGCACGATCTGGCCGTCCTCGATCTCGATAACGCGATCGGCAAACTGCATCAGCCGCACATCGTGGGTGACCAGCAGCACGCCGCGGCCTTCGTTCACCTGGTTCTTGAGCAATTCGACAACCTCCAACCCGGTTTGGCGATCGAGCGCCGCCGTCGGCTCATCGCCGAAGATCAAGCTCGGATCGCCGGCCAAGGCCCGCGCGATTGCCACGCGCTGGCGCTCGCCGCCAGATAGCTCGCCCGGCCGATGCTCGAGCCGGTCGGCCAGACCCACCCGGACTAGCGAGCTACGGGCCACGGATCGCGCCTGGTCCAATGCCATACCCTTGAGGGCGAGCACCTCGGCGACATTATCGAGCGCGCTCAGCGCCGGGAACAGGTTGTAGGTCTGGAAAACAAAGCCGACATTGCGCCGCCGCACTTCCCCGGCCGTGCGGTCGGGCAAGCGCGAGATCGGCACCCCGCAGAGGTCGACCTCGCCGGTCGTCGGCCGCAGCAGACCCGAGAGCACGCATAGCAGCGTCGTCTTGCCAGAACCCGACGGACCCATCAGCAAGGCGAGCTCGCCCGTGCGCACCTCGAGCCAGACATTCTTCAAGACGGTCGCTTCGATGGTGCCGGAACGAAACGTCTTGCCGACGCCGCGGGCCTGGGCCAGCACGACCGGCTCCCGCGGTTGGGCTGACGGCCCTTGCATGGTCAGCGCAGCACCTTGGCGGCCTCGACCCGAAATACGGCCGAGAGGCTCGTAATGCTGGCCAAGATGCACATGAAAAGCGTCGCGACGACGCTCAGTCCCACGGTGCCCGTCGATACGACCACGGTCAGTCCCACGCGGTACAGCTGGTGGCGCAGGACGAGCGCCAGCGAGAACCCGGACACGACGCCGACCGCGCCCAGGAACGCGACCTGCCAGAGCACGAAACCAGCCAGTTCCATGGGCCGCGCGCCGAGAGCCTTGAGCGTGGCAAGTTCGAGCAGGTGTTCCTTGGCCATCGAATACAGCGTCTGGCCGACGATCACCCCGCCAACGAATAGCCCGAGAATGGCGGTAAAGGCCAGTGCCGACCCGGCTCCAGATCCGCCGACCCAGTAGTCCTGTGTGGCGCGGCTCCAGGTCGCCGAATCCAACAGCTGGATGTCCGGATAGCGCTTCATCCACCGCACCAGGTCCGGAGCGCACTGTCGATCCACGAGGTCGACGACGTAATACATCACCTCGTTTTCGGACAAGCCAAGCAGGCGCCGGCCGTTGGTCATCGACGTGAAGATGTAGGGATTCAAGGTGAACGAGCGAATCCCGTCCGTGACGGCACCCACCGTCACCTTCAGGCTATTGATCTCGAAGTTCCGGCCGAGCGCCTGCGCCGGCAGCTCCAACTTCTCCAGATCGGTGCGATCGACGCTGACGCGAAGCGGCTGGTCCAGGTCCGCCACGTCGCCAACGATATCGCCCCATGGCACCCGCCGGCCGGGGCGCGGTTCGACGGCCACCACGATCGCGGTCGAACGGGTCCCGCTGGGGCGCTGGACCCACGAAAAACCGTAGAGCAGACCGCGCACGTCGGCCACGCATGGATGCGATAACAGCAGGCTGCGTGGACCGGCCGAGACGATCTGCGAGTAGTCGATCACGTTCAAGCCGCGCGGCATCACCCATATATCGCCGCCGACGTGATCAATGACCGTGGAGGAACTGCGCACGAAGCCTTCGTAGAGGCCGATCTGCACGAATCCCAGAGTCGAGGCAAGCGCTACCCCGAGCAGCGAGGCGATCAGCTTTCCGCGGTCAAACAGGATCGAGCGGATCGCGATCCGGCGCATGGGGACTCACCACCATCTTGATTTGAGGATCGCGAGGATGATAACAATGCCCCCGCCGGCTGCCGCTTCCCTGGGCTCATGCTCCCGCGCCGCGGGCGCGCGCCGCGCCGCGAACCAGATCCGCGGCCTTTTCCGCGATCATGATCACCGGCGCATTGGTGTTGCCCCCGACCAGCGTCGGCATCACCGAAGCGTCGACGACGCGCAAGCCGCCGACCCCGCGTACGCAGAGCCGGTCGTCGACCACCGCCATGGCATCGGATCCCATGCGACAGGTGCCGGCGGGGTGGTAGATCGTGTCGGAACGTTGACGCAGCGTGGCTTCGATCTGGGAATCGGTCTCCAGGCCCCCGTGGCGCAGTGGCGCGCCACGAAAGGGCGCCAGCGCCGGCATCTCCAGGATTCGGCGCGTCAGGCGGAAGCCGCGGATCATCGTCGCCAGGTCGGAGGGATCGGCGTAGTAACGCGGGTCGATACGTGGCGCGGCCCGTGGATCGGCGCTGGCAAGCGTGACTTCCCCGCGGCTTGCCGGGCGCAACAGGCACACGTGGCAGCTGAATCCGAGCCCGAGCGTGAGCTTGCGCGCGTGGTCCTCGAGCAAGGAGATGACAAAATGCAGCTGCAGATCAGGAATCGCCTGCGACGCATCGCTCTTAACGAATCCGCCGGCCTCGGCAAAGTTCGTCGTGAACATCCCCCGGCGCTGGTTGCGATACTGGCGGATGCGGGCAATGGCGAGCGTTACCGCCGAGGCGGCAACACCGAAAAGATCGGCACAGTCCGAGCGATACGACATCACGTAATCGATGTGATCTTGGAGGTTTTGGCCGACGCCGGCAAGATCGCAGACCGGCGCAATTCCATGCCCCGCCAAGGCGCGGGCCGGGCCGATACCCGAGAGCATCAGCAGCTGGGGCGACTGCAAGGCGCCGCCACTGAGCAAGACCTCGCCACTTGCGCGCAGCGTCCTCGTGACGCCACCCTGGATGATCTGCACACCGGTCGCGCGCCGACCGTCGAGCAGCAGCCGCGTAGCCAGCGCGTCGGAGACGACCGCCAGGTTCGGTCGCGACCGGGCCGGGCCCAGGTAGGCGCGCGCCGTGGAACAGCGTTCGCCGCCGACCTGCGTGACCTGATAGCGGCCCACCCCCTCCTGCTCGGCGCCGTTGAAGTCCGCATTTTCTGCAATTCCCGCCTGCCGTGCCGCGGCGATGAAATGGTCGGGAAACGGGTTGTCCGTGCGCAGCTCGGCGACGTTGAGCGGCCCGCCCCGGCCGTGAAAGTCGTTGGCGAAGGTCTCGTTGTTCTCCGATCGCTTGAAGTACGGCAGTACGTCCTCGTAGCCCCATCCTGCGTTACCCAGCGCCAACCAGTGGTCATAGTCGTGGCGGTGTCCGCGCATGTACACCATGGCGTTTATGGCACTCGAACCTCCGAGCACCTTGCCGCGCGGTTGGTAGCCGCACCGGCCGTTGAGCCCGGCCTGCGGAACGGTCTGGAACGCCCAGTTATGGAGCCGCGTGGGCACCATCACCGCAACGCCGGCCGGACAGCGCACCGCCAGACCGCCGTCGCTCTTGCCCGCTTCGACCAGGCACACGCGTACGGTCGGATCTTCGGACAAGCGGCTCGCCAAAACGCAGCCGGCCGATCCGCCGCCAACAACGATGTATGTGAAGTCGGTCATGCCTCTTCCACAACGAACGCGCGGCCAGACCGGTCTCTCTTGCCGTGGCAAGCGCACCAGCATGCCGGGGGCACACTGTACCCCAACGAGACGATCGTGGCGGCGATCGCGGTGCCGAATGCGGCTGCCGCCATTTGATTTGTCGCATGACCGACGTCAAATCTGTGCGCCGATGCCAGCACCGCAGGGCACGGCGCCCGCCTAGCTGAGGTATATATATACGCGGGCGGCCAGACATCGAGAGGGACACTGCGCGTGGCCGATTTCATCAAGAGAACCGGATTGGAAATTGGACCGAAACTGGCGTCGCTGCGCGGACGGCTCGTGATGGTCGGGTTTGGCAGCATCGGGCAGGGGGTGCTGCCCTTGCTCCTGCGCCATATCACCATCGATCCGCGCCGGATCACGATCTTCACCGCGGACGAGTGGGGGCGCCAATTCGCGCAGCAGTCCGGCGTGGCGGATTTTCGGCGGCAGCCGCTCACTGCGGCCAACTACCGCGGGCTCCTTGGTCCCTTGCTCTGCGCCGGAGACTTTCTGCTCAATCTTTCGGTCGATGTGTCGTCGGTTGCGCTGATCGAGCTGTGTCTCGAGGTCGGGGCACGGTACCTCGATTCGTGCATCGAACCGTGGGCCGGCGGCTACGTCGATGCGAGCCGCGCGCCGGCGGAACGGACCAACTACTGGTTGCGCGAGCAAACCTTGGCGATCGATCGACGGTACCCGCGCAAGCGGTCGACGGCCGTAGTCACGCACGGCGTCAATCCGGGTCTGATATCGCACTTCACCAAGCGCGCATTGCTAAACATGGCGCTCGATTGCGGTGCCCAGGTGACGGTTCCGGCCACGCGCGAGCAATGGGCGCGGCTGGCGCGGGAGCTGCAGATCAAGGCCATCCACGTCGCCGAGCGTGACTCACAAGTCAGTGCGGCGCCAAAGCGTCCAGGCGAGTTCGTCAACACCTGGTCGGTCGAGGCATTCGCTAGCGAGGGCAGTCAACCCGCAGAGCTGGGCTGGGGCACCCACGAGCGAGCAGTACCGGCATGCGGGCAGGCACATGCCGATGGCTGTCGGGCCGCAATCTACCTGGAGCAACCGGGAGTCGCCGTCCGGGTGCGAAGCTGGACGCCGCTCGCCGGCCCCTACCACGGCTTCCTGATAACGCACGCGGAGTCGATCTCTATTGCCGATTTCCTGACGGTGTTCGACGGCCCCACGCCGATTTACCGGCCCACGGTCCACTACGCGTACCATCCCTGCGACGATGCGGTGCTGTCGATCGACGAATTCTGCGGCAACCACTACCGCCTGCAGGACGGCCGCCGCCTACTGCGCGACGACGTCACCGAGGGGATGGACGAGCTCGGGGTGTTGTTGTGCGGCAATCCACGCGGGGTCTACTGGTTCGGATCCCGGCTCGATATCGTCGCGGCGCGCGAGCTGGCGCCGTGCAACAACGCAACGACGCTGCAGACCGCAGCGGGCGTCCTGGCAGGGGTGATCTGGGCCATCGAGAACGACGAACGCGGCGTGGTCGAGCCGGAGGCCATGGATTTCGAGCGCGTGCTGCAGCTCGCTCTTCCGTACCTGGGCAACGTGGCCGGCGTCTGGGGCGATTGGACTCCGCTACAAGGGCGGCAACGGCTGTTCGCCGAGACGGTGGATCGCGATGATCCTTGGCAGTTCAGCAACGTGCTGGTCCACTGAGCCAGCGCGCTGCGCCCCCGCCGCAGCCGCGCGGTGCCCGGCGGTAAGAGCGTCTACTCCAGCACCGAGTCGATAATCGACTGTTTGCGGTCGACGATCCGGATCCGGATCGGCATCCACTGTAGGTCCGCCCCCAGCCAGATTTCCATGCTCTCTTCCACCGTTCCGACCATCCGGCGCGCCGACATGCGCACCGCCCGCATGGGTCCGCGGCCGGTGTCGATCGACTCTGCTTCGGCGACCGTGAATTTCCACGGGTCGACGTCGTGGGTACCGATGAGGTTCACCTCGTGCGTGCTGCCGGCGACGAATCGCTCCGGATAGCGCTGACGCTGGCGCGCCAGCTCGAATTGCAGACTCAGGCGGTCCTGCGCGCCCGGCGCCGGCGCGCGCGCCGGCGGGGCGCTGCCGAATTGCACGCGCTCATGCGCCCAGTCGATTTGCACGGCCTCGGCGCTGTGAAACGGGCGCTTTTCTTCATACCGATCCGGGACCAAGGCGCCGTCCGGGTCCAGTGTTCCGTACGACGACTGGTCGAACTCGGCCGTGTCCATGTGGAGATGCATTTCGTAGCGCCCGCCGTCGAGCCGCCAGCGCGTGGAGGTACGCGCGTGCAGGGTCATCGGCAGGCCCATCAACTGCATGGTGGCCGTCGTCTTGTATTCGAGATCGGTCGATGGCGGAAGAGCCGCGGGTACATCACCGGGTTGCGCGGAGCGCTCTGCCGGGGCGGCACCGGGGGCGCTGGCGCCGTCTCGCGCGCCAGCGGCCAGGCAGTGCAAAGGCGCCGTTGCCAGCAACGTTGCGAAAACTCCCCAAACGACCCTCAAGCGCCGGCGTGACATGACTTTCTCTCTCGTGCGGAAGGATGCGCCCGGATACTGGCAACGGTTGCGATAAGATAGTCTGGCATATCAAAGAGTGGGGCACAGGGAATTCATGTCAGACACCAATCAACCAACCGGAATGCCGTTGCCCGACGCGTTGGCGGGAAACTTCCAGGACGCGGTGCGTTGGTTCAACCAGCTCTGGGGCGCTGGCGCGGACGCATCGTCTGGTGCCCGCGGGGCGGGCGGCGCGATCCCGTCGATGATGCTGCCCACCTTGGACGTCAAGGAACTCGATAAGCGCATCGCCGATCTGCGCAGCGTGGAGCACTGGCTCAATCTGAACCTGAGCTTGCTGCGCACCACCATACAGGGTCTGGAAATGCAGCGCAGTACCTTGGCGGCATGGCAGACCTTCGGCGCAAACAGTGCCGGTACCGGATCGCCAACCGGCCCGGGCGCCACCGGCAACGTCGAGCGCCCCGCCGCCGGTGCGGCCGCCGAGACCGCGGCCTTCCAGCCGGCGCTATGGTGGGCGGCGCTGCAGCAGCAGTTCGCGCAAATGGCGGCCAGCGCCGCAGCGCAGGCCGCTCCCGCCGCCGGGGCGGCGCCATCGCCGCCCGAGGAAGGAGCACCCGCCGCCGGCGGAGCCGCTCCTGGGATGAGCAAGCCCGCTGGCAAGGCCAAGACGCCGGGCCCGGCCCGCGGATAGCATCCGCCGGTGCAAGCCCGGCGCTTAGCCGGGGCGGCGGTTCTTGCGCCAGCGCGCAAGCGCCGGGCCGACGTCGGTGAGCAGGCGCAGGCGGGCGACGCCGTCCAGCGGACGGCGCTCCAGAATGGAGCAATTGCCGCCGACCCAGATCTCGAAGCCCGGCGCCAACTGCGCGCGCAATTCCGCAATGCCGCCGATAACCTGGTTGGCATTCATCGAGTCGCTGAAAGACAAGGCGACGATGTCGACCTTCTGAATCCTGGCCGCACGCACGATGTCCGGGACGGGGGTCTGCACGCCGAGTGAGATGCAGCGACACCCCTCGAGGGCGAAGAACGCCTCGGCCATAAGCAGGCCCAGCCCGTGCGACTCGCGTGGAAAGGTCGTCAGCAGAACGAACGGCGGATCAACGCCCGGCCGTGGAATGCCGCTGATGGCGTTGCGAAGGATCAGCTGGATCGATTCGCTGTAGAGGTGTTCTTCGAAGACCTCTAGCTTGCCGCGGGCCCAGGCATCACCTACCCGAGCATTGAGCGGGGCTACGACCCCGGAAACAAAATGCGCCAGCCCCAGACGCAGCAAGGACTGCGATAGCTGTCGACGCAGTTCCTCGACCCGGTGCGCCCGGACCAGGTCCAGGAATGCCTCGATCTCGGCGCCGTCGTGCGCGGCGTCCGGGCGCCGCGGTAGCGGCGGGGCCGCCGCGTTGGCCAGCTGCAGTAGGTGTTCGGGCGAATGCGACAGAATCTTGCCCGGGCGATAGCCGTAGTCGAGCAGGCGCTTTGCCAGGCGCAACTTATCAATGTCGGCGGCGGTGTAGACGCGCTGCCCGGAACCATCGCGCAGCGGGGCAGGAAATCCGTACCGGCGCTCCCACACCCGCAGGGTGTCCTTCGACAAGCCGGTGTCGCGTTCCACCGCGGCAATGTTCACTTGGTGGCTATCGCGTGGGACCGAGGGCTTCATCGCCTCACCCGTGCACAACCCGTCCGGCGCGTGGCGCACGCCAGAGTCGGCCGCAGGTACTTGGCATCAAATTGCAAGGTGGGCACCTTCCAGAATTGTCGTAGACAAAAGGGAAATCGGCAAAATTTCCGACCTCTTTACCCGCGGGACGCGGGAAGGATCCAGATTGACCGCGTTGCGCCGAACCATTGCAGAGCCTTGGAGACCGCCAGCATCGGGGCTTGGCAGCAGCACCGCGCACGTGACGATCGGTTGCCTTTCTAGTGGAATGAGGATTATTTGTCCAGCACAGATGTCGTCGGGGCTGCCCGAAGACGTCCATGCCGTTTGCGCGACCGGCCCGCCTCGGGCAAACTGCACGGGCTTTTGTCTCCCCTTTTCCCACTAAAAAAGTCGGTTGAAATGCCGGTTCCGCTATTCTTTTCGCCCATACTGCTCATTTGCGGTTCGAGGCTCCGGCGCCATGAGCAGGGATGAGCCCATGAACGCACCAGAACAAGCATTGCTGCCCGATGTGCAGTCCGCCGCGGACCCGCGCAACATCGCCATCTCCCGGGTCGGCGTACGAGCGTTGCGCTACCCGGTGCAGATCGGCTCGGCGAGCGCTCCCGTGGCGACGGTCGCATCGATCGACATGTATGTTGCCTTGCCCGGCGAGCGCAAGGGAACGCACATGTCGCGCTTCGTCGAGGTCCTGCAGGAGCATCGCGAGCCGCTTTCGCCCGCGTCGCTGCCGCGGCTGCTGACACGTATGCTTGCTCACCTGGGAGCCCAGGAGGGATCCGTCGACATCCGCTTCCCCTATTTCATCACCAAGGCGGCTCCCGTCTCCGGCGCCCAGAGCCTGATGGATTACGAGGTTGTGCTTAGCGGGGCGATTCGCGCCGGCAAGGTACGGGTCGGCCAAAAGGTCGTGGTTCCGGTGACCAGCCTGTGTCCCTGCAGCAAAAAGGTGTCGGACTACGGCGCACACAACCAGCGCTGCCATATCACCATCGATCTTGAGCTAGCCGAGGCCATGAGCATCGAGTCGCAGGTGCGCATCGCCGAGGATGCCGCGTCCTGCGAGTTATGGGCCGTACTCAAGCGTCCGGACGAGAAGTACGTAACCGAGCGCGCATATGACAATCCGAAGTTCGTCGAGGACACCGTGCGGGACATCGCCCTGGTGCTGCATCAGGATCCGCGGGTACTTGCCTACCGCGTGGAATCCGAGAACTTCGAATCCATCCACAATCATTCCGCCTACGCATTGATTGAACGCGACAAGCGGCACGAACCGTAGCCCTCCGGCGCATGCTCCCTTGCTTGCCACGACCCGCGGGTACGCGGGTCGCGGCGCAGTCGAATGCGTTCACTTCGGTTCCATCGCAATCGTTGATCGCGACGGCAAGGTCATCGCCAGCGTCGGCGACCCCGGCGGTATCAATTTTTCCCGCTCGACCCTCAAACCCCTCCAGGCCCTGCCCTTCGTTGCCGACGGCGGCTTGGCCCGGTTTGGTTTCGGATCGCAGGAACTGGCACTGCTGTGCTCGAGCCACAGCGGGGAAGCGGTACACGTCAGCTTGGTGCAATCGATCCTGGACCGCGTCGGGGCGCGCGTCAGCGACCTGCAGTGCGGCTCCCATCCGCCCCGCTATTTCGCGGCCACGGGAACGAGCTGCTCCCCGACGGCTTCGATCAGCGCACTGCACCACAACTGCTCGGGCAAACACAGCGGCTTCCTGGCGTACTGCCGCCTGCACGGCCATCGCCTGGACGACTACCTCCATCCCGATTCGCCCCTGCAGGTGCGCGTCCGCAACACCGTACAGGGGTTCTGCCCGGGCGAACAGCTGGTCGCGGGCATCGACGGCTGCAGTGCGCCCAATTTCGCACTGCCGCTGCGCCGGATCGCGCAGGCCTACTGCCGCATCGCCTGCGAGGACGACCCCGAGCTGCGCGCGCTGTGCTTTGCCATGGTGCGCCACCCGGATCTGGTTTCGGGCACGGCGCGCACCGACCTTGCCCTCATGCACACGGGTGCGGGCGACTGGGTGAGCAAGATCGGCGCCGACGGCCTGCAGGCAATCGGTGTGCGATCCAAGGGCCTGGGCATCGCCGTTCGAATCGCGGGCGGCGACACGCCTGCCCTGCACGCGACCACCGTCGAGGTACTGCACCAGATCGGGCTGCTCGACGAGCCGCTGCGTACGCCCCTGGCAGCGCACTTTCGGCCGGCGCTGCGCAACGTGCGCGGGATCGAGACCGGTCGCTTCCTGCCTCTGTTCGCCTTACCGCGGCTGGCCGGACCATAAAGAGCAGGGGGCGCAGCCGCCAGGGCCGCCCCCTCGCGCTGCTTGCCCGCGCCGGCGCAAGCAGTCGCGTTGTCGATGGTGCGCATGCGCCCTACCGCGGTAACGGCCCGGCCGGTGCGTCGCAAGCACGCTGCGCGTTGCCAGGAATTGCCTGCCAAGCCCGTTCCGTGGTGCGGTGGCGCTCTTTGGTAGACTGCCGCGCTCCTCCCCCTTCGGAAACGCCCCCTTTTTCATGCTCGCCGAACAGCGGCAGGCAATCGCGGACCTGATCCGTGAGGCGCTTGCGACACTGTGCGCCGTACCGCCGCAAGTCGAGTTGCAACGGCCCAAGGTGCCCGCCCACGGCGACCTCTCTTGCACGGTGGCGTTGCAGCTTGCCAAGCAGTTGGGCCGACCGGCCCGGGCGCTTGCAACCGAGCTCGCCCAGGCCCTGCGCGCGAGTCCGCGCGCCGCCCGCTGGATCGAATCGATCGAAGTTGCCGGGCCGGGTTTCCTGAATTTGCGCCTCACCAACGAGCTCAAGCAGCAGGTTCTGGGCGAAGTCCTGCGGGCAGGCCACGCCTTTGGCAGCGGCAATGACGGCGGTCACCGGCCGGTGCTGATCGAGTTTGTCTCGGCCAATCCCACTGGGCCCTTGCATCTGGGACACGCGCGGCAGGCCGCCCTGGGCGATACCCTGGCAAATGTCCTGGCGGCACGCGGCTGGGATGTGCAGCGCGAGTTTTACTACAACGACGCGGGCGTCCAGATCGAGCAGTTGACCCGCTCCGTGCAGGCGCGGGCACAGCAGCTCCTTGGGCGCCAGATCGACGAGTCCCAGATTGGCTACCAGGGTGACTACATCGTCGACATCGCGCGCGAGTTTCTCGCCGGCGCGAGCGTCTGCGCCCGTGACGGCGCCCAGGTGTCGGCCAGCGGGGACCCGGACGACGCACTGGCGGTGCGACGCTTTGCCGTTGCCAGCCTGCGCCACCAGCAGGACCTGGACCTGGAAGCAATCGGCGTGCGCTTTGACCACTTCTATCTGGAATCCTCGCTGTATGAGGACGGCCGGGTCGAGGCCGCCGTGCAAGGACTTATCCAATCGGGGCTCACTTTTTCGTCCGAGGGCGCGCTGTGGCTCAGAACCACACAGGCCGGCGTTGGCGACGATGCCGCGACGCTAGCCGATGACAAGGACCGGGTCGTACGTAAGTCCGACGGCACGTATACCTATTTCGTGCCGGACGTCGCCTACCACCTGGCAAAATTCGAACGCGGATACACCCGCGCGATCAACGTGCAGGGCTCGGATCACCACGGGACGGTCGCACGGGTGCGCGCCGGTCTGCAGATCCTTGCGCGTACCCTGGAGCTGTCGATTCCGCCCGGATACCCGGAGTACCTGTTGCACAAGATGGTACGAGTGATGCGAGGGGGCGAGGAAGTTAAGATGTCCAAGCGCGCCGGCACGTACGTCGCCCTGCGCGACCTCGTCGACTGGGTCGGCCGCGACGCAACGCGCTTTTTCCTTGTCTCGCGCAAATCCGACTCGGAGTTTGCCTTCGACGTCGACCTGGCGCTGTCGCACTCGGAAGACAATCCGGTCTACTACGTCCAATATGCGCACGCGCGTATCTGCTCCGTGCTGGCGCAAGCTGCCGAGCACACCGACGCGCCGCTCGACGAATCGGCCGCCTTGCTGGTGGACCCGGCTCCCCTGGTGGCCACGCGCGAACTTGCCTTGCTGGCGCGCCTGGCCGAATATCCGGATACTTTGCGCGATGCCGCCGGCGAACTGGCGCCGCACCAGGTGGCCTTTTACCTGCGCGAGCTGGCCGCCGACTTGCATGCCTTCTACAACGCGGAGCGAATCTTGGTAGACGACCCGTCCTTGCGCGCTGCGCGCCTGGCCTTGCTGTTGGCAACACGCCAGGTGCTGCGCAACGGCTTGGCCCTGATCGGCGTGTCGGCACCCGACCGCATGTGACATGATGACAAGCGATCGACACCCCATCAGTTTGTTCGGCTTTCTTGCCGGGCTCGTCAGTGGCCTGGCCATCGCCGTGGCGATCGCGCTCTACTTGACCCATGCCCCCGTGCCGTTCATCAACAAGGTGCAGCAAGCTACCGAGAACGTAACGCCCGAATCGGTGGATCCCAACCGGCCCTTGTTTTCCCCGCAGATTCCTTCCGGGCCACCGGAGGCCGCCGCTGGCGGTTCCGCCCCGCCCCCGGCGGCCGCGGGCGGGAGCGGCGGNNCCGGGCAGCGCCCCGGTGGCGGCGAGCAACCCGGCTCCGGCCGCCCCGGCAGGGACCGGCGCCGCCAGCGGGCCGAGCGAGCCAGGCGCGCGGGTGATGCTGCAGGTTGGCGCCTTCCGCAGCGCCGACGACGCCGACGCGGTCCGCGCGCGGCTGGCACTCCTGGGTCTGGATGGCAAGGTCTTTGCGGTGCTGGCCGAGGGCACGACCCTGTACCGCGTGCGGCTGGGGCCCTACGGGCAACTCGACGATTTGAACGGAATCCGGCGCACGCTGTCCGAGAACGGGATGGAGCCCCAAATCGTCCACGTTCGCTGAGCCATCGCCATGCCTCTGCCCACGCAATCCCGCCAGTGACGTACCACTACTGATCAAACGAGGATTCTCATGTCCCCCTTTTTCCGTCGGCGCGAAATCCTGATCGCCCTCAGCGCAAGTCCGGCCTTGCTGGTTGTCCCCTCGGCCATGGCGCAGACCGGCGGCACGCCCAGGGAAGGGGCCGACTACACCGTCTTGACCAATCCGCAGCCCACCGACTCTGCCGGCAAGATCGAGGTGCTCGACTTCTTTTGGTATGGCTGTCCTCACTGCTACGCCTTCTTGCCGGAGTTGGAGGCGTGGCGCAAGAAGCAGGCCGCCGACGTGGCATACAAGCACGTTCCGGTGGCCTTTGACGCGGCGCGCGAGCCGCACACGAAGATCTTCTACGCCTTGCAGGTGCTCAATCGGGTAGACGACATGCACAGCAAGGTATTCGATGCCTTCCACCTGCGGCACATGCGCTTGCTCGATCGCGATGAGATTGCTGATTTCATGGCCAGCAACGGCATACCTCGCGACAAGTGGCTGGCGGCGTACGACTCCTTTACGGTCGCCGGCTTGACCTCCCGCGCGCGCATGATCACGCAGGCGTACACGATCGACGGCACCCCGACGCTCGCCTGCGACGGCCGGTTCCTCACGTCGCCATCGATCGTCCAGAGCCACACCAACGCCGGCGCGCTCGCGGTGCTGGATTACCTCATCGAGCGCGTTCGCCGCGAGCGTGCGCGCAAGAAGCCGTAGCGCGCAAACCGTCCCCGCCGCACCCCGGCGCGGGTCGTTGAGGGGAGTCTGTGAACGTATTCCTGACCGGCGCGTCGAGCGGGATTGGCGCGGCGCTGGCGCGCGAATTCTCCCGGCGCGGCGCCCACCTGGGACTGGTGGCGCGCCGCGCCGACGAGTTGCGGGCGCTGGCCCAAGAGCTGTCGGGTAACTGCCGGATCTATGCGCTGGACGTCACCGACCGGGAACGTCTGCTCGAGGCGGCACGCGATTTCGAGGCTCGCTGCGCAGGCACCGACATCGTCATCGCCAATGCCGGCATTTCCACCGGCGTGCAGACGCAGTACTACGAGGACCTGGAAGCCTTCGACCGGGTGCTCGCGACCAACCTCAACGCGGTGGCAACGTGCTTTCACCCCTTCATCGGTGCGATGCGCGCACGCGGAAACGGCACGCTGGTGGCCATTGCCAGCGTCGCCGGCGTGCGGGGCCTGCCGGGGTCCGAAGCGTATTGCGCCTCCAAGGCCGCGCTCATCAGTTATTGTGAAAGCCTGCGCGTGGGCCTGCGCGGCAGCGGCGTGCGGGTCGTAACCATCGCCCCGGGCTTCGTCCGCACTCCGCTCACTGCCGCCAATCCCTACCCGATGCCCTTCCTCATGGACGCCGGCCCTTTCGCCGGCCGGGCAGCCGACGCGATCCTGCGCGGCGCAAGCTTTGCCGTGATCCCGTGGCAGATGGCATGGGTCGCTAGGCTGCTGCGCGTGCTGCCCAACTGGCTGTTCGACCGACTGCTGGCGGGCCGCCCGCGCAAGCCGCGGGCCGCGCAGACGCCGCGCTAGGGCGGGACCGGTGGCCGGGCACGCGGGCACGCCGCTATCGCGCCGGCGGCTTGGCGCGGCCCTCGCGCAGTACGCCGGCGCGCTTGAGCTGGGCAATTTCCTCGGCCGAGAAACCGCTCTCGCGCAGGATCGCATCGCCATCGCGAGCAAAAACCGGCGGTGCACAGCGCATCTGCGCCGGGGTGCGGGAGAGCTTGATCGGCGTACCCACACCGCGGATGTCATCGGTCTGTACCACCATGGCGCGCACCTGCGCCTGCGGCGACGCGAGCGCCTCGTCGATCGGCAATACCACGCCCGCCGGTGCCCCCGCGCGCAGTAAGCGCTCCGCCAGCTCGTGGCCGTCGGCCTGCGCGAAGGCCTGGTTCAGCGCCGCGCGCAGCTCGTCGCGGTGCGCCAGGCGATCGGCGTTGCTGGAAAAACGCGCATCGGCGGCAAGCTGCGGCTGGCCGAGAAGCTCCACGAGGATGCGGAACTGGCGATCGTTGCCGATCGCGATAAAGATTTCGCCGTTGCGCGTGCTCCACTTGTCGTAGGGGGCGACGTTCGGGTGCGCATTGCCGAGCGGGACGGGTCGAATCCCGCTGAGCAGATAGTTGGCCGCCTGGGGGTGCAACAATGCGGTCGCGCAGTCATACAAGGTCATGTCGACGAACTGGCCGCGGCCGCTGCGGGTGCGCTCCTGCAAGGCCATCAGCACGGCAATCGCCGAATACATCCCGGTGGCCAGATCGACCATGGGCGTGGCCAGGCGCACCGCGCCACGATCGACCTCTCCATTGATGCTCATCAGCCCGCTCATCGCCTGGACGACCGCGTCGTAACCCGGCAGACCGCCGAGCGGACCGTCCGCTCCGAAACCCGACACGCGGCAATGGATCAGCCGGGGGAAGCGCGCCTCGAGCGTCTGGGAATAGCCGAGTTGCCACTTTTCCATGGTCCCGGTCTTGAAATTCTCCACCAGGACGTCGGCATCCTCGAGCAGCCGCAACAGCACCTCACGCCCCGCGGGCAGGCTGATGTCCAGCGCAATCGCACGCTTGTTGCGGTTCACGCCCAGAAAGTAGCTCGCATCGCGGCTGCCGTCGGCGCGTACGGCAAACGGCGGCCCCCATTGGCGCGTCTCGTCGCCTTGCGGCGGCTCCACCTTGATCACGTTGGCACCGTGATCGGCAAGTATCATCGTGCAGTAGGGTCCGCCCAGCACGCGGGACAGATCGACGACTTTGAGGCCGGCCAGCGCGCCCGCGCTACCCGATCGAGGATCCACCAACACTGCTCCTAGCTTGCCACGGCGCGCAGGTGGGAAAAACCCTCCTGCAGATCGGCGATGAGATCATCGGCATCCTCCAAGCCCGCGGAGATCCGCAGCAGGTGGCCCGCCGGCGCAAGCGGCGCGACGCTGCGCTGCGGGTAGCACGGGATCATCAGGCTCTCGAATCCACCCCAGGAATATCCGCGCCCGAACAGGCGCATGCCGTCGATCATGGCGTGAAACGCCGCAACCTCGACCTGCGGTCGCAGCACCACGCCGAACACGCCGGTCGCGCCGGTAAAGTCCCGCCGCCAAAGTGCGTAGCCGGGATCCTCGGGTCGCGCGGGGTACAGTACCCGGTCGACCTGCGGCTGCGCGAGCAGCCATTCGATGAGGCGCTCGGCCGTGGCACGATGCCGCGTCAGTCGCGCCTCGAGAGTGCGCAGACCGCGCAGGGCCAGCCAGCAGTCATCGGGGCTCGTGGTCAGGCCCAGCGAGCGGAACGATTTGCGCAGCGCGCCCCAGCACTCTTCGTTGCTGGTGACCGTTCCCAGCAGCAGATCGGCATGTCCGCCGATGTATTTGGTCGCCGCATGCACCGACACGTCGACGCCGTGCTCCAAGGGGCGCAGACACAGGGGCGTCGCCCACGTGTTGTCGATGACCGAAACGGCATCGCGCCGGCGCGCGATCTGCGCCAGCAGCGGCACGTCCTGAATCTCGAAGGACAGCGATCCGGGCGACTCCAGAAACAGCAGGCGCGTATTGGGGCGGAACAGTTCCTCTATGGACGAGCCGATGCAAGGATCGTAGAACGTGGTCTCGACGCCGTAGCGCGGCAAGGTACTGAGGCAGAAGTCGCGCGTGGGCCCGTAGGCCGAGTCCGTCACCAGTATGTGATCGCCCTGGCGCACGAAGGCGAGAATGGCGACGGTGCAGGCACTGAGCCCCGACGGCAAGGCCCAGCTGCGAAAGCCCCCCTCGAGTTCGGTGAGGGCATCGAGAAAGGCGTCGTGCGTCGGCGTCCCGTGAATTCCGTAGCTGACCGGTCCGCTATCGTCGCCGAGGGCACCGCGGCGCGCGCGCTCGCGCAGGTCGGCGACATTCGCGTGGAGTACTGTGGAGCCGCGCACCAGCGGCGGATTGACGAACCCGGCGCTGCCCGGAGCGTCGCGGCCCAGGGTTACCAGGCGGGTCGAGGGCTTCACGGTCCGCGCTGCCCGGCCGGGCCACCGCGGACCGGCGCGATGCCCGGCGGCGACGGGCGAGGCATCATGCGGCTGCGCACAGGGCGAGAGCGTCGGCAAATGGGCACGGTGCGGTAATTGTAGTACGCCACCGCAGCGGCCCCGGGGCGGCGCGCGCTTGCCATTGCGGGGCCGTTTGCCGCCACCGCGGTCCCCACGTTAGGATCGTTGCGCGCCGGGCCCGGGGTCGGCGGCCAAGCCGCCGGGATCAGGCGGCCGGTGGTGCCATTCGCGCGGCCGGCGCGCGGGGACAGCACAGCGAGGAGAGCGCCAATGCAGATGCCAGGGCTGGATTTTGATCTCGGGGCCGATATCGATTCGCTGCGCGACGCCGTACACGCCTTTGCGCAGCGCGAGATCGCTCCGCGCGCCGCGCAGATCGATCGCGCCGATCGCTTTCCCGCTGATCTGTGGCGCAAATTCGGCGAGCTCGGGATGTTGGGAGTGACGGCATCGGAGGCCTACGGGGGGGCCGACATGGGGTACCTCGCACACATGATCGTCATGGAGGAAATTTCTCGGGCCAGCGCCGCCGTCGGTCTGTCCTACGGCGCGCATTCCAATCTTTGCGTCAATCAGATCAACCGCAACGGCAGCGAGGCGCAAAAGCGGCGCTATCTGCCCAAGTTGATCTCGGGCGAGCTGGTCGGCGCGCTGGCGATGAGCGAGTCCGGATCCGGGTCGGACGTGGTCTCGATGCAGCTGCGGGCGCAGGAAAAGGGCGGCGCCTACCTGCTCAACGGCACCAAGATGTGGATCACCAATGGACCGGACGCGGACGTGCTGGTGGTCTATGCCAAGACCGAGCCCGGGCTCGGTCCCAACGGCATAACCGCATTTCTGGTGGAAAAGTCGATGCCCGGTTTCACTGTTGCGCAAAAACTCGACAAGCTGGGGATGCGCGGCTCGCACACCGGCGAGCTGGTCTTTGCCGATTGCGTGGTCCCCGCGCAGAACGTGCTGGGCGAAGTCAACCGGGGGGTGCGCGTTCTGATGAGCGGACTCGATTTCGAGCGTGCGGTACTGGCGGCGGGCCCGCTCGGTATCATGCAGGCATGCATGGACCTGGTGACGCCCTACGTCCACGACCGCAAGCAATTCGGCCAACCCATCGGTGAGTTCCAGCTCATCCAGGCCAAGATCGCCGACATGTACACCAGCCTGTCCTCGTGCCGCGCATACACCTATGCCGTCGGCAAGAGCCTCGATCGGATCGCACGCCAATCCGCCACATCGGGCGCCGGGCATGCGCGCACCGTCCGTAAGGACTGCGCCGGCGCGATCCTGGTGGCCGCGGAAAAGGCGACCTGGATGGCCGGCGAGACCATCCAGATCCTGGGGGCAAACGGCTACATCAACGAATATCCCGCCGGACGCCTATGGCGCGACGCCAAGCTCTACGAGATCGGCGCCGGCACGTCCGAGATCCGGCGCATGCTGATCGGGCGGGAAATCTTCCATGAAACAAGCTGAACTGCCGGGGTTCCCGGATTCCCCGTCGGCGCTCGGGACGGGCGGCGAGGCCGGCACCGGGGCGGCGGCGTCTGGCGCTCGTTTCGACCATTCGATGCCGCAGCCGCGCGCCATCGCCAGGGCAATACTGGAAGGGTTCGACCTTCACTATCGGCGCTTTCGCTTCGTCGCGCAGCTGGCGAAGAGTCGCTTCGAGCGGGGCGATTGGCTGGGCATGCGCGATTCGGCGAGGGATCGCATCGACTATTACGATCAGCGCGTGGTGGACGCCGTCGAGCGCATCGAGCGCGGCTTCGACCTGGACTGCCTCAGCGATGCGGAGCGTGATCGGCTCTGGCAGGCGGTCAAGCAGCAGTTCATTTCGCTGCTCGCCAATCATCGTCAGCCCGAGTGCGCCGAGACGTTCTTCAATTCCGTATGCACCAAGCTGCTGCACCGGATCTACTTCCAGAACGCCTTTCTGTTCGTTCGCCCCGGGGTAGCAACCGACTACATGGATTCGGATCCGCCGTCGATCCGCAGCTACTACCCGGCCAGCGCCGGGCTGCGCGCGACCTTGCGGCAGATCGTTATCGACCTCGGGCTGGCCGCACCCTTCGTCGACGTCGAGCGTGACCTGCGCTACGTGATGCGCGCCATCGCGGAGGCTCACCGCGCCGGTGCGCCCAATGCCCTGGTGCGTCCCTTTCACGTCGATCCCGACTGCCAGATCCAGGTGCTGTCGAATCTGTTCTTCCGCAACAAGGGGGCCTACTTGATCGGGCGCTTCATCAACGGCACGCGCACGACGCCCGTCGCGGTCCCGTTCCTGCGCGATGAATGCGGCCACATCTACGTCGACACGGTCCTGTTCTCGGCAGACCTGATCGCGACGCTGTTCTCCTTCACGCGGGCGTATTTTCTTGTCGACATGGAGGCGCCATCGGCCTACGTCGATTTCGTCAAGTCCATCTTGCCGCACAAACCGGTCTCCGAGCTGTACACCATGATCGGTCTGCAAAAGCAGGGCAAGACCCTGTTTTACCGGGACTTTCTTCACCACCTGCGCCACTCGACGGACCGCTTCGTCATCGCGCCCGGTATCAAGGGCCTGGTCATGACGGTCTTCACGCTGCCCTCCTATCCGTACGTCTTCAAGATCATCAGGGACGTCATCGCGCGCCCCAAGGAAACCGATCGCAAGCAGGTGATGGAGAAATACCGCTTGGTGAAGCTGCACGACCGGGTGGGCCGCATGGCGGACACCTGGGAATACTCGGAGGTGACCTTGCCACGGAAGCGATTTTCCGCCGAACTCATCCGCGAGCTGCTGCAGTACTGCCCGAGCGTGGTCGAGGTCGACGAGAACACCGTGCTGCTGCGGCACGTCTACATCGAGCGGCGCATGACACCGCTCAACATCTACCTGCAGCACGCCACCGATGCCGAGGTCGACCGGGCCATATGCGAATACGGCAACGCCATCAAGGATCTGGCGGCGGCCAACATCTTTCCGGGGGACATGCTTTACAAGAACTTCGGCGTTACCCGCTTGAACCGGGTGGTGTTCTACGACTACGACGAGATCGAGTACATGGTTGATTGCCGCTTCCGGTACATCCCAGCGGCGCCCAACGAAGAGGCCGAGATGTCGGGCGAACCCTGGTACCACGTCGAGCCGCACGATGTCTTTCCGGAACAGTTCCGCCCCTTCTTGCTCGGCGATGCTCGCATATGCGCCGCCTTCCTGCGCCACCACGCCGACTTGCTGACGCCCGACTTCTGGCAGTTGCGCCAGCAGCGCATACGCGAAGGCGTGATGGAAGATGTCTTCCCTTACCCGCAGGACCGGCGATTTGGAGTGCGCGCGCAGAGCTGGGCGGGCGACGGCAATGACGCCCGGCGCGTTGGCGAACTCCGGGTGACACAATGACGGACCCTGGGGCGCGGATCGGCCGCGCCAGCGCGGATCTATTTGTCGCCGGCATCCGGCCGCACCCGTTTAGGTTTGCCGGGAGGACATAGCGATGGCTGAGGCAATGGAAGATCCGGTAGTGGTCCTGGCTGCCACCCGCACGCCGATTGGCAGCATGCTGGGGGCGTTTCGCGCACTGCAGGCGCCGCAACTCGGCGCCGTTGCTGTGCGCGCCGCCGTCCAACGCTCGGCCATGGCGGGCGATCGGATCGACGAAGTGCTGCTGGGCAACTGCCTGCCCGCCGGGCAGGGGCAGGCGCCGGCACGACAGGCGGCTCTGGGGGCGGGCCTGCCGGCGTCGGTCGGCGCGGTGACCCTATCCAAGATGTGCGGCAGCGGCATGCGCGCAATGATGTTCGCGCACGATATGTTGCTCGCCGGCTCTGCCAATCTCGTGGTAGCCGGCGGCATGGAAAGCATGACCAATGCCCCTTACCTGGTACCCAAGGCCCGCCAGGGCTACCGCTACGGCCATGCAACGCTGTTCGACCACATGGCGCTCGATGGACTGGAGGACGCCTACGAGCGCGGCAAGGCCATGGGTGTGTTCGCCGAGGATTGCGTCGCCAAGTACGGCTTCTCGCGCGCCGACCAGGACCGCTTCGCGATCGCTTCGGTCGAGCGTGCGGTGCGCGCCAACGAGGACGGCAGCTTCGAGTGGGAGATCGCGCCGGTTGCGGTGGGCGAGAAATCGGGCGAGGTCCTGGTCGCCAAGGACGAACAACCCTTCAAGGCCCGGCCGGACAAGGTTGCCCAGCTCAAGCCCGCATTCAAGAAGGACGGAACCATTACGGCCGCGAACTCCTCGTCGATCTCCGACGGTGCCGCGGCGCTGGTGCTCGGGCGCCAGTCCTTCGCTACCCGCTCTGGCGCCAAACCGCTGGCGCGGATCCTCGCACATGCGGTCCACGCGCAGGAACCGAACTGGTTCACGACTGCGCCAATCGGCGCGATTGCCAAGGTGCTCGCCAAATGTGGCTGGCGCGCCGAGGACGTGGACCTGTGGGAAATCAACGAGGCCTTCGCCGCCGTGACCATGGCGGCAATGCACGAGTACCGACTTGCACACGACCGGGTCAATATCCATGGCGGCGCCTGCGCCTTGGGTCACCCCATTGGTGCCAGTGGCGCCCGCATCGTCGTCACCCTGATCGGTGCGCTGCGCCGGCGGGGATTGCGTCGCGGGATCGCCGCCCTGTGCATCGGCGGGGGCGAAGCCACGGCGCTGGCGCTCGAGCTGCTCTGAGGCGCCGTCCATGTCCACCTGTCTGATCCTGGGTGCCTCGCGCGGAATCGGTCGAGAACTGGCCCGGCAGTACGCGGCCGACGGCGTTCGCGTGATCGCCACCTATCGACAGCCGAGCGATGGGGCGCAGCTGGGCGCGTTTTGCGCGCGCACGATCGAGCTCGATCTGCTGCAGGCCACCAGCACCGCGACCCTGGGCGAGCAGCTCCGCGGCGAGCCCATCGACCTGGCGATCGTCGTGGCCGGCATTGCGGGACCCAATTCGTCCCATATCAGCGCCCCCGAGCGCGCGGACTTTGATGCGGTCATGCATACCAATGTACTGGCTTCGATGCAGCTGATCCCGCTGCTGGCGGAGCCCCTGGCTGCGACGCACGGCAAGCTTGCCGTAATTTCGAGCAAGATGGGGTCCATCGGCAGCACGACGAACGCCTCCTGGTGGCTATACCGCGCAAGCAAGGCCGCGCTCAACAGCGTGCTCAAGTCCGCCAGCGTCGAGCTGGGCAGCCGTGGCATCGTCTGCATGGCCCTGCATCCGGGCTGGGTTCGCACCGATCTGGGCGGGCAAGGCGCCGACCTGGGAGTCGACGAGAGCGTCGCATCGATGCGGCGCGTGATTGCGGCGGCCAACCGCTCGCATAACGGACGATTCCTGAACTACAACGGCGAGCAGTTGGAATGGTAAGGTGCGCCATTTCGCAACTCATGCAGCGTCGCTAACGGAGCCCGATGATTTCTCCCGCCATCATTGCCAGCATCGTTTTTGGCGCCTGCGGCCTGCTCGCTGCTGCCGGCGTCGAGTTTCTCCTGCGTGCGCTCGCCGACGAGGCAGGTGTCAATCGATGGATCTTCATCGCGGTCCCGGGGCTGTTTGCCATGCTCTACGCGCTGGTGCTTTACCAGGACGCGCGCCGCCGGATCAAGCGCCTGGGCGAATCGGTCTCCCGGGGCATACTGATTGCCCTGATGACCTGGTTCTCGTTCTCGCTGCTCGCGACCTTGGTGTGGTGCCCGCAGCGCCAATTCGGGCAATGTTTCGGCCACACGCTGCTCGCGGCCGGCATCGTCGGCGGGGGTCCGATGCTGGCGGCCGCACTGGTGGCGGGCATTCTCACCGGCGTACTGATCATCCGTCCGACGCGCAAGGGCGCGGATTAGTGCGCGCGCGCCGCAAACGCCTCGAGGTGCGCCGGTGCCGGCTTCGATTACCGATTCCACGCTGCGCTTCGGCGCGCGGGCCGGGGCCTATGCCCGGGCGCGCCCGGGCTACCCCGATCCGGCCGTCGCGGCGCTTGCGCATGCCCTGAAGCTGGCGGCAGGCGCCATCGTTGTCGATCTGGGTTGCGGCACGGGGCTGTCCAGCGAGGCATTGCTGCGCGCGGGTTTTCGCGTGATCGGCGTCGAACCCAACGAGGCGATGCGCTCACATGCGTCGCGCCTGTTGTCGACCTATCCGGGATTTTGCGTCGTCGACGGGCGCGCGGAATCGACCGGCCTCGAGGCCGCCTGCGCCGACCTGGTGATCGCGGCCCAGGCGTTTCATTGGTTTGACGTCGAGGCCACGCGCGACGAGGCGCTGCGCATCTTGCGCCGACCACCGTTGGCAGCCCTGATCTGGAACGACCGGCGCTCGGAGGGATCCGCGTTCGCCCGCGGTTACGAGGAGCTGCTGCTGCGCTTTAGCACCGACTATCTCGAGATCCAGCACCGGCACACGCGCCCGGACCGGGTCGCGCAGTTCTTCGGCAAGGAGCGCTGGGGCACCATCACCACCGCCCACAGCACGCCGCTGGACTTCGACACGCTCGCCGCGCGCCTGAACTCGGCCTCGTATGTGCCGGCACCGGACGATTCCCGGCACGTCCCCATGATGGAGGGCCTGCGCGCGCTGTTCGCGGCCACCGCGCGCGAGGGCGTGGTATCGATGGAATTCGAAACCCGTATCCTTTTCGGGGAAATCGAGCCGCGGCCACCAGCGCCGGCGCCGGCCCCTCGCGCGTCGCTGCCAAGTCCCCCAAAATAGCGTTCTGGACCAGGAGAGGCAAGCATGCCATCGCCCATCGAGTTCTACTTCGACTTCAGTTCCCCTTACTCCTACATCGGCGCAGAGCAGATGGATCCGCTGGCGGCGCGCTTTGGCCGCCAAGTGGACTACAAGCCGACGCTGCTGGGCGCGGTCTTTCGCATCTCCGGTCAGCGACCGCTTACCGAAATCCCGATCAAGGGCGATTACAGCCGACGCGACTTCGCGCGCAGCGCCCGGTTTGCCAACGTTGCTTTCCGCATGCCCGATCCCTTCCCCATATCGACCGTCCAAGCAGCGCGCGCCTGCCTGGTCCTGCAGCAGGAGCGGCCCGATCTGGCAGCCGGATTTATCCATGCCGCCTTTCGGGCATACTTTGCCCAGGGCCGGAACATCGCTGAGGTCGAGGTCCTTCGCCAGGTGCTGGCAGAATCCGGGGCCAATGCCGGGGCGGTGATCGAAGCGACCGGGCGCGCGCAGATTAAGGACCGCCTCAAGTCCCTGGTGGATGAGTCGATCGCGCGCGGCGTATTCGGAGCGCCGTATATCTTCGTCGATGGCGAACCGTTCTGGGGCAGCGATCGGCTGCCACAGGTCGAAAGGTGGCTGGCGTCAGGCCCGTTTTGATCGGGCTGCGCGCGCGGCGCTAGCAGCATCGCCGACGCAAACTGGCTTTGCGCTTTGCCATCCGAGCGATCGTTCCATCCCAGCAACCAGCAAGAAGACTTGCCATGAAACGCCAGGCTGCCATGCCATTCATCATGTTGACCGCGGTGCTCGACGTGATCGGCATCGGTCTCATCATTCCGGTCATGCCGATCCTGGTCGGAGAGTTCACGCAAGGCCGCGACACCCAGGCATATTGGTACGGCGTCCTGATGGTCACGTTCGGCCTGGCGCAGTTCCTGTGCGCGCCGCTGCTCGGCGCGCTGTCCGATCGATTTGGCCGCCGCCCGGTGCTGCTGCTGGGAATTGGCGGACTGGGAGTCACGTACCTAGTGACGGGCCTGACCCACTCGCTCTGGGTGCTGGTCGCGATCCGCCTGCTGGGTGGTGCCTTGTCGGCAAACATCGCCGTGGCCCAGGCCTACGTGGCCGATATCACTGCCGTCGACAAGCGCACGCCGGCACTGGGAAAGCTCGGAGCCATGTTCGGCCTGGGCTTTGTCCTGGGGCCGATGTTCGGCGGCCTGCTGGGGCATATCGATCTGCGGTTGCCGTTCTTCGCTGCCGCCGGCATGTGTGCCGTCAACTGGCTGTACGGTCTGCTGGTGCTGCCCGAATCGCTCAGCGCCGACCGGCGCAATCCGATCGCGGCCGCCCGCCTGAATCCGCTGTCCTCGCTGGCCGGCCTCACTCGCCTGCAGGGGGTGGGGTCGCTCGTGTTTGCCGTGGCGGCAACGAACCTAGCCGAGTTCACCCTGCGCTCCACCTGGGTGCTGTACACGGGCCTTCGTTTTGACTGGGGCCCGCGCGAGAACGGCATCTCCCTGTTCGTTGTCGGCCTGGTGGCGGTTGTCGTCCAGGGCGGATTGCTGCGGATGCTCCTCAAGGCCATGGGCGAGCGCAAGCTCGTTGCCGCCGGGCTGCTCTCGGGCGCGCTCGTCTACGCATGCTATGGCTTGGTTACGCAGGGCTGGATGCTGTACGTGCTCATCGTGGCCAATTTCCTCGCGTTCGCCTCGCCAACAGCCCTGCAGGGCATCGTCTCCAAGGCGGCCGATCCGCGCGAGCAAGGCCGGACGATGGCGACCTTGATGTCGTTGGTCAGCATTACCGGCATCGTCTCGCCCCTGCTTGGCACCTTCTTGCTCGGGCAGGTGACCCATCTGCCCAGGGAGGACGTGCTCGTGGGGGCGCCGTTCTTTGCCTGTGCCGTGCTCGAGGTGATCGCCCTGGTGATTGCACGGCGCTATTTTGCGCGCCACCCCCAAGCCGTCGGCTTGGCGACGACGGGCGGCACCGCGTAGGGCGCCATGCCAGCGCGACCGCCAATGAGCAGCGGATCGGTCATCGGCAAGCTTGCGCGTCGATCGCCAGCAGCGCTGTGCGCGCTGCTGGCGGCGCTGGTGCTGGGCTGTGCGCAGGTGCCGCCTGCCGAACCAAGGTCCGCCGTCCCCGCAAGCGAACCGCGCGGCAGCGCCCCTCCCGGCGCGCTGTACTCGATGTTCCACCGCCCGCTCAAGGCGCCCGAAGCGGGCGTCGAAGTCCTGCGCTTGCGGGGCCAGGGATCGCAGATATTCCGCTGCGAGTCGCAAGCGGCAGGGCCGCGCTGGATCTATCGCCTGCCGGAGGCCGAGCTGCGCGACGTGCAAGGAGAGCTGGTCGTGCACCATGGAGCCAATCTGTCCTTCGAGCATGTCGACGGCAGCCGTGTGTTCGGCGAAATCGTCGATCACGTGCCGTCGCCCAACGATGACTCGCTGCCCTGGTTGCTGCTCAAGACGCGCGCGTATGGCCCGGGAGCATTGTCCGTAATCACCTATGTCGAGCGGATCAATACCGTGGGAGGCATGCCACCGGCCCGCTGCGAGGCCGCGCAACTCAACCAGGTGCTGCGCGTGCCGTTCTCGGCCGATTTCGTTTTTTTCCGCTGAGGGCCCATCGCCCGCGCGGTGCGCCGGTGGCGGCCTTGCCTGCGGCAAGCCGGGCAAAACACGCAGCGAATGCGCGCTTGGGTAAGATGCATGGTCTGCGGGGCCTTGGGCGCCGGTACCGGTGTGCGCAAGCGGCAACGCTCCTTTCGATAGGCCTATACCGTATGCACCGATCCGTCTTGCGCCCAGGGCGGCGCACCCTTTGCGCATGGTCCAGCCGCTTCTTGGCCGTGATCGGCTTCGGGCTGCTGGCGGCGCCATCCCCGGCGCAAGCACCGGGGCCCTTCCTCGGACGACCGATCTACAGCGAACCGGCCAGCGGCCTGCAACTACCGCCGGCCTGCCAGGTCGATCCCTCCTGGCGCACCTCCGTGCCCAGCACCGATTTGGAGATCTGGGTCGCGGTGTGCGACGCACAGGCGCGCGTGTGGCTGGTGCGGCGCCAGGTCATCGAGGTCGTCAACGCCCGCCAGGCGCGCTTGCGCTTCGAGGTGCTCGACGAACGCATCTACCCGGAGGAAACGGCCGGGGACTCGCTGAGCGTGCAATGTACCGGACCCTCGGACGAAGTCGGCTATGTGGTGCGCGGGGCACGTTGGCGCGCCGATGGCAAGGAACTGCGACTCAAGGGGCCACCGCGCGGGGTAATGCGGGCCGATGCGCACGCCCAAAAGCTCGTGGACATGGAACTGGGCGCGGTCGACTGCACCCGCTTCCCCGAGCGCGAGGCGATGATGAAGCGCCTGCAACAGACCCACTGAACCGCCTCTGGCGGCAGGCCCCCGCAGCGGCCGCGCGCGGTGATCAAACACCGGCTCGCGGCAAGCGCCCGAAGACGGTAATCGCGGGCACGGCAAACCCGTCAAAAGCCGCAGTGCGCGCCACCGAAACAGTCGTTGCGACCAGCGGATCCGCGGATCACGCGATCGGGCAGTGCTAACGCGCTCGGATGGCTGCGAAACTGGGTGCCCAATGCCCGCGCGGCGCGTCCTGATGGGGACGCGGCGCTCACGCGGGACGAGGCAAACCCCGCACCCGGAGAACACGCTCATGACGCTGTCGCAGGCAATCCACACGCCCCCCGAGGGGCCATCGCGGGCGGCGCCTGCGCCGCTCCTCCCGCCCAGCGAGGGGCCATCGCCCGGCAAAGACCAAGATCCGGGCTGCAACCGGCGCCAGCAGATCGACGAATGGATACTGCCGCTGCGCGCCGTCGCCGCGGCGCGCCTGGACGCCGAACTCGGAGCCCGTTTGCGACGGATCGCACCGATGGAGCATTGCCTTTGCGTGCTAATCGACCACGATTGCGCGGGCCTCGATGCCATGGCGCCACGCCTGCACGGCACCATGGCACCGGAGCTGCAGCGCCTGTACGCCACACTGATCGCCGAGCGCGATCCGCTGCTGGCGTGCGCCGGCCAGGAGTGGCGCGCACTCGCCGGCACCATTGAAGAGCACTGCACTTGGATCCAGCAGCAGACGCGCAACGCCGATGTGATCCGGTCCTGGCTCGAGCACGTCGGTGCCAGCGGCGCCGTCCATCTGGTCGTGGTGCCGGCGCGCGGCTGGCTGTCGCGCGGTGCCCTGTTTGCATTCTTCGCCCAACGTCCCTCGGAAGATGGTGTTTTCGCCTTGTTCTACGCGGCGCAGCGCCTGGCAGTAACCCTGGAACTGCGCTACCGACCCTACACGGCCGCACTGCTGGCGATGCGCTTCACGGCGCGCGAGCTCCAGGTACTGCGTGCCGGTCTCCAGGGGGTTGCCGACGAACAGATCGCGCACCAGATGGGGCTGTCGGTGGCCACCGTCCGCTATTACTTCAAGAAGTTCAAGCACCGCGTGCCGCCGGCTATCGGCCACCTCAAGCCGCGCGAGCTCGCCCGCATCGCACACCACCTGGGTAAACTCTAACTTCGCGGCCGGCATGCCACACACCCATGGATGATCAATCGCTGCTGCGCTATTCGCGCCACCTGCTGCTCAACGAAATCGGCATCGAGGGGCAAGAACGCATCCGCCAGGCGCACGTGCTGCAGGTCGGCGCCGGCGGTCTGGGCTCCCCCGCCGCGATGTACCTGGTGGCGGCCGGCATCGGTCGACTCGTCCTCTTTGACGATGACCGGGTCGATCTGACCAACCTGCAGCGCCAGTTGTTGCACACCACGGAGCGCATCGGGCAACCCAAGGCCGCCTCGGCCGCCCTTGCCCTGCAGGCGCTCAATCCCCAGGTGCAGATCGACGCGCGCGCCTCGCGCATCGCGGAACCGGCGCTTGCCTCCCTGCTTGCCGAGATCGACGTGGTCCTGGACTGCTCCGACAACCGCGCCACGCGCTATGCACTGAACCGCGCGTGCCTGGCAGCGCGCGTGCCGCTGGTATCGGGGTCGGCCAACGTCTTTGCCGGCCAGCTGGCGGTGTTCGATTTCCGCGACGTCGACACGCCTTGCTACGCCTGCCTGTTCCCGGAGGCCAGCGGCGAGGACGAACCCTGCGCCACGACCGGCGTATTTGCGCCGCTGGTCGGAGCCGTCGGCGCGCTGCAGGCGGGTGAGGCGCTCAAGCTCATCTGCGGCTTCGGCGCGGCGAGCGGCGGCCAGCTGCTCACGCTCGATGGCCTGGAGATGGAATTTCGCCGGCTGCGCTTTGGGCGCGATCCGCACTGCGCTGTTTGCGGCCCGGTTCCGGGTGCATGATCGAACGCACGCTTGCCCGTGCGCGACTTGCCGCGCTGCTGGTGGCGGCAATCTTCCTGTGCTCGAGCGCGCCGGCGCGTGCGGGCACCCCCCAGAGGCTCACGGTCGACGGGCGCGAGCGAAGCTTCCTGCTGCATCGGCCCGCCGGCGCGACCCGTCCACGCGCTCCGGCACTGGTGGTCGTGCTGCACGGTGGATTTGGTAGCGCCGCTCGCGCGCAAGAGGACTACGGATGGGACGCACTGGCGGACCGGGAGGGGTTTCTCGTTGCCTACCCGGACGGGGTGCAGCGCGCGTGGAATGCCGGCGGCGCCTGCTGCGGTCGGCCACAACGCGAGAACATCGACGACGTGGCATTTCTCTCCGCGCTGCTCCGGTCGCTGATTGGCGACCAGGGCGTCGACCCCTCGCGCATCTACCTCACCGGGATCTCCAACGGCGCTGCTCTTGCGCTCTTCTATGCCTGCCGCTCGGCGCAGCCGGCAGTGGCCGCGGTCGGTTCCGTGGCCGGCGGAATTTCCGCCCCTTGCGATCGTCCCGCCGCCGTCTCGCTGCTGGAGATCCACGGCATGGACGACCAGAACATTCCCTTGCTGGGCGGGCCCGGCAGCCGGGGCGTGTCGGGCGTGCGCTGGCTGCCGGTGTCCGACGAAGTGGAGCGGTTTCGCGCCAGCGCCGGCTGCGCGCCCTCACTGGTCGAGACGCGCGGCGATGTCACGACCCGCATGTCGTCCTGCGCACTGGGGCGCGTCGTTGGCCTGATCACCATTGCGGGGGCCGGGCACCAGTGGCCGGGCGCACGTTCGGCGGGCCTGATCGGGCGAGCGCTGGGGCTCGATCCGCCCAGCCAGGCGATGGACGCGACCCGGGTGCTTTGGGAATTCTTCCGCTCGCAGCGCCAGCCCGGCACGAACTGAGCCGCCGGGCTAGGCAACCAGCATCGCGAGGTGCTCTTCGAGCGCTTCGCCGGGCAACCTGCGAAACCCGCTCTTGGAAAAGCGATGCCAGCGCCCCACGACGTATGCCACCCCCAGCGACGCGCGCGCCGCCGTGTCGCAGTCGGCCGGGAGTTCGGCCTGGGAAACGGCCACCCGCAGCGCCTGCTTCAGGGATGCCTCGACCCGATCGAACAGCTGGTTCATGCGCTCCTGCAAACGCTCGTTCTCGTTGACCAGCGCATCGCCGATCAAGACCCGCGTCATGCCGCGGTTGGTCTGGGAAAAATCCAGCAGCATGCGGATCATCTTGCGCACCTGCTCGCGCCCGGAAGTCTCCTGGCTCGCGATGTCGTTGATGAGGCGAAAGACCGTGGTTTCGATGAACTCGATCAGCCCCTCGTACATCTGCGCCTTGCTGGCGAAGTGGCGGTACAGGGCCGCCTCGGAAACCTCGAGACGGGCGGCCAGCGCCGCGGTCGTCACTTTCTCGGCCCGGGGATCCTCGAGCATGGCCGCCAGGGTCTGCAGGATCTGCAGCTTGCGCGCGCCGGGCCGGCGGCGATGCTTGGGGCCGTCGGGGTTCGAGTCCTTGGGGACGCCGGTTTCCATAATGAATTGCGTGAAAGTCAGGCCACGAATCTACCGGAAACGGGAAGAACGTGGGGGGTTACTTACGCCGCAAGGCTTGGATTCCGCACACTTCCTCCCCGCTACCCGCGATCCCGGAACCCCCGCGCAGTCGCACCCGAGCTCCTGCGCAGTGCCCGGGGCCCGGCGCCAGGGCGCTCGCCCGGAGCGCGCGCGGGCGCCTGGGCAAGAGCCAAGTCAAGGTGCCTTGCAAAGGCAATGGGCGTAGGTTCCCCGGGTCCCCGTGAGGGCCGTCAGCCACGTCGAGTCCTGGCGCAGCTGCTCGGCGGCCGTCCGCAAGCCACTGCCGAGCGGCAGACCAAGTCCCAGGTCGGCGGTGGAGAGGCGCATCGCGGTACTGGACAAGGACCCCAGCAGCCGGCTCAGACCCTTGGGCTCGGCCTCGATGTAGGTCGTGCGATAGCCGGTCTCGAGTTTTGCCAGGGATCCGGCCAGATTCACCGCTGCCTGCAATCCCCCCAACTCGTCGACCAGGCCGCGCTCGCGCGCCTGGCGCCCCGTCCAGACGCGCCCCTGCGCAATCTCGTTGACCTGCTCGGCGGACAGCCCACGGGCCTGGGAGACGTCCGCGAGAAACTGTCGGTAGACATACCCGACCGTACTTTGCAGGACGGCTGCCAGCCGGCTGTCGATCGGGCGGCGCACATCCGCGGCCCCCGCCGGCCAAGCGGTGGCAACCCCGCCGGTATGGATCGCCAGCTTGTCCATGGTCCGATCGGCCGTCGGGAAAATGCTAAATACCCCGATCGAGCCGGTGATCGTCGCCGGATCGGCGAACACCTTATCGGCGGCCNNCCCGAACCGGCCACGTCGCCCATCGAAACCACGACCGGCTTGCCCGCCTGCCGCGTGAGCTCGAGTTCGCGGCGGATGAGCTCCGAGCCAAACCAGCTGCCCCCGCCCGAATCGACCCGCAGCACGAGCGCCTTGATCGCGGAGTCTTCGCGGGCCTTGCGAATGAGCTCCGAAGTGGAGCGCCCGCCGATCGCTCCCTGCGGTTCCTCGCCGTCGCTAATCGTGCCCTCGGCCACGACGATCCCAACCTGCCGGTCGCGATCGCCATTGTCCGCGATTTGCGAGCGGTAATCGCGCAAGGAGATCTGCCGGAAGGTCTTGTGTTCGGTATCGGGTTTGCCGCGCCCGATGAGCAGCGCCCGCAACTGGTCGCGGGTTTTTAGTCCGTCGACGAGCTTCTCGTCGAGCGCGAACCGCGCCATGTCGCCGCCGGTCGCGGCGAGCCGGGCCGGCCCCTCGGCAATGAGCGCCGCGATGGCCCCTGCGGGCAGATGGCGCACTTCCTCGATTTCGCCGGTGTAGCTGGCCCACGCGTCGTTGAGCCAGAAGGCGTCGGCCTCGGTCGCCTCCTTCGATGGGCCGTTGCTGATGAAGGGTTCGACGAAGCTCTTGTACTTGCCGACGCGAAAGACGTTGATGGTCACGCCCAGGTGTTCGAGCGCGTCGTGGTAATAGTTGCGGTAACCGCCGAAACCCGTCAATACGACTGCCCCAAGCGGATGCAGATACACCTCGGAGGCGTGCGCGGCCAGAAAGTACTGGCGCTGTTCCATGATCGAGCCCCAGGCAACGACCTGCTTGCCGCTGGCCTTGAAGCGCTCGATGGCCGCGGTGATCTCGCGCAGCTTGGCCAAGCCGGCATTTCCCATATCGTCCAGCACAAAGACGATGCGCGCGATCTTCGGGTCCTTGGCCGCGGCGTCGATGGCTCCCACCAGGTCGCGCAGCTGGGTTTCGCGCGCCTCGCCGCCGAGCGCCTCGGCGAACTCGGCCTCCCGCGCGCTACCGGTGAACTGCTCAACGATATCGCCCTTGAGGTCGACGACCAGCGCCGTGTCAGCGAGCAACCGGGTCTTGCCGCCTTCGGCAAACCAGGCGACCGCAATCAGCACCAGCAGCAGCAGGAAGATCACGTTGAAGATAAACCGGCGAGTCGCATCCACGGCGCGCCAGAGGGCACCCAGTACCCGGCGCACCGCGCCGGGACGCTTGGCGGATAGGTCGTACTCCATGTTTGCTTCTCCCGTAGAGCGTACCGGCGGCAGATTACCCGACAACGATCAGCGCCGGCCGGTGCGCAGGCGCGGCGCCAGCGCCGGCAACTGCTTGACCGAACGGATGCGGCCCATCAGGTAGGCGCCACCCACGAGCCGCCGCGGCGATCCGCCAGCGCGCCGGGTAACCAGGACGGTCGCGTAGCCGGCGGCGCGGGCGGCCTTCAGATTCGCGGCATTGTCATCGACCAGCACCGCGCGCGCGCCGGGCGAGCGGCCGGCCAGTTTTTCGCGAATCAGCATGGCGCGCAGCATGGACAGCGCCGGCTTTGGCCGATAGTGCCCATGCACCCGCATGCGCTCGACCGCGTAGCGATTGCCGATATGCCGGTGCAGGCCGATCCCGCGCAGCACCCGCCCGGCATAGTCCATTGGGGCGTTGCTCAAGAGCACCTTGCGGCCCGCCAGGCGCCGGCCCAGGTGTTCCAGCCCCCGCTCGGCGCGCAGCAGCGCGGTGACATCGAAATCGTGCGTCTCGCGCAGGAAGCGAGCGGGGTCGACCCCGTGGTGGCGCATCAGGCCCAGCAAGGTTGCGCCGTAGCGCTCCCAGTACGTGCGGCGCAGGCGGTCGGCGGCCTCGCGATCGAGCTGCAAGTGACGCTGCACGTATTCGGTCATGCGCGTGTCGATCGCGGAAAACATCGCGTGCGAGGCATCGTGCAAGGTGTTGTCGAGGTCGAAAAACCAGACCAGGGGCTGCACCCGCCCCCCGGTCTCGCACCGACGGTTCGACTTGGCGCGGATCAATTGCGCCGAATCATGGTACCCACGCCCTGGTCGGTCAGGATCTCCAGCAGCAGGCAGTGGTCGACGCGCCCGTCGATGATATGCACCGAGTTCACGCCCTTGCGCGCGGCGTCGATTGCCGAGGAGATCTTGGGCAGCATCCCGCCCGAAATCGTGCCGTCGGCGAACAGTTCGTCGATGCGCTGCGCGGTCAGCCCGGTGATCAGCCGGCCGCTCTTGTCGAGCACGCCGGGCGTGTTCGTCAGAAGAATCAGCTTCTCCGCCGCCAGCGTCTCGGCAATCCTACCGGCGACGATGTCGGCGTTGATGTTGTACGACAGCCCGTCGGCCCCGACGCCGATGGGGGAGATCACGGGCACGAATGCATCGTTTTGCAGCGTCTTTACCACCGCGGGATTGACCGACTCGATCTCCCCGACCTGGCCGATGTCGTGCAGCGTCCCCGGCTCCTGCGGATCGGCAACCTGCATACGACGCGCGCGCAACAAGTCGCCGTCCTTGCCGGTCAGGCCGACCGCTTGACCGCCGAACTGGTTGATCAGCATGACCAGTTCCTGCTGCACCTGGCCAGCCAGGACCCACTCGACGATTTCCATCGTCTCGGCATCGGTGACACGCAGGCCGTGCACGAATTCGGACTTCTTGCCCACCCGCCCCAAGGCATCGTCAATCTGCGGTCCACCGCCGTGTACGACCACGGGCTTCATGCCCACGAGCTTGAGCAACACCACGTCGCGCGCAAAGCTCTCCTTCAAGCGTCGGTCGATCATCGCGTTGCCGCCATACTTGACGACAATGGTGCGGCCATGAAAACGCTGGATGTAGGGCAGTGCCTCCGAAAGTATTTCGGCTTTGAGCTCGGGCGGGATCTTGGCGCGGTCCATCAGAAGTTACACCCTCCGGCTGTGACCCGTCGGGCGCACAGAAAGCGGCACTCTATCACCCCCGCCTGGGCCTCAGCTCGAGCCGATGAGCCGGCGCAGCCGGCGCTTGGCCTGCTGGCGCAGCGCTCCGGGCGACTTTTCGTGGACGCCCGCGGCGCGCTTGCGGGCCACCAGCGCCACGGGATTGCGCGGTCGCAGGCCATCGGCACGGAACACCATCTTTTGCCGAGTTTTCAGACCCTTGGGCACGCTAGTCGCGTCCGGGCCGGCGCGCGCGCCGGGCAGAGACCGGCACCGCCGCCGCACACCGACCGGGGCTACAGAATGTAGCGGGCAAGATCATCGTCGGTCGAGAGCTCGCCCAGTCGCGCATCGACGTACGCGGCGTCGACCACGACGTGCACCGCGCTGCGGGTGCCAGCATCGAAAGCAACTTCCTCGAGCAGCTTTTCCATGACCGTGTGCAGGCGCCGCGCGCCGATGTTTTCGGTGCGCTCGTTGACCGTGCAGGCAATCTGCGCAAGGCGCGTCACGCCCTCCGGGGTGAATTCGAGGGCGACGTCATCGGTCGCCAGCAGCGCCTGGTACTGGCGCGTCAGGCAGGCATCGGTCTGCGTCAGGATGCGCTCGAAATCCGCCGGGCCTAGGGAATCGAGCTCGACGCGAATCGGGAAGCGCCCCTGCAGCTCGGGCATGAGGTCCGAGGGCTTGGCAAAGTGAAACGCACCGCTGGCGATGAACAAGATATGGTCGGTATGGACCATGCCGAATTTCGTGTTCACCGCGGTGCCCTCGACCAGCGGCAGCAGATCGCGCTGCACGCCCTGGCGCGAGACGTCCGTGCCTTGGGTCTCCGACCGATTGGCGATCTTGTCGATCTCATCGATGAAAACGATGCCGTGGGACTGCACCGTCTCGATCGCCTTTAGACGCACTTCCTCCTCATTGAGCAGTTTGGCGGCCTCCTCGTCGGTCAGGGTGCGCATCGCATCGCGGACTTTGGTCTTTCTTGCGCGCCGGCGCACCGGGCCCAGATTCTGAAAAAGTCCCTGGATCTGCTGCGAGATCTCCTGCATGCCCGGCGGCGCCAGCACCTCCATCTGCGCCGGGGCGACCGCTACGTCGATCTCGATTTCCTTGTCATCGAGCTGGCCCTCCCGCAGACGCTTGCGCAAGCGCTGGCGCGTCGCCGACAGCGAATCGGAGGTCTCGCGCGCGCCGTCAGGGTCGGCCGGCGCAAGCAGGACGTCGAGCAAGCGCTCCTCGGCTGCGTCCTGCGCGGCCGCGCGCACGGTGCGCATCTCGGATTCGCGCGTCTGCTTGACGGCGATGTCGGTGAGGTCGCGAATGATCGCGTCGACGTCGCGTCCGACGTAGCCCACCTCGGTGAATTTGGTAGCCTCGACCTTGATGAACGGGGCCTCGGCCAGACGCGCCAGGCGCCGCGCAATCTCGGTCTTGCCCACGCCGGTGGGGCCGATCATCAGGATGTTCTTCGGAGCGATCTCGCTGCGCAGCGGCTCGGCCACCCGCTGGCGACGCCAGCGGTTGCGCAGGGCGATGGCTACCGCACGCTTGGCACGGTCCTGCCCCACGATGAACTTGCTAAGTTCGTGGACGATTTCCTTGGGTGTCATCATGGCCGACTCTCAGCGAGCGGTTGCTACTCGATGGCTTCGACGACAACCACCTGGTTGGTGTAGATGCACAGGTCCCCGGCAATGGCGAGCGCCTTGCGCACGATCGGCTCGGGGGGCAACTGCGTCTCCTCCAGCAATGCCCGCGCCGCCGCGTGCGCGTAGGGTCCGCCCGAGCCGATGGCGATCAAACCGCCCTCGGGCTCCAGTACGTCTCCGGTACCGGTAAGGATGAGGGAGCATTCCGGGTCGGCCACCGCCAGCATCGCCTCGAGCCGGCGCAGCACGCGATCGGTACGCCAGTCCTTGGCGAGCTCCACGGCCGAGCGCATCAGGTTTCCCTGATGCTTGTCGAGCTTGGCTTCGAAACGCTCGAACAGGGTGAAGGCATCGGCGGTCGCGCCGGCGAATCCCGCAAGAATTCGGTCGTGGTAGATGCGCCGCACCTTGCGCGCGCTCTTCTTGATGACGATCGAACCCAGGGTCACCTGGCCGTCGCCGCCCATCGCGACCGAGCTGCCGCGCCGCACCGAGACGATCGTTGTGCCGTGGAACTGTTCCATGCTGCCGCGCCGCCCGAGGTCGCGCGCAAAAACGCTCAGGCGCGCCGGACGCGAACGTCGGCAAGCGTCGAAACACCCAGCAGTTGCCACAAGGCGGCGACGAGGCAGTTGACGTTGCGAAACTCGACCGAGATGCCCGACTGTTGTAACTTGATCAGCTGACCCAGCAAGGCCGTGGCGGCGGTAAAGGCCATGCGCCGCAACTGGCGGCACTCGACGCTCAGGCGCTTGGTCTCGCGCGAGGCAAGCACCAAGCGTCCCAGATACTGCTCGCCGTCGCCCAGGATTTCGCCCTTCCACTCCAGCGGATCGGCGGTGCGCCCCGCCGGGGCATCGACCGCACCACTGACCCGGATGTTGGCATACGGGGGTTCCCAGGACGGCGGGGAAACCTCGTAGGTGATGCAGTACTGGATCCCGGTCTCTTCGAAATCGGCCTGACGATCGAGCAGGCGCTGGACCTCCAGCAGCAGCATCCAGGCGGCATCCGAAGGATCGCGACGCCCGGGTTCGACCGTCGAACGCAAGGCCACGAGCAGCTGTTCAGCGCCCCGCACCGTGAGCTCGTGGCTGGCGCGCTTGAAGGCGTTGAAGACCCGCAGCAGCAGTTCCGCGCCGACCAGGTCGACCAGCCGAGCTGCACTGACATCGAGCGTGAGCGCCGGATGGGTTGTTGCGAGGTTCTTGAATTCCTCCAGAGCTTTCACGATTCCCGCGTCGATCGATTCGGGCAGTTGCACGACCGGCGTGCCCGTCCGCACCTCCGGGCGCTTCTCGGCAGCGTCCGCGTAGCTGATCCACGCCGGGGCCGGCGTATCGAAGCGCAGGGAGAACTGGCTGGCCAACTGGTCGTAGCTCGCGCGGTCTCCGCGCTGCTGGAGCAGCTCCAGCATCATGAGCCACCCGCGATCGGTTACCGCGCCAAGCGACTCGGCGATGAGCGCCGCACGTAAGCCGTTCTCCGCGGCATGGTCCTGGCGGTTGGCAAACAAGATGGCCGTCTCGTCGAGCACCGAGGACGAGCCACCGTTGACCTCGATGGCATCGATGCTGCCGACGAGAATATCGCTGCCGGGATCAAAGCCGTCTTCCTCGCTCTGCGCCATCGGGCGCGAGGGGGTCACCGACGGCGGCGCCTCCTCGGGAGCCGCCGGCGCTGGGGCCGCCTCTACCGGCACCACCTCGCGCGGCTGCGAGGTCGTGGTCCCCGTCTCGGCGCCGGACTTGCGGGGCCGCAGGAAATCGCGCGCCATCTCGGATTCGATCGCGTCAATCTTGGCAGCCGTGGCCATCGCCAGCGAACGCGCCATTTCGCGATCAGGCAGGGCGTTTTCGGTAACCGCAAAGGCGCCGCCGGCGCCGCTCGGCTCGGAAATTGTCGAGCGGTTCAGCGAACGATTGACGGTTCCGGTAAGGGGCCGGGCGAGAGATTTTTGCTCCGGACGCGTAGCCGGGCGGGCAGCGCCACGGGTGCCCGAACGATCGGCACCGGTCTTGCTGTCCTTCTGGTCCTTCTTGAAAAACGAAAAAACCACGTAGTGTCCTGACGCTTGAACTGGCCACGAACGCAACCACCGGCGCCAACCGCAGGGCGGTCGGCACGTTCCACCGGAGCGCACGCACACCAGTGCCTGTTGCCCAAAGCAGCGGGAAAACGCGCGACCGGACGCCGGGTAACCGTCGAGCCTGCCCAGCGCGTCGCCGCCGACGCCTGGATCTGCAATCCCACTATATCAATTTTCGCAGCTTCTAAGCCGAGGATGTACGCCCCCTCCGCCCCCCCTGTTTTAGGCTTCTACCCGGTCCAAATGCCCGGTTAGCCCAATAATGCCGAAGCGAGTGGCCACGCTCGGCTAAAATAGCGCATTCGGACGCAGAAAGCCGGGGGCAAGGCATGAATACGACAGCCACGACGGTAGGCACCTACTTGCGGGATCTGCCACCCGATCGCAGGGTTGCGATGGCTCGAGTTTGCAGCATGATTCGCAGGTCGGCGCGAGGGGTGCGCGAGAGCATGCGGTACGGTTTGGCCTTTTACGAGCTCGACGGGCCGCTGTTCGCGCTCGAGTCGGGCCGACGGCACATGTCGCTGTATGTGGCAGAGCAAGACGTCGTCGTCAAGCACAAGGAATCGCTGCCGGGCGTCAACACCGTGCGCAGCTTCGTGAAATTCTCCGATCTGAACCGCCTGCCGCTGGACGTGGTCGAAAAGATCGTGCGCGATTCGGTGGCGGCGCGCCGCACCCGGGCCATGCAAGGCCTGCTGCCGACCCAGGCGGAGCTGCTCAAGCTGTGGGCCATCAAGGAAGAGGCCGCCCAGGTGCCGGCGCCGGTGGCAAAAGTGACCGCCCCGGCGGCCAAGGCCGGGACCGCGAAAAACGGCTCCCCCAAGGCCAAGGCGCCGCGCGCCTCGACGGCCGCCAAACCCGCCCGCGCCACGGCCAAAGTGGCGGCCAGGGCGCCGGCCCGTGCCCCTGCGCGCAAAGCCGCGCCCGCGGCCAAGCGCTAGCACGACACCGCGTGGGCGGTGCGGGCGCCTGCCGGACGGGCAATCCGATGCGCAAGGCACTGCAAATTGCAGCGATTTTGCTGGGGATACTGGCCGGCGATGGGCACGCCGCCGGCCCGGAAAAGGTTTCCCTGCAGTGGTACGGCCAGTCGGCCGTGCGCATCACCTCGCCCGGGGGTAAGGTGCTCCTGGTTGACCCCTATCTCACCGGCAACCCCAAGACCCCCGCGAAGTTCAAGGACCTCGACGCGATCGGCCGCCTGGACCTCATCCTGGTCACCCATGCCCATGGCGACCACCTTGGCGATGCGCCCGCGCTGGCCCGTAAGCACAACGTGCCCATCATCGCGCCGGCCGGGCTCGCCGACACGCTCGCGGCCCTGGATATCGTGCCGCCGGAACTCGCCCCGCGCATGAACAAGGGCGGCACCGTCACGCCGCTGGGCCCGGGTATACGGATCACGATGGTCCATGCCGAGCACAGCTCGGAGCTGCTCTGGAAGAACCCGGCCACGGGCAAGAACGAGGTGCACGTCGGCGGGGAGCCCGTCGGCTTCATCATCGAGCTGGAAAACGGCTTCCGGATCTACCACATGGGCGATACCAGCCTGTTTTCGGATATGCGCCTGATCGCCGAGCGCTACCACCCGGACCTGGTGCTCGTTCCGATCGGCGGTCATTTCGTGATGGATCCGGCCGACGCGGCCTTTGCCATCCGCGAGTGGCTCAAGCCGGCCTATGCGCTGCCGATCCACTACGGCACCTTCCCGGTGCTCAAGGGCACGCCGGAGCAGTTCCGCGCGGCACTGGGAACGTCCGCCACACAGGTGATTTCCCTGGAGCCGGGCGAGTCCATCGACTTCTAGGAACCATTTGCGCCAAGTGGTGAGGCGAAGAAAAGAGCCCCGGGGCGCTTGCCGCCCCGGGGCTCCGGGCCCACGATTCGACGGACCTAGTTGAGCGTCACGTTCAAACCCGTAGCACTTGCGCTAGTCAGATTCGCGTATCCGCTGAAGTCGGTCAGCTGGAGCGTCGTGAGCGGATTGGCCGTGTTCCAGACGACCGCGTACAGGTAGTAATACGCCCCGGGAAGCGATTGCGTCGCCGAACCACCCGGTAGATTGCTGACCGTGAACGGCCCACCGGCGCCAGCGTTTGCCGTGAGAACCGAGTCGATGGGAATTGTCGAAACGATCGTCCCCAACCGGACCACGACAACGAAGCCCGTGTTGTACTTTCCGGCGGTCGCCTGCGAGATGTTCCCCGAAATCGAGTCCGCCGTTGCGACGGTCGAGTTCACGGTCAAGGTCGGCATCGTGAAGAGGACGGGGGAAGCGCCAGGCGTCAGCGGATCCGTGCTGGCTTCGGTGCGCGTGTAGTCGGGCGCCCCGGCAAAGACGAGGAAGCCGCCATTTCCCTGCACCGGAGTATTGGTCGCCAGGGTCGGGCTGCCCGCGGCAACGTAGCTCCCGAACTGGATCGGGCCGGTCGACAGGGGAATGTCATCGGTAAAGACGCCGGTGAACGGGTTGATGTGCCGATAGCGCACCTCGTAGGGGACTTCTGGCAGCCCCGTTGCGCTCAGGGTCTGGTAGAAATTAACCCAGGCTCCGGTCGGACTGACGGGCGCGGCCGGGTTCTCGTTGGCCGTGTACTCGGTGTCGATGGTCAGCGGCAGCGGCGTGGTCGAGAGAATCGTCGGGTTGCTCGTCGGGGAGGTTCCCGCGGTTACCGGTACGTTGCGCACCAGAACCGTGTCCATATTGCGCCCACGCACGAGCACGTCGATCGTCGACAAGATGCGGCCAGACCCCAGTACGCGGACCGGATACAAGGTGAAGCTGCCGTCGGGACGGATGGTCGTAAACCGGGTCGCCTCGTGGTGCGTACCGTCAGCACTCATCTGCTCGGCCTTGATCACGAAATTGTAGGCACAGGTCGTGGGTGCGGGTGTAGGCGGCGTGGATGCCGGGCACACGTGCGTCAGGTCGACCTGCCCGTTCACGGCACCGACCTGGGAGAGATCAAAATACTGCAGGTTGGGCTTGAGCGTGTAGGCACTGTTGCCACCGTGCATGAACTTGACCACGTCGTGCCCGACATCGAAGTCCAGCACGAGATTCAGGGCGGCACCGGAGGCAGGCACCGTAAACGTCCCGTTGATCCCGATTCCTTTCGTCGGCGCGGGAATCACCAGCGGTGCGATGTGGCTCGTGCCCGTCGAATCCGTCCAGTTGACCTGGTCGTTGTAGGTCAATCCCTGTGCCTGGGCCGAGCTGGAAAGATTTGCGGCATCGGAAACAAGCACCAGGCGTATTTGCTGATAGGTTGCCACGGGCAGGGTGAGCCCGTCGAACACGGGCGCAAGGCTGCCGTTGTTGAGCGCTGCGAGGTCCACCGTTACCGGAGTGGCGAGCGGATACTTTAACCAGCCCGGATCATCGGCCGCGACCGCGTTGCTGGTGTGAAAGCGAATCTCCTGGATTGTCACCCACACATGGTCGAAGTCCTTAGTCGGGGCGTCGGTCACCTGCACGTTGACCGTTCCCGTCGGCGTCGTGCTGCCGCCGCCGCTACTGTTTCCGCCGCCGCAGCCGGCCAGCCCAAGGGCCGCGGCCACCGCGATGGAGAGCAAGGGATAACGTTGGTCTTTCATTGCGAACTCCCTGGATCCGTTGGTTAGGGTTTGCTAGGTTCGTCCGGCGACGTTGCCAAGTGGCAAGCCCGATTCCCAAGCGCGGCGCCAGTCTAGGCAGGCAAGCCGCCGCGGATCTAGGGATTAAACTGAAAGAACCGTAACAGACTGTGTGATTTGCCCTTCGAGCTCGCGCAGGAGAGCGCGCAGCTCTTCGACAGCGGCCCGGAAATCTTTAGTTACGCATTTTAGTTACGCATGTGTACGAGGGTAGACTTCGCGCTCCCGCGATTCGCCCCAACGCCCACTCATGTCTGCTTCCGACTCGGCCAGCTTTCCCGTGCAAGCGCCTGCGGCCTTTGATATGCGCAACCCTCCGCGCGTCGCGCCGCGGGCCGGCACCGCCGTCTTGCTGGTGTTGCTGGCGTCCTGCAGTTCACCACCGGTCGCTCCCTCCGCAGAGGCCGTCGACGCGCAGTTGGCGCGCATCGAACATGTCGTGGTGATCTACGGCGAGAACCGCAGCTTCGACAATCTGTACGGGGAATTCCCGGGTGCCAATGGCATCGCGCAGGCGAGCACGACCAGCAAGACGCAACTCGATCTCGATGGCAGACCCCTGCCGATGCTTCCGCCCGTTTGGAGCGGCGCCGGCGCCGAGGCCGACCCGGCCTTCGGCCGCGCCCTGCCCAACGCACCATTTGCGATCGACGCGGCCCCGGTGCAGCTCCCGCTATCCGTGCCGACGCGTGACCTCGTGCACCGCTACTACCAAAACATCGAGCAAATTGACGGCGGCCGCAACGACCGGTTCGTCGCCTTTTCCGACGCCGGGGCTCTGACCATGGGCCACTACGACGGCAGCAAGCTCGCGCTCTGGCGCCTGGCGCGCGAGTACACCCTTGCCGACAACTTCTTCATGGGTGCCTTCGGCGGCTCCTACATGAATCACATCTGGTTTGCCTGCGCCTGCGTTGCCCGCTTTCCCGAGGCGCCCGAGGCGCTCAAGAGCCGGCTCGGTCCCGATGGCAAGCTGCTACAGCGCGCCGATTCGCCCCGCTCGGTGCTGGGCGGCCCGGTGCGCTGGGAGGCCGACGGCGCGCTCACGCCCGACGGCTATGCCGTCAACACCATCCAGTCCCCGTACCAACCCAGCGGCATCGCTCCGGCAATCGGCGGCGATGCGCGCTTCGCCGATCGGAGCAAGTACCCCCTGCCCCCGATCGACGAGCCGACCATCGGTGACCGGCTGAGCGATCGCGGCATCAGCTGGGTCTGGTACTCGGGCGGATGGAACCAGGCCTTGGCCGACAGCGCACTGCCCGGCGCAGCGGCGCGCGGAGTGATCTATACGAACCGCCCCAACAGCGTCGACTTCCAGCCGCACCACCAGCCCTACAACTATTTTCGACGCTATGCGCCGGGCACTCTACTGCGCCAGCAGCACCTGCGCGACGGCGACCAGCTGATCGCCGACATCGAGCACAACACGCTGCCGCAGGTTGTCTTTTACAAACCCAACGGCGACCTCGACGAACACTCCGGGTACACCGATGTCGCCTCCGGCGATGCGCACATTGCGCAGCTCATCGAGCGCATTCGCCGCAGTCCCGCCTGGGACGCAACGCTGATCATCGTCACCTACGACGAGAACGGCGGCTACTGGGATCACGTCGCCCCGCCCAGCGGACCGGGCTGGTCGGATCGCTGGGGGCCAGGCACGCGCGTTCCCACGATCCTGATCTCGCCGCTCGTGCGCCAAGGATTCGTCGACCACACGGTCTACGACACGACCTCGATTCATCGCCTGCTGACACGGCGCTTTCACCTGCAACCCTTGGCGGGCGGGCGCGAGAAGATGGGCGACCTCACCAGCGCGCTTGCGCTTCCCTAAGCTCCGCGCCGCGCGCGGCAGGCCCGGGGGCGCCCTTGGGACCGGCCGCCGACCCCTAGCGCCGGCGCCAAGACGCAGGCGCTAGGACTCCGGCGGCGTCCTCGAGCGGGAGTGCCGCGCCCCGTTTCAGGGCACCGCACCAATCTTGTGCAGCAAGTCGGCACGAACTCTCCTTGTCCTTCGCGGAAAAAAATATAAATCCCTAGTAATCAGGTAATTAGCCAATGGCACAGCAATTGCTTGATAAAGAGCACGTCGTATTCGTGGTCAGAAAAATAAAGGACATATGCGTACTCGTAAGCGCGGAGCCATTTATCTACTCCTGGCGGCCGCGATCGGCTCTGCTGTGCTCGCAGGGGCGCAGACCGCGCGCGCTGCGGACGTCTCCGCCCAGGCCCCGGCGCCAAACGTGCCCTGCGACCCGTACAAGAGGTTTGCCTGCCTCGAGGAATTCCTGGGCACGGGCTTCTGGAATCGCCTGATCAACTACTACGCGCTCGAATGGGGCCAGCCCGGCGCTCCGGTGGATCCAGCGGCGCCGCCCTCGCGCCGCGATTACTGGCCCGCCACGCCGATGCCGACGCCGCCGATGCCCTTCACCGAATGGCCCTATGGAGGCACCACCCCCTTGGGGGTAACCCGGCCGAACTCGATCGATAGTCCGTTCATGGAGGCCATTGCTGATACGGGGCCGGGCAAGTGGCTCACTGACAACAACTTCCAGCTCTACGGCTGGGTCGACGTCGGCGCCAACATCGGCTCGAGCACGACCAAACCGGGCGGCAACGCGCCGGCCGCCTACTTGTATACGCCCAACACGGTGCAGCTCGACCAGCTCGTGGTCTACCTGGACCGCTTTCCCGACACCGTGCAGAAGGATCATGTGGACTGGGGCATGCGCCTCTCGGCCATCTACGGCGAGAACTACCGCTACACCACCGCCTATGGCCTGGCGAGCTACCAGCTGCTGCATGACAACAAGGTAAACGGCTACGACTTCCCGATGCTCTACGGCGAGATCTTCCTTCCCCAGGCTTTCGAGGGACTGATGATTCGCGCCGGGCGCTACATCTCGCTGCCGGACATCGAGGCCCAGCTCGCACCCAACAACTACATGTACTCGCACTCGATGACGTACACCTACGACAACTATACGAATACGGGTATCCAGACCACCCTGGCGCTCGACAAGCATTGGATGGTGCAGGTCGGCGTGGGCGACGGCACCGAAGCTTCGATCCAGCACCTGCACGCGGTGATCGCGAACCCCAATCCCAACCTGCTCTACCCAGGCGCGACGTTCAAGCAGGACCCGGGCTCGATGCCGACGTACACGTTTTGCGTGCGCTGGGACAGCGAGGACGGCAACGACGACGTCAACGCCTGCGCCAACGACATCAATACCGGAGAGTGGGGCTACAACAACCTGCAATGGTATGGCTTCACCGCGTACCACAAGTGGGATGACAAGTGGCATATCTCCTACGAGTTCTATCACGAGTCCCAGAGAAACGTGCCCAACCTGAACAATGCATACGTTCAGCACCTCAACAGCCTGTACGGCACCGACGGCGGCACGCCGTTCTCCGCGGCCGCCTCGGGCATCCTGTCCAACGCGCCGGGCGAAGCGCTGTGCTCCAATCCCAACGTGCTGACCTGTACCGCCGGGTCGTACGGAACAACGTTCTATCTGAACTATTCTCCCGACCCGCTCAACAACTTCTCGATCCGGCCCGAGTTCTACTGGGATCCGCAGGGGCAGCGCACCGGCACGGCCACGCGCTATGGCAATTTCGCGGTGGGCTGGCAGCACTGGTGGTCGCCGCAGGTCGAGGCGCGCCCCGAACTGGCGTACTACCACTCGTTCAACGCCCCCGCCTTCAACGGCAATGCCAACGATCCGGCGGGGCGCTTTCCCGCCAACAAATCCAACGAGGTGATCCTATCGGGGGACATCATCTGGCACTTCTAGGCGATCCCATCGCCCGATGGGACGCGGCCGAGCTCGTGCCTTGTTCTCGACGTTCGGCCGAGCGCCAATAGCTGGCGCCCCAGTCTTCGTCCAACGCGCCAACGCGCGCACGCGCCCCTACCAGCCGCAGGCGAGCAGTTCCTTGTATCTTGCCAAATCGTTTGACGGCACGCGCCGTCGGATGATAATGGCGAGCATCGCAAATCGCCGTTGCGGCGAAGCGGCATTGCGCGCTTCCTATGACCGTACCCCTGTCCGCACCTGCGGAGTCTTCGCCGCACAAAGTTTCCGGAACGCTGGGAGCGCTGATGCTCGGCGCGCTCGGGGTGGTCTACGGCGATATCGGCACCAGTCCGCTCTATACGCTCAAGACCGTGCTCGAATGGGCCGGCAGCTCGGCGCCCGAAGTCGCGTACGGATCGCTCTCCCTGATCTTCTGGACATTGATTGTTACGACCTCGATCAAGTACGTCGCGCTGGTGATGCGCGCGGACAACGATGGAGAGGGCGGCATACTGGCGTTGATGGCCCGCCTCGCCATGAAAGGCCGGGAGCGAAGCGGCCTGGTGGCAATCGGCATCCTGGGTGCCGCATTGTTGTACGGCGACGGAGCCATCACCCCGGCCATTTCGGTGCTGAGTGCGCTCGAGGGACTCAAGCTGCCGGCACCGGCGGTGGCACCGTATATCCTGCCGCTCGCGGTGCTTGTGTTGGTCGCGCTATTTTCCTTGCAGCGCAAGGGAACGGCGGTGATCGGCCGACTGTTCGGGCCGGTAATGTTGGCGTGGTTCGTGACCATCGGCGCTCTGGGCGCGATCAGCGTTCTGGCGCACCCGACGATACTGTTGGCGCTCGATCCACGCTACGGCTTGCATTACCTCTCCACGCACGGCTTTACTGGCTTCACGGTGCTCGGCGCGGTATTTCTGAGCGCGACCGGGGCCGAGGCTCTCTACGCCGACATGGGGCACTTCGGCGCCAAACCCATTCGCGCCGGCTGGTACGGCATCGTGCTGCCCATGCTGGTACTCAACTATGCCGGACAGGCGGCGCTGGTTGTCGCGGGCGCCGTTCCGGACGGGGAAAATCCGTTTTTTCGATTGGCGCCAGACTCGCTGCAACTGCCGCTCGTCGCGCTGGCGACGGCCGCCACGATCATCGCCAGCCAGTCGATCATCAGCGGCGTCTTTTCGATGACGCGGCAAGCGATCCAGCTCGGCCTGTGCCCGCGCCTAAACGTCACCCAGACCTCGGCAACTGGCTACGGACAGATCTACGTCGGTTCGATCAACTGGCTGCTGATGGTCTTTACGCTCGGATTAACGCTCGGATTCGGCTCCTCCGACAAACTCGCGGCAGCTTTTGGGGTCGCCGTCTCGCTGACGATGCTGCTGACGACATTGCTGATGTACAAATTGATGCGGGAACAATGGAAATGGACACCGACGGTTGCGATAGCGGTCGCCGGGTCGCTCGCGCTGGTCGACCTTTCCTTTGCCAGCGCGAACCTGACCAAGGTGGCCGAGGGCGGCTGGGTGCCGCTGGTCACGGCGGCGACGGTGTTCTTACTGATGGAGGCCTGGCGAACCGGCCGCGGCGCGATGTTGTCCCAACTCGAGCGCGGGACGATTCCGCTTGCGCAATTCATCAAGTCGATGGCCGGTGAGGCCAAGGTGTCCGGAACCGCCGTGTATCTGTCGCGCCGCCGCGACGTCGTGCCGCTCGCGATGCTGCACAACGTGAAGCATTACCACGTGCTGCATGAGCGAAATGTACTCGTCCACGTCGAGACCGAGCAGGTGCCGCGCGTGCCCGCATCGGAGCGGGCCAGCGTGACGGAGCTGGGCAACGGCTTTTACCAAATCGTGCTGCGCTACGGATTCATGCAGCAGCCCGATATCCCGGCTGCGCTCGCCGCCTGCACCGTCGGCGGACAAGGGTTCGACATGATGCAAACCAGCTTCTTCCTATCGCGCGTGTCCATCGTGACGGTGCCTGGCGGCAAACACCGCCTCAATCCACTGTTCCGCAGGCTTTTCGCCTGGCTGCAACGCAATGCCGCCGACGCCACAGAGTTTTTCCGCATCCCGCACAATCGGATTGTGGAGCTGGGAGCGCGCGTCGAGCTTTGATGACCGGGCTCGACGCCGGACTGGCGGACCCATTCGAGAACCGCTCCCATGGTTGGCCCCGGGCGCCAGCGCTGCCGATCGCCCGGGCAGCGATTTCCTCCCCTTTTGTTCCTTGTCATTGCTCCCGGCTTTGCCTCTGAAAGAATGTCGCTGCACATAGCCGATGGGAGAGTCGCAGGGGCGGTGGTGTGCCGTCATTGATCCGCGGCAATCTTGGGAGGCAACAGGAAGGTGGGCCCAACTAAGACCGTTCCGCCCAACGCGCCACTGTCGGCCGCCTCTTGCCGTGGGCACGGGGCGTGCCAGCTGTTTTTGCTGCTGATGATCGGGATCGGCGCCGCCGGCATTGGGCGATCGGCAATGGCTGCAGAAACCCCTCCCGCAGTGGCCTGCGATCCGTACGCGAAATATGAGTGTCTTGACGACTATCTGGGCCAGGGTTTAGGGGAGCGCCTGATCAACTACTACAAGCTCGAATGGGGTCAGCCGTCCGCTCCTGTGGACCCGAAAGCGCCCCCGTCCCGCCGCGATGGCTGGCCCGCCACACCCATGAACACCCCGCCCAATCCCTTTACGGAGTGGCCCTACGGCGGCACGACGCCCCTGGGCGTGACTCGGCCTGGTTCGATCGATAGTCCGTTCATGGCGGCCATTGGCGCTACCGGCCCTGGCAAGTGGCTCAACGACAACAACTTTCAGATCTACGGCTGGATCGATGCCGGCGCCAATATCAGCTCGAGCACGGTGAAGCCGGGTGGCAATGCGCCGGCGGTCTATTTGATTACGCCCAATACCGCGCAGCTTGACCAGTTTGTGCTCTTGCTGGACCGGTTCCCCGATACCGTGCAGAAAGACCATGTCGATTGGGGCATGCGCCTCTCCGGCATGTACGGCCAGAACTACCGCTACACGACCGCGTACGGCCTGGCGAGCTACCAGCTGCTGCACGACAACAAGACCAATGGATACGACTTCCCGATGATGTACGGCGAGCTCTTCCTTCCCACTGTCGCAGAGGGTCTGATGCTGCGCCTGGGCCGCTTCCTTTCCGTGCCGGATATCGAATCCCAGCTCGCGCCCAGCAATTACATGTACTCGCACTCGATGACGTATGTGTACGACAACTACACGAACACAGGCCTGCAAAGCACGCTGGCCGTGACACCGCAATGGTTCGTGCAATTGGTCGTCACGGTTGGAACCGAGGCCACAATCGGGCATTTGCACAGCACGATCGCGAATCCGAATCCGAATCGGCTTTATCCGGGAACCTCGTTCAAGCAGGACCCGGGCGCCATGCTCTCCTACACGGCTTGCGTGCGCTGGAGCCAGGAGAACGGCACAGACGGCTTCTATGCCTGCGCCAATGCCATCAACACGGGACAGTGGGGCTACGACAACCTGCAATGGTTTGGATTCACCGCCTTTCACAAGTTCGACGACCGGTGGCACCTGTCCTACGAGGCCTACCACATGTACCAGAGGAATGTGCCAAACCTCAACAATTCGTACGTTCAGCACCTTAACAAGCTATACGGCACCGACGGTGGCACTCCCTTCTCCGCTGCAGCCTCGGGCATCTTGTTCAACGCTCCGGACGAGGCGCAATGTTCCAGCTCGGCGGTTTTGACCTGCACGGCAGGGGCGTATGGGACGACGGCGTACTTGAATTATTCCCCAGACCCGCAGAATAATTTCTCGATACGGCCCGATTTCTACTGGGATCCGCAAGGGCAGCGGACCGGCGTGGCGACCCGCTACGGCAACTTCGCGATGGGCTGGCAGCACTGGTATTCGCCGCAGGTCGAGGTGCGTCCGGAGCTCGCCTTCTACCACTCCTTCAACGCAATGGCGTTCAATGGCAATTCCAACGCCAGTCCGGCGACCGCTCCCGACAAGTCCAACGAGGTAATTCTCTCGGGCGACATCATCTGGCATTTCTAGCACCGGTTGGGCGGCG
>OKRD01000148.1:7307-19233 GCA_900290335.1 Burkholderiales bacterium | reverse complement strand
AAGATGTCCGAGCTGGCCGCGCGCGACGAGCCGGTGCGGCGCGAGGTATGGAAGCGCGAGGACGCCGTGGCGTTCTTCGAGTCGATCGGCGAGAAATACAAGGCGCAGATCATCGGGGGAATCGCCGACGGGGAGGAGATCTCGCTGTACCGGGAGGGCAATTTCGTCGACCTTTGCGTGGGCCCGCACGTGCCTTCGACCGGCAGGCTGCGCGTCTTCAAGTTGATGAAGGTCGCCGGTGCCTACTGGCGCGGCGACAGCCGCAATGAGATGCTGCAGCGGATCTATGGCACGGCGTGGGCCAAGAAGGAGGAGCAGGACGCCTACCTGCATATGCTCGCCGAGGCGGAAAAGCGCGATCATCGCAAGCTCGGCCGCGAGCTCGACCTATATCACCAGCAAGATGAGGCCCCGGGGCTGGTCTTCTGGCACCCCAAGGGCTGGACCATTTGGCAACAGGTCGAGCAGTACATGCGCCGCGTGTACCAGGACAACGGCTACCTGGAGGTCAAGGCGCCCCAGATCCTGGACCGCAGCATCTGGGAGCGGACCGGCCATTGGGACAATTTTCGCGACAACATGTTCACGACCGAGTCGGAGAACCGGCACTACGCGATTAAGCCCATGAACTGTCCCGGCCACCTGCAGATCTACAAGTCGGATCTGCGCTCCTATCGCGACCTGCCGCTGCGCTATGGCGAATTCGGCCAGTGCCACCGCAACGAACCCTCCGGGGCCCTGCACGGCATCATGCGGGTGCGTGGATTTACGCAGGATGACGGCCACATCTTTTGCACCGAAGAGCAGATCCTTGAGGAGTGCGTGGCGTACACGGCTTTGCTGCAGCAGGTGTACCGGGACTTCGGGTTTACCGACATCGCCTACAAGGTGGCCACGCGACCCCCGCAGCGCATCGGAGCCGACGAGTCCTGGGACCGCGCCGAGGCGGCGCTGCAAGATTCGCTGCGACGCTCGGGCTGCGCGTTTGCGATCAGTCCGGGCGAGGGCGCTTTTTATGGGCCGAAAATCGAATACCACTTGAAGGACTCGATCGGCCGATCCTGGCAGTGCGGCACGATGCAGGTGGATTTCGCCATGCCCGGCCGACTGGGCGCCGAGTACGTGGCCGAGGACAATACGCGCCGGGTACCCGTCATGCTGCACCGTGCGATTGTCGGTTCGCTGGAGCGATTCATCGGCATTCTCATCGAGCATTACTCGGGCGCCTTGCCGGCCTGGTTGGCCCCCGAGCAGTTTGCCGTGGCCAGCATTTCCGAGGTTTCCGCCCCGTATGCCGCGCAGGTACTGCAACACCTGAAAAAACAAGGTCTTAGAGGAAACGCCGATTTGCGCAACGAGAAGATCGCCTATAAAATCCGCGGTCTTGCCCTGCAAAAGGTTCCCTATATTCTGGTCGTCGGGGAAAAGGAAATGCAGGGCGGAACGGTGGCTGTACGCGCACGCGGTGGCATCGACCTGGGAGTCATGACCACCGCAGTCTTTGCGGAGCGTCTGCGACTCGATATTGAGGAGCGACGGGACGAGGGCGGCCGGGCGGCCTGAGAATCAACCTTTTGGAGCGTAGAGCCATCGCAAACGAACGTGCGCATCGCATCAATGGCGAAATATCGGCACCCGAAATTCGCCTTGTTGGGGTCGAAGGAGAGCAGTTAGGCGTAGTCCGCACGGTCGAGGCCCTGCGGATGGCCGAGGAAGGCAATCTCGATCTGGTGGAAATCGCCCCGACGGCAGAGCCGCCGGTTTGCCGCATGATGGATTACGGCAAGTTTCGCTACCAGGAGCAAAAACGGGCCCACGAAGCCAAGCTCAAGCAGCGCCAGATTCAGGTAAAGGAGATCAAGTTCCGCCCGGCGACGGACGAGAACGATTATCTAACCAAGATCCGCAAGCTGTCCGAGTTTCTGGAAGAGGGGGACAAGGCCAAGGTAACGATGCGCTTTCGCGGCCGCGAGATGGCACACCAGGAGTTGGGTTTGAAGGTGCTCGAGCGGGTCAAGGCGGACCTCGAGCCCCTGAGTCAGGTCGAGGCCATGCCTCGCCTGGAAGGGCGCCAGATGGTGATGGTGCTGTCGCCCCGCAAGAAGAAGTAAGCGAAGTACCCGATTCGCAACTGTCGCACCCGCGGATTCTTGCAGCGGAGGCGATAGGCGAAAACAAGTGCTGCAGGCTCGGAAAGTCCCGGCGCGCGCCGGGCGCCCAGCGGCATATACGAAGAAAGAGGGCAGAACATGCCAAAGATGAAGACCAAGAAGAGCGCGGCGAAGCGATTCAAGATTCGCGCCAGCGGCTCGATCAAGCGCGGTCAGGCGTTCAAGCGCCACATCCTGACCAAGAAGACGACGAAGAGCAAGCGCCACCTGCGGGGAGCCGTGAATCTGCATCCGGCCGACGAATTGTCGGTGCGCCGCATGCTCCCTTACGCCTGAGCCAGGCCCAGCTCCCGTCTTGTCTTGCATAGCCAGAGGAAACTGCCATGCCCCGAGTAAAACGCGGCGTAACCGCGCGCGCGCGCCATAAGAAGGTCCTGTCAGCCGCCAAGGGTTTCACCCAGCGGCGCAACAACGTATTCCGGGTCGCCAAAGAGGCGGTCATGAAGGCCGGTCAATATGCCTATCGCGACCGGCGTACGCGCAAGCGCGTGTTTCGCTCTCTTTGGATCGCGCGCATCAACGCCGCCGTGCGCGAGCACGACCTGTCCTACAGTGTCTTCATCAGCGGCCTGCGCAAGGCGCAGATCGATCTCGACCGCAAGGTGCTGGCCGACATGGCGGTGCTCGACAAGGCCGCGTTTGCGGCGATCGTCCAACAGGTCAAGACCAGCCTGTCCAGCTAGGCGGGCCGGGCGCGGCCGTAGCGCGAGCGCCCGTCGCCCGCGCTACGGCTACGCAAGCGCTCGGCAGCAAAGGTTGGCCTGTCCCTTTTTGTCCGCTCCCTACCATGGATCCGCTCGACATCCTGATCAGCGACGCGCAGCGTGCTTTCGCCGCTGCAGCGCAGCCGGCGGCGCTCGAGAACGAGAAGGCGCGCTTCCTGGGCAAGGGCGGCAGCCTTGCCCTGCTGCTCAAAGGCCTGGCCCAGCTTGAACCGGAGCAGAGGCGCAGCGAAGGCGCGCGCATCAATGCGGCCAAGGCGCGCGTAGAGGAACTGCTGCACGCGCGCCGGGAGCAACTGGCGCAGAGCGAACTCGACCTGCGCCTTGCCGCCGAGGCTGTCGATGTCAGCCTTCCGGGGCGCGGCCGCGGCGTTGCTGGGATTCACCCGATCATGCGGACGTGGATGCGGATCGAGGAGATTTTTTCCTCGATTGGCTTTGACGTGGCCAACGGACCGGAAATCGAAAACGACTGGTACAACTTCACGGCGCTAAACAACCCGGAGAACCACCCCGCGCGCTCGATGCAGGACACCTTCTATGTTGACGCGCGCGACAGCGAGGGAAAACCCCTGCTGCTGCGCACCCATACCTCGCCCATGCAGGTGCGGTACGCGCGCCGCACGCGGCCGCCGCTGCGCGTGATTGCGCCCGGGCGCACCTACCGGGTTGACAGCGATGCGACGCATTCGCCGATGTTTCACCAAGTCGAGGGCCTGTGGATCGATGAATACGTAAGTTTTGCCGACCTCAAAGGGGTGTACACGGATTTTCTGCGCCGTTTCTTTGAAAGCGAGGAGCTTCAAGTCCGCTTTCGGCCGTCCTACTTCCCGTTTACGGAACCGTCTGCCGAAATCGACATGATGTTCACGAGTGGCGCGCGCAAGGGACGCTGGTTGGAGATCTCCGGGGCCGGGCAGGTTCACCCGAGCGTTGTTCGCTCCTTCGGCCTGGACCCGGAACGGTATATCGGATTTGCCTTTGGCTCCGGCCTGGAGCGTCTCACCATGCTGCGCTACGGAGTCAGCGACCTGCGCCTGTTCTTCGAGGGCGATTTGCGCTTTCTCGAGCAATTCAATCGCTGAGTCCGCATGAAAATCGCGTTGGAATGGCTGCGTCAAATGGTCCGCACCGATGCCGGTGCGGAGGAGGTGGCCGAGCTGCTGACGATGGGCGGCCTGGAAGTCGAAGAGCCAGACTCGGTGGCCACCTTCTCCCGGGTGGTGGTGGCGCGCGTGATCGCGGTCGAGCCTCATCCAAACGCCGACCGCCTGTCGGTCTGCCAGGTCGATACCGGCGAGGGGTCCGTGCGCACCATCGTTTGCGGTGCGCCCAATGTCGCCGTCGGCTGGGCAGTGCCCTGTGCTTTACCGGGAGCCCGCTTGCCGGGCGACTTTGCCATCAAGATCTCATCGGTGCGCGGTGTGCGCTCGGAGGGCATGTTGTGCTCGGCGCGCGAGCTCGGACTGAGCGAAGACAGCAGCGGGCTGCTGGTGCTCGACACCGCGGCGCCAGCGGGCGCGGACCTGCGCGAGGTGCTCGGTCTGGATGAGCCGGTATTCGAAATCAAGACCACGCCCAATCGCGGCGATTGCCTGAGCGTGCTGGGTGTTGCGCGGGAACTGGCGGCGCTGGCCGGCGAGGCGTTGCAGCCGCCCCCGGTCGAATCGGCGGCGGTCAGCACGCAGGAGCGGCTGCCGGTGCGCATCGATGCCCCCGATCTGTGCGGAAGATTTTCCGGGCGAATACTGCGGGGGCTGGATGCACGGGCGGCGACGCCCGCGTGGATGAAGCGGCGCCTGGAGCAGGCAGGGCAGCGGCCGATCGCGGCGCTGGTGGATATTTCCAACTACGTCATGCTGGAAATCGGACAGCCCTCGCACGTGTTTGACCTGCATAAGATTCGCGGCGGCTTGCAAGTGCGCTGGGGGCATGCCGGAGAGACGATCACGCTGCTCAATGAGCAGTCGGTCCAAGTCGATGGCCAAGTGGGCGTCGTGGCCGACGACAGCGGGGCCAAGGCCATCGCGGGAATCATGGGCGGGCTATCGACTTCGGTAACCCTCGACACGACGGACATTTACCTGGAGGCGGCTTTTTGGTGGCCGGAAGCCATCCAGGGGCGGCCGCGGCGGTTCAACTTCTTCACGGAGGCTGCGCACCGCTTCGAGCGCGGCGTGGACTTTGCCCGCACCGTGGCGGCGCTGGAACGGCTCACCCAGTTGCTAGTGCAGATCTGCGGCACGCCCCAGACGCGCATCGGTCCCGTCGACGATACGGTTGCGCGGCTGCCGCAGCGCACGCCCGTGCCCATGCGCCTGTCCCGGCTCCAGCGCGTCTTGGGCATGGCGCTGACAGCGGAACAGGTACAGGACTGCTTCGGGCGCCTAGGGCTGGGGTACCGGCTTGAGGGCGAACTGTTCACCGTCACGCCGCCGAGCTTTCGCTTCGATCTGCAGCAGGAAGTCGACCTGATCGAAGAGGTCGCGCGCGTGCACGGCTACGGCAATATCCCGGCTGAGCCGCCGCTTGCACCGGCCCGCATGCGCGCGCGCAGCGAAGGCGTTCGCACGGCGCACGACCTGCGCAAGGCGATGGCACGGGCGGGTTACCAGGAACTGATCAATTTCAGCTTCGTTCCCGAATCCTGGGAAGCGGACTTCGGCACAGATCTAGCGGCATTGATTCGGGTTCTCAATCCGATCGCCAATCAATTTGGCGTCATGCGCAGCAACCTGCTGGCCGGTCTGGTTTCGAACCTGCGCTACAACATCAATCGGCAAGCAAGCCGGGTGCGCACCTTCGAGCTGGGCAGCGTCTTTCGCCGTGATTCCCAGTGCGTCGATGGACCCGAACAGGTTGCCGGTGTCGCGCAACCGCTGCATCTGGCTGCGCTGGCCTTTGGAACTGCCGAGGAAGAGCAGTGGGGTCTGCCGGCGCGGTCGGTCGACTTCTTCGATGTCAAGGGTGATCTGGAACGATTGTTGTTTCCGCTGGAGGCTAAGTTCTCCACGCCAGGGACGGGCGACGCCCTCTGGGCCGCGTTTCATCCCGGCCGTTGTGCCGGCGTGATGCTCCACGGCCACCCGGTGGGGTGGATCGGCGAGCTGCATCCGCGCCTGTGCAAAAGTTTTGACCTGCACGCGGCACCCGTACTTTTCGAGCTGCAAGTTGCGCCGCTGCTCCTCGTTGGCCTGCCGGCGCTGGAGGCGGTCCCGCGATTCCCGCCGTTGGTGCGCGACATCGCGGTTTGGATCGATGGCGCGGTGCCGGCGGGNNCTGGCGTTGCGCAAAGCGAGCCTGGCCGCCGTGCGCGCGGTGCGACTTTTCGACGTCTTCCGGCCGACGCCCGAGACTTCCTCCGGAATTTCGGCAAATGTCTCTAGCGGCTTGTTAATTAAGGAGAAAAGTCTTGCGTTCCGGTTTGTTCTGCAAGATACTCACCGTTCGCTGGCGGAAGCCGACGCCGATGCGGTGCGTGCCGCTATCGTGGAGCACCTCGTGCAGCGCTGGGGCGCAAGGGTGCGCCAGTAGGATTCCGGTTCTTGTAAACAGCAATTACGGCGGCAGCGGCTTATGACGTCCTTCAAGTTTCCCAACCTGCCCGTGGCGCCCAAGCTGGCGGCCAATCGAGGCCAAGCCGAGCTCGAGCGGGAAGCCCGTACGATGACCAAAGCCGAGATCGCGGATGCGCTCTTTGAGCGTTTGGGTTTGAACAAGCGCGAAGCCAAGGACATGGTCGACGGCTTCTTCGACGAGATTTGCGAGGCGCTGGCTCGCGGCGAGGCAGTTAAGTTGTCCGGTTTCGGCAATTTCCAGTTGCGCGACAAGCCCACGCGCCCGGGGCGCAATCCCAAAACCGGTGAGGAAATCGCGATTACCGCGCGCCGCGTGGTGACGTTTCACGCCAGTCAGAAGCTCAAGGCGACCGTCACGCGCGCATTCGGGCGCTGATCTCGAGCGCGCGCCGCGTAACCCTGCATCCGCAAGCGACTACCGATGTCCAAGCCTGCCGGGGTTGACCGCGACGATGCCGTTTCCCTGCCCACGATTCCGGCCAAGCGGTATTTCACGATCGGCGAGGTAAGCGATCTGTGCGCGGTCAAGCCCCACGTGCTGCGCTACTGGGAACAGGAATTCACACAGCTCAAACCGCTAAAGCGTCGCGGCAATCGTCGTTACTATCAGCACCACGAGGTGCTGTTGATCCGGCGCATCCGCGAACTGCTCTACGAACAGGGGTTCACGATCAACGGCGCGCGCAACCGACTCGAGGGCAACGGCGCGGGTACTTCTACCCGCCGGCGCGCGGACCGCGCCGCTGTTCGCAGCCAAGGCGACGGCATGGGAGAGGCGACGTACGACGTGGTGACCCAGGCGCAAGAGCCGAGTGCTTTGCCGGTCGATGCACTGGAGGCGGTGCGCGTGGAACTCGAGTCGATACGCGCACTGCTGGCACCGCGGTCCAGGGGCTCGTCCTCGGGCTAAGGCAATCGGGCACGCGTGTACAATGCGTGCCCTTCGGGGCGTAGCGCAGCCTGGTAGCGCACTTGCATGGGGTGCAAGGGGTCGCGAGTTCGAATCCCGCCGCCCCGACCAGTANNTTCCCCGGGTCCACTTTTTGGTCCATTTTCGGACTTGGTGACCCAAGGCGCGATAACTCTCTTTGGCGAAGCCAATTGGTCCTCGCCGACCTCGTACGTACGTCGGGCGCAGCGATGGTTTCGCTGCAGCCTGATTGTCCTTTCATCGAACCGGCTTAACGACGTTGCTGTCGCCGGTGAGCAAATTCATCCGTTTCGAATGCACGGACAGATTTTCCTTGCCGATAGCTAGTTCGCGCGGCGCGCCGATCGACACGAGCGCGGGTTGCGATCCAAACAAACGATGGTGATCAAGCCGTTACGATGACCGGCGCGGGCCGTTCTTTCCTCTTCGCTCGATGTTGTCGTGCCCGTCGTTGCAATGGCGCGTCAGATCTATGGCGGGTCCGCCGGTTTGGTGTTGGCCGCGGGCGGGGAAATGCTTTGTGNNAGTTCGACCGTCATCACGGCGGAATTGCCCGGCGGGTCGAATGTCCACTGTTCGAGCGCCCGCTCGACATCCTGGTCGTAGACCTGTGGTGGGCTTGCGCTCACGAGCTCCACGCGTTCGACGGCGCCGGCGGAATTGACGTGCAGGCGCACCACGGCGCTGCCCGCGTAGATGCCACTGCGCTGCGCCCGCTTCGATATGGTGGGAAGCACTCGGCTTCGCTCGTGCAGCACTGGCGCGGGCCCCGGGCGCGGGTCGATCGGCCCGACTGCCCCAAGATCGGCGGCCGCGGCTTGCGCTGGTGTGGCAATGGCTAGCGAACCGGTAGGCTTGGCTGGTGCTGCGCTGGCAACGACCGCGCTTGATTCGGGCGTCGTCTTGCGAGCATCGGACTTGCGCGGGTTCGCTTCGGCCGGCCGCGCCGGCAGTGCCGGCGCAGGCGGCTTGGATTCGGGCGCTGGCAAGGCATTGGACTGCGTTGGCGCTTGCAGCGGATCTGGGGCGACCGGCAAGGGCGGTGCGTCCGATGCTTCGGGCTTGTGCGCGGTGATGGCTAGGGGTGGGTCGACGGTGGGGTTCGTCGACGGAGGCCGCCGACCGACATCGGCTGGCGGTGGCGCTGATGGCGAGGCCGCCACGACGGGCGGATTCTCCGCGAGGTTTTGCTCCCGCGCGAAGATCCAGTAGACCAGGGCCAGAGCGGTCAATAGCGAGGCTGCAATGGCAATGGGTACGGCCAAATAGCGCTTGGGTGGTTTGCTGAGTATCGGCGCAGGCTCCGGGGCCTGCTGTGAGACAGCAAGAGAGCGCAGTTCGCTTGCCGGGCCAGGCATCACGGTACGGACAGGCGTCTCGCTGCGGCTAGGCGGCACGCTCGGCTCGGGCGGTTCGCCCGATTCAGGCGGCTCGTTCAGGTCTCGGACCAAGCCCTGCGATTCGAGCTGGGGGAGCAACCGGTTGAGCGCCTCCTCCCCAAAAATGCCCGAGAGCTCGCGCAAGTCGCGCTGCCCATCGACCAGGATCAGCAACTGGCGGGCAGAGGACGAAAGCACGCCCCGCGCCGAGGTCAACGCGTCCGCGCCCGATTCTGTCTTGCTGTAGACCTTGGAAAACCGCCTGGAACCGTCCATTTGTCGCCGCTGCTTGCCCCGTACCCGCGTCCCGGATATCGGCGTCGATGATGCCTGTAGCGGGCTGCTGTTACATCCGACGGAAAGGCGGCTTTCTCCGGGGCAATTCGACGCTCCGATATACTCTCAAGGCCAGGTGTAAGGCGCAAGGAATGAAGAACGCTGGAGGTTGCGACATCGCGGCCGCGAGCGTTCTTTGCGATGTTGCCCGTCGCCGACGGCAGCAGATGCAGTCAAGGGCTATGCACATACTGATTTCCAACGACGACGGCTACTTGGCATCGGGGCTAGTGGCACTGGTCGAGGCAATGCGCCGCTTTGGCGAGGTCACGGTCGTGGCACCGGAACAAAACTGCAGCGGTGCCAGCAACTCCCTCACGCTAAATCGTCCACTGACGGTGCAAAAAGGCAGCAACGGATATCTCTACATGAATGGCACGCCAACCGACTGCGTGCACGTGGCCCTTACCGGGTTGCTCGATCACTTGCCGGACCTGGTGGTATCGGGGATCAACAACGGCCAGAATATGGGCGATGACACGATCTACTCGGGAACTGTGGCGGCGGCGATGGAGGGATATTTGTTCGGCCTTCCCTCGATCGCGTTCTCGCATGTCGACAAGGGGCATGCCCACCTGGAGGCGGCGGCGCACTTGGCCGCGGACTTGGTAGCACGTTTTGTCGAGCACCGCTTGGCGGGCCCCTTCTTGCTCAATGTGAACATCCCCAATCTGCCCTATGACCAGTTGCGGGAAATCCGCTGCACGCGGCTGGGCAAGCGCCATCAAGCCGAACCCGTTATCCGCGAAACCAGCCCTCGTGGCGAGACGATCTACTGGGTTGGCTCGGCCGGCGAGGCTCGGCTTGCGGGTCCGGGGACGGATTTTCATGCGGTAGCCTCGGGGTTGGTGTCGATCACGCCGTTGCAAATCGATCTGACCCACGTGGAGCAACTGGGCACGATCTCCGACTGGTTGCGGGCGTGACAGCACGAGGCACCAGCGCGCAGGGCAACACGGGACTGACCTCGGCGCGCGTGCGCCAACGCATGGTCGAGCGCGTGCGCGAACTCGGGATTCGTGACCCACGCGTCTTGGCGGCGCTGACGGCGGTGCCGCGGCATCTATTTGTGGATGCGGCACTTGCCAGCCGGGCCTATGACGACTGCGCCTTGCCCCTGGGCCACGGACAGACGATTTCCCAGCCGTACATCGTGGCCCGCAGTGCGGAGCTGGCGCTCGGAGCCATGGTCGCGCCCAAGACGGCGCGGGTGCTGGAAGTCGGTACCGGCAGCGGCTACGCGGCGGCGGTCTTTGCGCAACTCTTCGGCGAAGTCTTTTCGGTCGAGCGGGTGCGTGCTCTGCATGAACGTGCGCGGGTCAACCTGCGGCCCCTTCGGCTCGCCACGGTCCGGCTGGCCTACGGGGACGGAGCCGATGGCCTGCCAGCGGATGCCCCGTTTGATGCCATCATTGCAGCCGCGGCGGGCGTCGAAATTCCTCCTTGCTGGGCTCAGCAGCTTGCGCCAGGCGGCGTCGTGGTCGCGCCGGTGGGGGAGGAGCAGCAGCAGCTTTCGGTGCTGAGCAAGGACAGGCATGGACAGTGGACCTGCCGGCGGATTGAGCCGGTTCGGTTCGTACCGCTGCTCAGCGGGGTCATCGCCGCCTGAGCAGCGGCGCGCGCGGGGGGATGCAAGGTGGTGACCAATACGCGATTTTCGAATTTGCCCGGGTCCGCAGGCGCTTTGGTGCTGGCTGGTCTCGTCGCCGCGGGTGTGCTGCTCGGGTGCTCGGACACCTCGCTCCACGAGGCGCCGATCATCGACCGTTCGACCCCAGCGGGCGCTAGCCAAGCGATGATCCGCAGCTTGCAGGAGCCGGGGGGCGGCCCGGCGGTGCGAGAATCCGCCCAGGACTGGTACGTTGTGCAAAAGGGCGACACGCTGTTTCACATCGCCGCGACATTTCATTGCACCGCGCAGGACCTGGCGCGGTGGAATGGCCTTCAGGAGAACACAGCGATAGTCGTGGGACAGCGCCTGCGCGTGCGCCCGCCGGTGGCCGCGAGCGCAGCGCTGCCCCCGGGAGCCGGGGGCGCGCCCCTCGAACCGGAGGGACCCGTTGCCGCGGAGGTTCACCCCGTGCCGATACCGGTAACCGGGGCCGTGGAGACGCGAGCCCTGGATGCGGTGCCGGGCGTGGTGCCCGCGGTGCCGGTGCCAAGCCCTGCCCCTTCGGCCATGGCTCCGGGCGGCGGGTCTGGGGCGGCCATTGCCGGCGGCGGCGACGTGCCCGCAGGCAATGCGGAGGTTCCCGCGGCCCTGCCACCGGCCGACCGGATAGCGGCAGCAATACCAGCGCAGGATGCCGCCAAGACGGCGACGTCGGTGCCGTGGATCTGGCCGGCGGAGGGGCGGATCACGGCAACGTTCGACCCACTGCATTCGAAAGGAATCGAGATCGCCGTCAAGGAGGATGCCAAGATCGTCGCGGTGGCCGATGGCGAGGTCAGCTACACCGGCAGTCCGCGGGACTACGGCAACCTGGTCATCGTCCGGCACCCCGATGGTCTGCTGTCGGTCTATGCCCACAACAAGACGAACTTGGTCACGCAGGGCCAGGCCGTAAAGCGCGGTCAGGTGATTGCGACCGCAGGCCGGATCGAGGGCGCGAACCCCAATTTGCATTTCGAGGTGCGGCGCAAGGGTGTTCCTGTCAATCCATTGGACCTGTTGCCGGCGCGCTAAGCGCGCCAGGTGCGGCGTTGACTCGTGATCCCGGTCCTGGCCTTCGACCTGGAAACGATTCCGGACATCGATGGCTTGCGGCGGCTCCGGCCCCAGTGGGCCGGTCTTGCCGAACGCGAACTA
>OKRD01000148.1:0-7297 GCA_900290335.1 Burkholderiales bacterium | reverse complement strand
CTTCCTGCCGCTGCACCAGCACCGCATCGTCGCCATTGGCTGCGCGTTTCGCGACGATAGCGGTTTTCGCGTGCGTTGCCTGGGCAGTTCCGACGATGGCGAGGCCAAGCTCGTCCAGGACTTTTTCCGGTTGATTGATCGCTACACCCCGCAACTCGTGAGCTGGAACGGCAGCGGCTTCGATCTGCCCGTGCTGCACTACCGCGCCCTCATCCATGGCGTGGTCGCTGCTCGCTACTGGGAAGGCGGCGACGAGGACCGCGACTTTCGCTACAACAACTACCTGAGTCGCTATCACGCGCGCCACACCGACTTGATGGACGTTCTGGCGATGTACCAGGGCAGGGCGGTGGCGCCGCTCGATGAGCTGGCCAAGCTTTGCGGCTTCGCCGGCAAGGTCGGAATGGCGGGTGACGAGGTCTGGGACGCATACTGTGCCGGCCAGATCGATAACATCCGCGACTATTGCGAAACCGACGTCGTCAACACGTATCTATTGTTTTGTCGATTCCAGAAAATGCGCGGATTGCTGAGCACGGCGGCGTACGCCGCGGAGATGGATCTGATTCGCCAAACCCTGCAGCAGGCACAGGCTCCGCACTGGCGCAAGTTTCTCGCCGCATGGGCAAGCCAGACCCACGCAGCCGACCAGACATAGTGCCGACGACTCGCTCTGCGCGGCTGGGCCGGGAGCCGAGCGCGAAGCCGCAACCGCAGATCGCCGAGATCGAGTCGCTCGACCTGGAGGGCCGCGGGGTCGCGCGGCTCGAGGGCAAGGTCGCGTTCATCGACGGGGCACTACCCGGCGAGCGGGTACTCTGGCAGCGTACTCGTTCCAAGGCGCGCTTCGATACCGGACGCGTGCTCCAGGTGCTGCGGGCGAGCAGTTTGCGCGTGGCGCCGCTTTGTCCGCACTTTGGACTGGAGCAGGGCAGCTGCGGCGGCTGCTCCATGCAGCACCTGGACGCGCGTGCGCAGGTTTCCATCAAGCAGCGCATGCTCGAGGAGACGCTCTGGCGCATCGGTCACGTGCGACCTGAGATGGTCCTGCGACCGGTCTGCGGACTCACGTGGCACTACCGTCACCGCGCCCGCTTGACGGCGCGATACGTCGAGGGCAAGGGCGGTGCGCTGGTGGGGTTCCATGAACGCGCCAGCAGCTACGTTGCCGACATGCGCCAATGCCTGGTCCTGCCCGCTTCCGTCTCTAGCCTGCTCATGCCCCTGCGAGCACTTCTGGGCGAGCTGTCGATTCGTGACCGGCTGCCGCAGATCGAAGTGGCGGTCAGTCAGGACAGCACCGTGCTGGTGCTGCGCATCTTGGCGCCGCTCAGCGAAGCCGACCGGCAGTTGCTCACCGAATTCTCCCGCCAGCATGGCGTGTGGCTGTGGATCCAGACCCACGGGCCGGACAGCGCGGAAGCGCTGATTGCCGGATCCGGCGAGCACTTGACGCTGGCCTTGCCCGAGTTCGGGCTGTCCCTGCCGTTTCGGCCTACGGACTTCACCCAAGTCAATCACGCCACCAACGAGATACTCGTGCGCCGGGCCGTGGCACTGCTTGCGCCACTGGCAGGAGAGGTTGTCGCGGACTTTTTCTGTGGCATGGGCAATTTCGCGCTGCCGCTGGCTACCCGGGCGCGACAGGTCGTGGGCCTGGAAGGCAGTGCAAGCCTGCTGAACCGCGCGCGTGCCGCCGCCGGGGCCGCAGGTTTGGCGCACAAGACCACGTTCTCGAACCACAATCTGTTCGAATGGTCGGCCCAGGACTGGGGAGCCCTGCGCCGGTCGGTCGGCGGCGTGATCGACTGCGTGTTGATCGATCCGCCTCGCGACGGTGCGCTGGCCGTGGTCCAGTCCCTGGCCCTGACGGCGCCTCCACGGCGTCTTGCCTACGTCTCGTGCAACCCGGCCACGTTGGCGCGGGATTGCGGTTGGCTCGTGCACCAGGGGAACTGGGCGTTGCGGGCCGCCGGCGTGATAAACATGTTTCCCCATACAAGCCATGTCGAGTCGATTGCAGTGCTCGAGCCAATGGCATAAAAATACAAATATAACAATAAGTTAGGCGTTTCACCCCGGGTCACCCGATTTCATCGAATTTCACGAAACCGGGTTTACATTGGTGGGTGGGATGGTATTGAATTGTAGGTGTGGGGAAAACGTGGCGCGCAAGGCAAAGGAGCTGACCGCCCCGGCCGTCGAGCGGCTCAAGACGCCCGGGCTGAATGCCGTGGGCGGGGTCCCAGGCCTGTACCTGCAAGTGCTGGGCGATCGGCGCACGGGGGAGCCGACCGGGGCCAGGACATGGATCTTTCGCTACCTCTCGCCCACGAAGAGCAGTTCGGACAAACCGGGCCAAAAGAGACGACGGCATCTCGGCCCGGGGGCCGTACTGCCAATCCGCAATCACGCTTGCCAAGGCGCGCGCCAAGGCCCTGGAGGCCCGGGAAACGGTCAGGAGCGGAAAGGATCCGATTGACGAGGCTGCCGTCCTGCGCAGCACTCAGCGGGCGCTTGCGCAAAGGCAGATTTCCTTCAAGGAGGCCGCTGCCGGGTACATCAAGGCGCACAAGGCCAGCTGGACCCAGGGCAACAAGGAGACCTGGGAGCGCACCTTAAACCAGCACGCGATCGAACCCGACGCAAAGGACCCGACGCACAAGCGTCGGGGAACTGCTGGTCAAGGACCTCGGAACGAGCGAGGTGCTATCGGTGCTGACGCCGATCTGGGACGAGGTGCCAACGGCCGCCTCCAATCTTCGCGGCCGCATCGAGAGTGTCCTGGACTGGGCGACGGCGCACGGGTACAGAGAGGGACCCAATCCAGCGCGCTGGAAGGGCCACCTGAAGCACCTACTGGCAAATCCCCGAACCAAGGAAAAGAAGCACCACCCGGCGCTTCCCATCGAGCAGATGGGCGAATTCATGCGGGAGCTGCGCCGGCGGCCCGGCATGGCCTTTCGGGCGCTGGAGCTTGCCATCTTGTGCGCCTCGCGCAGCGGCGAGGTCCTGGAGGCCGATTGGAAGGAGTTCGACCTGCAGGCCGGAACCTGGACCATTCCCGGCGCACGCATGAAGGTGGGGAAAGATCAGCGCGTAGCCCTGAGCAAGGCGGCGATCGAGCTATTGAGAACAATGCCCACCAGCAACTGCCCGGTGTTCCCCGGCAAGAGCAAGGAAGGCTTGCTTACGCAAAACGCCCTTTATCGCGCGCTTGAACAAATGAATCGGCCTGAAGTGAAATGGAAGGACCGCGACGGTGAGGCGATCACAGTGCACGGATTTCGCACCAGCTTCAGGACCTGGGGTGGAGAGCGCACGAACTTCCCGCGGGAAGTGATCGAGCAATGCCTGGCGCACGTGGTCGCCAGCGCTGTGGAGCTTGCGTATCTGCGCACCGATGCGCTGGAAAAGCGACGCAAAGTGATGGAAGCCTGGGCCGGGTTTCGCGCACGCCTGGAAGCCAAGGGGAACGTGGTGGCGCTTGCCGCAAGGTTGGTTCGGCGTCGCGATGGCTGGTTCGTTGACACCCGAGGCGTCAGATCGAATTGCGGGTAGTGTACTTTATATGGTACAAATGACGGGTAAAGGCTAGATGAGCGAATCGTCGTCGAGAAAGGTCCCGCTCCTGTTCTATCGCCACGCAAGCGGCGGCGAGCCGGTGCGCGAATGGCTCAAGGATCTGGCCGTTGACCGACACGCGATCGGGCGCGACCTGATGCGTGCGCAATGGCGCTGGCCGGTGGGAATGCCGCTGTGCCGGCCACTGGGCCAGGGCCTCTGGGAGATTCGCGTCAAGCTGCCCAGCGTTCGGATCGCGCGAGTGTTCGTGTGCCAGGGCGACGGCGTGCTGGTTGCCTTGCACGGATTTATCAAGAAGACGCAAAAGACGCCGGACAGTGAACTTGCGCTGGCGCGGCGACGACAAAAGGAGCTGAACCGATGAGCAAGCGCCACCTGGGATCGAGCCTCGACGACTTCCTCAACGAGGAGGGCATCTTCGACGAGGCCCAGGCACAGGCCATCAAGGAGGTGGTTGCCTGGCAGTTGGCCGAGGCCATGAAGGCGCGGTCGCTCACCAAGGCGCGCATGGCTGTCTTGCTCAAGACGAGTCGCTCGCAGATCGACCGGTTGCTCGACGCCAAGAGCGACGTGACGCTCTCGTCGCTGCAGCGAGCCGCCGCGCTGGTCGGCCGCAAGGTGCAGATCGAGCTCGTATAAGCGTCGAACTGGCGGCAGGCGACCGTCCCGATCGGCTGCCGCCGAGGTTGCGCCGATATCACGGCGCTTCTTCGTAAGCGATCAATGAAACACGTCCCTTGCGGGACGCAGTGGCGGGTGGCAGGAGCCGATCAGGAGCTTTTCGGATTGACGCGCCAGGGCAGCAGCGCCTCGTAATCGTCGGTGGTGCGGGCCAGCGGCAGGCGTGCGAAGACGTGACGCAGGTATTGGTAGGGCTCGACGCCGCAGGCCTTGGCGGTTTCGATGAGCGAGTAGAGGTTGGCGCTGGCCTTGGCGCCGGCGACGGTGTCGCTGAAGAGCCAATTTTTTCTGCCGACGACAAAAGGTCTGAGCGCGTTTTCGCAGTCGTTGTTGTCCAGCGGTATGTCACCGCGCTCGAGGAAGCGAACCAACTTGGGCCACTGGCCATGCAGGTAGTGAAACGCTTTGCCCAGGAGCGATTCGGGGTTCACGGCGTGCAGATGCGCCAGCACCATCGCTTCGATGAGCTCAATCACCGGCCGGCTATGTTCCTTGCGATGTTGCAGCCGCTGCTCAGCGCCGAACGTCTCGGCAGCGCTGTCGACCGCGTAGAGCTGCCTGATGGCGTCGATCATCTTGGCCGCCGGCTGATCGGGCGTGCGCGCGGCTTTGGGCAGGGCCTCCAGGGCCTTGATGAAGCCCCGGCGTGCATGCGCCCAGCAACCAGCGTGGATCAGAGCGTAGCCCCTGGCCACCGCCTCGTAGCTCTCGTACCCGTCGGTCAGCAGCACCGCCCCCGGTGGAACGCCGGCATACAGCTCCAGCGCGAACTTGGCGCTTCGTGTCGGCGCGTAGGTAAAGAGGCGGATCGGCGGCCCCGATCCGCAGGCCCGAATCCACATGTAGCTCTTGCGCTGGGCCGCGCGCCCCGGTTCCTTGAGAACCTGCACCTCAGTCTCGTCGCCGTGGATCAGACCGGCCTCGAAGAGCTGATCCTGGAACAAGTTGATCAGTGGCTGCACCGCCAGGCCGGCGCCGTTGACGTTGCCGGCCAGGGTGTTGCGCGAGATCTCCCCGCCAAAGCGCGCCAGCAGGGCCGCTTGCCGGTACAGCGGCAGGCCGTCCTGGAACTTGGAGCTGATCACCCAGGCCAAGGTGTCATCGCTCAGGATGCCCTTGGGGATGATGCGCGCCGGGGCCGGGGCCAGGCGCAGGCCCTTGTCGCAGCACGGGCAGGCGTACTTGACCCGCTCGGTGCGCAGCACATGGACCTGTTGGGGGATGACGTGGTACTGCTCGCTGGCTTCGACGCCGATCTCCTGCAGGGCGGCGCCGTCATGCGGACACACGCGCTCGGACTCGGGCAACTCCACGCGCACGACTTCGCGTGGAATGTTCGGATCGATGGGCTTGCGGCCGCGCTTGGCGCGCTTGTGGGCGCCGACCGTGACCTCATCCTTGGGTTCGGTCTGGGCCGTCGGCGCCAGCGCCTCGGCTTCGTTGAAGAAGAAGTCGCGCTGATCCGATACGCGCACTTCGCTCTTGGCGGCAAAGAGCTCGCGCATGCGCGCGCGCAGCTTCTCCTTGTACAGATCGCGTTCGGCCTTGAGGGTGCGGATCTCGCCATGCGCAGCATCGAGTGCCCGATGCAGCGCGATGATCTCTTCTTCGTTGTTGGCAGGCATACGCATCGCCAGCTTAGACCAGCGATGCGCAGCCCGCGTTCGTCAACTCGCGCGTCGATACATCAATGCGTGATGTCCACGCATCGCCGCCAGATCGTAACCCTCGAGCAGCCAGTGCAGTTGCTCAACACTGAGGTTGACGATCGCTTCCTCGGCGCGCGGCCAGGTAAAACGATCGGCCTCCAGGCGTTTTATCAACAGCCAGAACCCGTTCTTGTACCAACCCAGAATCTTGATCCGATCGCGACGGCGATTGCGAAACACGTAGAGGGCCGGCGCAAACGGATCGCGCTTCAAGCCGTGCTCGACGATCGCCGCCAGCCCGTTGATGTTCTTGCGGAAGTCGATCGCGTCGCGGTGCACGTACACCGCCAGTTCCTCGTTCAGGCGGAACATGGCAGCTTCGCCAGCACGTCGATCGCAGTAACCAGCATTGCCGAATCGCCGGCGCCGATCGCCAGCTCCAGCATCACCCCATTGGGAAGCTGGGCGCGCAGCGGTGCCCCCAATGGAGCAAGCTTCACGGCTGCAAACGGATTTTTCGGGGCTGCGCGCACGACCGGCGCCTTGGTCGCCGCCATGGCCTCCCGCATGCGTAACTTGCGACGCGCCGAATACATCGCATCGGCCGACAACCCATGCTCGGCCGCGTACTGGCGAACGGACTTGCCTTCGCGACCAGCGGCCTCCAGGTGTCCCTCCCATTGCTTCATGACCATCGCACGCTCCCCTTCAGGTGAAAGCGTGCAGATGTACGCCGGTCAGGCGCCGGCGGGAAGAACGTGGTCTATTGAGCGCTTACGCTTCTTCGCCAGGCTTCTGTTGTCGCTATGTGATGAAAAGCGGGCCGTGTTCGATCAGCCCACGAGCAGACCAAAATTTGGAGAATCGACCCTTTGCAGTCGCCCGGACATGTCAGCTTTCCGTCACCCAGAAAAGCATCTGAAACCTGCTCGGCCATGCCTTTGCCCCATCGTCACCGAGTCACCGCGTGTTCAACAGCACGGGCGCAATGCGTTTCCTCAAATGCCTTCATTCCTCGGGCGACGAATCCTACTCCCCAAGGCATCGCGTCCAAATATGGGCACAATTTGGTTGCCTGAAAAAATCGAGGAGGAAAGCCCCCACTCCGGCAGGGTCGGCTCGAAACACGAGGAATGTAATTAGCAGTAGCGAAAAACTGACCAAAAGCAGCCGCTGCATTAACTTTAGGTTTCGCCACAATGCATCCAAGCGCGGATCTTCTAGTTCGTGGTGTTTCCCTGAGGACAAGAAGTCCTTGAAATTCCCGAAGTGTTCCCCCGGGTTATCCCCTCCTCCCCAATCAGCAGGAGAAAACCCCGCTCGGTCAAATGCCTCGGGGTTGTGTCGTCGCAAGCGGCTGTGCAGCCGATAGACGCCGATCG
>OKRD01000156.1 GCA_900290335.1 Burkholderiales bacterium | reverse complement strand
CGCGCGGCCGTTCGCCAGCCAGTTCATCCTGTTCAATCTGCTGCGCTACATCACCTTCCGCTCCGGGGCCGCCTGCCTGACCGCGCTTGTCGTCAGCTTCATTCTCGGCCCCATGGTCATCCGCTGGCTCAAATCGGTGCAGAGTCATGGCCAGCCGATCCGCATCGATGGGCCGGAGCGGCATCTGATCGAGAAGAAAGGCACGCCGACCATGGGCGGCGTGCTGATCCTGAGAAGAAAGGCACGCCGACCATGGGCGGCGTGCTGATCCTGTTCGCCATGTCGATCTCCACCCTGCTGTGGGTCGATCTGCGCAACCTCTATGTCTGGGCGGTGCTGTTCGTGACGCTGGGATACGGTGCGCTCGGCTTCGCAGACGACTACCGCAAGCTGTCGCGTCGCGACCACAGGGGCGTGTCGGCGCGGGTCAAGCTGGTGGTGCAGATGCTGATCGGGCTGGCCGCCGCCATCTGGCTCGTGCTGCTGACGCGCGGCCCGCTGGGTACCTCGCTGGTTCTGCCGGTGTTCAAGGAAGTGCTCATCCCGCTCGGCGTGTTCTTCCCGGTATTCGGCATGTTGGTGATGCTGGGCGCGTCCAACGCGGTGAACCTGACCGATGGGCTCGACGGGCTCGCCATCGGGCCGACGATTATCTGCGCGGGCGTGTTCGCGCTGATCGCGTACCTGGTCGGCAATCGCGTCTTCGCCGACTACCTGCAGCTCAACCCGGTTCCGGGGGTCGGCGAGCTGGCGGTGTTCTGCTCGGCATTGATCGGCGCGGGCCTGGGATTCCTCTGGTTCAACGCGCCGCCGGCGGCGGTGTTCATGGGCGACACCGGCGCGCTTGCGCTTCATGGGCGACACCGGCGCGCTTGCGCTCGGCGGCGCGCTCGGCGCGGTGGCGGTGGCGACGAAGCACGAAATCGTCCTGTTGATTGTCGGCGGGCTGTTCGTGGTCGAGACCGTCTCGGTCATCATTCAGGTGCTCTGGTATAAGCGCACGGGCAACCGCGTCTTCCTGATGGCGCCGCTGCACCATCATTTCGAGAAGAAGGGTTGGGCGGAACCGACCATCGTGATCCGCTTCTGGATCATCTCGATGATCCTCGCGTTGATCGGCCTGGCGACGTTGAAGATCCGATGACGCGCCCCCCGGTGTCATTGCGAGCGAAGCGAAGCAATCCAGTGGTCCGTGCGCACCGGCCACTGGATTGCTTCGTCGCTTCGCTCCT
>OKRD01000133.1 GCA_900290335.1 Burkholderiales bacterium | reverse complement strand
ATCGGACTCTCGGCGCGGAAGGCATTCGCGACGCCGGTAACCGCGTCGGTCGTGCCCGGTCCCGCCGTGACTACGGCGCAGCCGATGCCGTTGATGCGCGCCGTCGCGTCGGCCGCATGGGCGGCTACCTGCTCGTGGCGCACGTCGACGATCTTGATGCCCTCGTCCAGTGCGCCGTTATAGATGTCGATGATATGTCCGCCGGAGATGGTGAACAGATGCTTCACCCCCTCCTGCTTGAGCATTTTCGCAACAATCTGCCCGCCGGTGATGGTTCCAGGCGCCGCCGCGCCCGGTGCCGGGCCTGCCTTTTCTACCGCTACCGTGTCCATGACATTCTCCAGAGGAATTTCCTCCACGCGGCAAGTAGCTTCCGGCAAAGATCGCGTGGTTCCGTGATGGCCCGTGATCCAAGGTTCGAAGCGTCGCCACGCAAGATCGTGATTTCCTATGATCTACTCGACGATCCGGTTCGATCGTTCGGCATCGCAGCACGATAGTGAGCGACGCTCGGCGTATCATTGATCGGTGTCAATTTTTTCCTGTCGCATGGCACGGTAGTTCGGATTTCCCGTCTGGATCGAGGTCGAGCATGAGTCGTATCGCCAATCACCCGCAGCGCGAGGAGCTTCGCGCGGAACTGGCCCGCAACGTCGTTCTGGCAGAACTCAGCCCGGATGCAACGCTCGAACTCGAACCCCACCTGATGATCGTCGATTGCCGCAAAGGCGACCACCTGCTGCTGCAAGGGACGCAGGAGATGGAGCAGTACTTCATTCTGGAGGGAGTGATGAAGCGGGTAGTGACCAACCCCGCCGGCAAAGAGATGATCCTGCGCTTTACGCGCGAGGGCGACATGGAGACCAGCTACGCGGCCTGGCGACTGCATACCCCGGCACCCTACAGCATCAGCGCCGTCACCAAAGCGCGGGTTGCCAAGCTGCCGCTGCCGCAGTGGGTGGCGTTCCTGGAGCGATACCCGCCGATCAAGTCGATCTTCGAGCACGAGGTCATGCGGCACATGAGCGACATCATGGCGCACATCATCACCTTGCACCTGCTCGACGCGCCAGGTCGGGTACGCCGCTTTCAGCGCAAACTGCCCGAGTTCTCGGACATCCTGCCAAAGAAGGAGCTGGCCTCGTATCTCAATCTTTGCGCCGAAACCCTCAGTCGACTGAGCCATCGCGGCAAGATTCAACTCCCGTAGCCGAACGCCACCTGGCCGACCAGGGTCACAGCCATTGCCCAAAGCACGACGCGAACGAGTCGCGCAAAGGTCTGCGCCGGGATGCGCCGCTGCAGCCCGAAGCCGACCACCAGCGCCAGCACCGAAATCAGGCTCAGTGGCAGACTCAGCATCAGCATCGCCGGTCCGAGCTGACCCGAGGAAACCAGGGCGACAGCCTGCGCCGAGCGGCCCACGAGAAACGACAGGTTCAGCGCCTGGGTCATCACGACCGGCGCCAATTCGAGCGAGGAAAAGTAGATCAGCAGCGGTGGAACCGTGACATTGACCGTCCCGGCGAAAAATCCGCCCAGGGATCCGAACACCAGTGGCGAGAGGCGCGGGAACTGCTGCAGGCGGCTCCAGTTGATCCCGCGCAGTCGGGTGAGCAACAGGTGCGCGACGATCAAGGCGGCCAGCATCAGCTTCAGCACCCGCAGATCGGCGAAGGATAGAACCCAGCTACCGGCGATCGTCCCCAGGAGCACGTAGGCAGCGACCGGCCAATACCGGCGCAGCGTCGCGGCCCAGTTCGGGCCGCGGACGATGCTGATCACGTTGAGGACGAGGTTCGGCAGCAGAGTTGTCAGGACCGCTGTGCGCACATCCGTGACCAGCGCCACAAGCGGCGTGGACAGCAAAGGAAATCCGAAGCCGATTGCGCCGTGGGCCACGGCCGCGAAGATCGCGGCGGCGACAATCGCCAACCACGTCCACGCCGGCCATTGTCCCAGGGCGTCGATGAGCACGCAGCGAGCTTACCTCACGCCCTGCTCTCGGCCGCGACCGACGCGTTGACGCGCTCGATGAGGGCGGTGCGCACCGGTCGTATGACGAACCAGGCCAGCAGCGCTGCCACCGCGTTCAGAGCGCAGGCGACCAGGAAAACGGCATGCCAATTTCCGGTGGCGGCGGTCAACATGCTCGACAACGGCACCAGCAGCGACGCCGTTCCCTTAGCGGTGTAAAGCGCTCCCGCGTTGGCCGCAGCGTACTTGGTGCCGAAGGTATCCGTGCAGGTCGACGGGAACAAGCTATAGATCTCCCCCCAGGCAAAGAACACGAGTCCGCTAAGAATCACGAACGCGACCGGATCGTTGCCAAGCGAATACAGCATGAGTATGCCTACCGCCTCCAGCGAAAAGGCAATCAGCATGGTCTTCTCGCGGCCGATGTTGTCCGACACCCAGCCGAAGAAGGGCCGCGTCAGCCCGTTGAGCACCCGGTCGATGGACAAGGCGAAGGTGAGCGCGGGCAAAGTGAGTCCGATGAGGCTCACCGGGACATCAGCGATCTTGAAGTCCTTGGCGATCGGGCCCAGCTGTGCGACGGCCATCAGCCCGCCGGCGGCAACGCAAATGAATGCCACGTACAGCAGCCAGAAGGAAGGTGTCCTCAGTATTTGCAATGTTGTGAAATCGCGCTTGGACTGCGGCACGGCGGGAGCGCGCGCCGCCTTGGCGGGCTTGTTCGGCGCGGACACGGTGACGGCGCGCCGCGGATCGGTGAGCCCGAGGGCGACAAGAAACACCACGAGCCCCTGGATAATGCCAAAGTACAGGAATGCGGTTTGGTAGCCGTCGCTCTTGATGAGCGCCGAAATGGGCAAGATCGTCAGCGCCGAGCCCGCGCCGAAGCCGGCCGCTGTCAGTCCGACTGCCAGGCCCCGCTTGTCGGCAAACCATTTCACCGCATTGCCGACACAGGTCCCGTACACCGCACCAGCGCCAATGCCGCTGATCGCCGCGGCGACATAGAGAAACGTGAGCGAATCGGCCATCGAATTCATGACCCAGCCGATCCCGCAGAGTAGTCCGCCAACAAGCACCACCGGCCGCGGGCCAAAGCGGTCCACCAGGTAGCCCTCGATCGGTACCAACCAGGTTTCCGTCAAGACGAAGATCGTGAAGGCAACCTGGATCGCCGCCTTGGTCCAGCCGAACTTATCCGCAATGGGGTTGACAAACAGCGTCCAACCGTACTGCAGGTTGGCAATCATGGCCATGCAGACGATCCCAAGAAAGAGCTGCAGCCATCGATACGAAGCCGGCCTCGTAATCGGACCGCCAGACGGCATTGCCATTGTGTTCGCACTCATTGCTGTCTCCTTGCTACTAAATTTTTCTCATCGCCATCGCTTCTCCCTGGCCGCTCGACTCATGCCCTCGTCGAGCAAGCACGGGGGGCGCGGCTACCGCGGCTACCGGCCCGAGCCGGAGATTGCACGAAGGCGTCCGCACAGTAAGCGGGCCGAGGGAACGTTCGCCTTGATTGCGGTCAATTGTTGCGATGCGATCAGGCCGTCGGCCGCCGCGATCGCAAAGAACGGTTCGCTCGCAACCACGAATGGTGCATGCCATTATGGCGGAGGCCACGCATATCGTAGAGAGCTTACTTCGTCCAGTAATCGGCAGCGGCGTAGGTCTGCTTCAGGTGGTCCACGAAGAAGCGAACCTTGGCCGGCACGTGCGGCTGCGGCGCATACACTGCACGGATATCGTAATCCGGCAGTGCGAATTCATCGAGCACGGTAACGAGTTCGCCCCTCGCGAGCTCGGCCTGGATTTCCCAAGTGGAGCGCCACGCTAGACCCAGGCCCTCGCGCGCCCAGCGATGCAACAGCTCCCCATCGTTGCAATCGAGCATTCCCTGTACGCGCACAGTCACGGCCCGATCTTTTTGCCGGAACGACCAGGATCCGGGTTGGCCGGCGCTGGGGGTGATGAACAGGCATTGGTGGCGCGCAAGGTCATCGAGCGTTCGCGGCGTTCCGTGCCGCTCCAGGTAGGCAGGCGAGGCGCATACCACGCGACGGTTGCGCGCCAGCCGCACGGCAACCAGGTCCGCATCGATCGCGCTGCCGATGCGCACCCCAAGGTCGAAACCCTCGCGCACCAGGTCCACGACCCGATCGGTGAGATCGAAGGAAACCTGCACTTGCGGATTGGCGGCGAGAAATCCCGGCGCGTGCGGGGCCACGTGCTTGCGACCGAAGCCCGCCGTCGCGGTCACGCGCAGGTGCCCCACTGNNAATCCTCAGCGGTTTGCAGTTCGCCGAGCATGCGTTTGCATTGCTCGACGAACACGGCGCCTTCCTCGCTAAGGACCAGATGGCGCGTCGTCCGATGCAGCAGCTTCACGCCCAGACGGCGCTCCAGCGCGTCGACCCGCCGACCCAGCATTGCCGGCGTGATGCCGATCGTGCGCGCCGCCTTTGCCAGACTGCCATTGTCAACCGCGCAAACAAACGCCTCCATCTGTTTTAGCCGGTCCATCGCATTCCTTATTCGATATCTTATGTATCGATTTTAGTGACTTTTTCTGCTATTGCCGAAACCAAAAGTGCGTCATAGGATGTCCCGACACGTTCTCTGGAGCAGGCTATGGCAAAGATGACGGCAGTCGATGCTGCGGTTCACGTATTGCGGCGCGAGGGTGTGAACACCGCCTTCGGCGTGCCGGGAGCCGCGATCAATCCGCTGTATGCGGCGATGCGCCGCGTCGGCGGCATCAACCACATCCTCGCGCGCCACGTCGAGGGCGCCTCGCACATGGCCGAGGGGTACACGCGCGCAGCGGCCGGCAACATCGGCGTGTGCATCGGCACCTCCGGGCCGGCGGGCACCGACATGATCACGGGCCTGTACTCGGCGGCAGCCGATTCGATTCCGATTCTGTGCGTGACCGGGCAAGCACCGCGCGCGCGCCTGCACAAGGAGGACTTCCAGGCGATCGACATCGCGACCATCGCCACGTCGCTCACCAAGATGGCCATCACCGTGATGGAGCCGGCGCAGGTGCCGCGCGCGTTCCAGCAGGCATTTCACCTCATGCGCTCGGGGCGCCCCGGTCCCGTGCTGATCGATCTGCCCTTCGACGTCCAGGTCGCCGAAATCGAGTTCGACCCGCAGACTTACGAGTCGCTGCCGGTGTACAAGCCCGGTGCAACGCAGGCGCAGGTCGAGAAGGCGCTGCACCTGCTGCTTGCGTCCGAGCGGCCGCTGATCGTTGCCGGCGGGGGCATCATCAATGCCGACGCGTCTGCGCTGTTGGTCGATTTTGCGCAAACGGTCGGCGTGCCGGTAATCCCGACCCTGATGGGATGGGGCGCCATCGCCGACGACCACCCCCTGATGGCGGGAATGGTAGGGCTGCAAACCTCGCATCGCTATGGCAATGCCACGATGCTTGCGTCCGATTTCGTTCTGGGCATCGGCAATCGCTGGGCCAATCGCCATACCGGTTCGGTCGATGTCTACACCAAGGGGCGCAAGTTCGTCCATGTCGATATCGAGCCGACCCAGATCGGGCGCGTGTTCGCGCCCGATTACGGCATCGTCTCGGACGCCAAGCTGGCCCTCGAGCTGTTCGTCAAGGTCGCCAAGTCCTGGAAGGTGCAGGGCCGGCTGAAGGACTTCGGCGCCTGGGCCAAGCAGTGTGCGGCGCGCAAGAGTTCGGTCGACATGCAGCGCAAGACCAACTTCGAGAACGTGCCGCTCAAGCCCCAGCGTGTGTACCAGGGCATGAACCTGGCATTCGGCAAGGACGTGTGCTATGTGAGCACGATCGGCCTGTCCCAGATCGCCGGCGCCCAGTTCCTGCACGTGTTCGGGCCCCGCAACTGGATCAACGCCGGCCAGGCCGGGCCGCTCGGCTGGACGATTTCCGCGGCGCTTGGCGTGCGCGCTGCCGATCCCCAGCGCAAGATCGTTGCGCTGTCGGGCGACTATGACTTCCAGTTCATGGTCGAGGAGCTGGCAGTCGGCGCCCAGTTCAAGCTTCCCTACCTGCACATCCTGGTCAACAACTCCTACCTGGGTCTGATCCGGCAGGCGCAGCGCAACTTCACCATGGACTACGCCGTCCAGCTGTCGTTCGAAAACGTCAACGCCCCCGAGCTCCACGAGTACGGGGTCGACCACGTCAAGGTCGTCGAGGGGCTGGGCTGCAAGGCGATCCGGGTGCGACGTCCGGAAGAGATCGCCCCCGCGATCGCCCAGGCGCAAGCGTGGATGGCTCAATACCAGGTGCCGGTGGTCGTCGAGTTCATCCTCGAGCGGGTTACCAACATCGCGATGGGGACGGAAATCGACAACATCACCGAGTTCGAGGAGCTGGCCACGAGCCGGGCGGATGCTCCCACCGCCGTGGGCTTTGCGCCGCAGATCGCGCTAGACGAGGGGAGCAAACGCGAGGAGCTGGCCACGAGCCGCGCCTGAGCGCGCGGCTCCCGAGCAACCCTCGCCGCCGAAACCATTGCAAGACTAGCCCGTCGGATGCCACCGATGGGACAATGCGCACAACGCATCGCCAAGGGCCCGCCATGCCAAGATTTGCCGCCAACCTGACCATGCTCTTCAATGAGCACGAATTCACCGATCGGTTCGAGGCCGCGGCCAAGGCCGGCTTCCGTGCCGTCGAGTACCTCTTCCCATACGCCTACCCGAAGGAGCAACTGGCCGAGAAGCTCGAGCGCTTCGGGCTCCAGCAGGTGCTGCATAACCTGCCTGCCGGCGACTGGGCCAAGGGCGAACGGGGCATTGCCGCCCTGCCCGATCGCGTCGGCGAGTTCCAGGACGGCGTTGGCAAGGCGATCGACTACGCCAAGGCCCTGCGCTGCACGCAGCTCAACTGCCTTGCCGGAATCCGTCCGGCCGGCGTGCCGGCGGAGAAGATCCGCGAGACCTTCGTGACCAACCTGCGCTTTGCCGCCGACCGGCTCAAGGCCGCCGGCATCCGCCTGCTGGTCGAGGCCATTAATACCCGCGACATCCCGGGCTTCTACGTCAGCGGCACACAGCAGACCGTTGACCTGATCGACGCCACTGGCAGCGACAACGTTTTCCTGCAGTACGACATCTATCACATGCAGCGCATGGAGGGCGAGCTCGCGGCGACCATGGAAAAGCACTTGCCACGCATCGCCCATATCCAGCTGGCCGACAACCCGGGCCGCAACGAGCCGGGCAGCGGGGAAATCAACTACCCGTTCTTGTTCGCGCTGCTCGACCGGATCGGCTACGGTGGCTGGATCGGCTGCGAGTACAAGCCGCGCACCACGACGGCCGAGGGACTGGGCTGGTACCGCGCCTGGCGCAGCTAGCCGGGCAATCCGCGCCGCGCGGCGGTCGGCGCCCTTGCATCGGCCGTCGCGGCGCGACGTAAAAGAGGGACGACACGGGAGACACCCGGGAGGAAGCGATGAGCAAGGTTGGATTTGTCGGTCTGGGCATCATGGGCACGCCCATGGCGAGTCACCTGATCAAGGGCGGTCACGAGCTGTACCTGTACAGCAGGTCCTCGGTGCCGCGGGAGCTGGTCGATGCGGGCGGCAAACCCTGCGCCAACGGCAAGGAGGTCGCGCAGCAGGCCAACATCATCATCACGATGGTGCCGGACACGCCGCACGTGCAGTCCGCGCTGTTTGATGCCGGCGGCATTGCCCAAGGACTGTCTCGCGGCAAGATCGTCGTCGATATGAGCTCGATCTCGCCGATCGCGACCAAGGAGTTTGCCAAGCGCATCGAGGATCTTGGCTGCCAGTACCTCGACGCCCCGGTGTCCGGCGGCCAGATCGGCGCCAAGAACGCGACCCTGTCGATCATGGTCGGCGGAGCGGAGCAGACCTTCGAAAAGGTCAAACCGCTCTTGGAGCTGATGGGCAAGAACATCACGCTGGTCGGAAAAAATGGTGACGGCCAGACCGCGAAGGTGGCCAACCAGATCATCGTCGCCTTGAACATCGAGGCGGTCGGCGAGGCCCTGCTGTTTGCCGCCAAGGCCGGCGCCGACCCTGCCAAAGTGCGCGCCGCGCTGATGGGCGGCTTTGCGTCCTCGAAGATCCTCGAGGTGCACGGCGAGCGCATGGTAAAGCGCACCTTCGATCCGGGCTTCCGCATCGAGTTGCATCAAAAGGATCTGCACCTGGCCTTGTCCAGCGCGCGCGCCCTGGGGCTCGCACTGCCCAACACGGCTATGGCCCAGGAACTGTTCAATGCCTGCACCGCCCGCGGCGGCAAGGCCTGGGACCACTCGGCCATGGTGCGCGCCCTCGAGGCGCTGGCCAATTTCGAGATCGGCCAGAAGGCCGCGTGAAATTCGGCGGCCGACACTCCATGCGCTGGCAACGGATCCTTGTGGCGCAAGCGGCAGCGACGTGAGATTGCCGCCGCGCGAGTTCCTGCGCCAGCTGTTTGCCGCCGCGGTTGCCTCGGCGCAACCGGCGCTGTGCGTCCCGCCGCACCTGCCAGCGGCACCGCGGAGGCGCACGATCGTGATCGGCGCCGGCAAGGCATCGGCGGCCATGGCGCGCGCCGTGGAGGACAACTGGCCCGGAGAGCTCTCGGGCTTGGTCGTGACGCGCTACGGCTACGTGGTGCCCTGTACCGAAATCGAGATCGTCGAGGCCGCGCACCCGGTGCCCGACGCCTCGGGCTTGACCGCCGCGACCCGCATGCTCGACATGGTGCGAGGACTCGGCGCCGACGACCTTGTTCTATGCCTGATCTCCGGCGGCGGTTCGGCGCTGCTGCCCGCGCCGCTGGCCGGCCTTACGCTGGCACACGAACAGGCGGTCAGTCGCGCGCTGTTGCGATCGGGGGCCACCATCAGCGAGATGAACTGCGTGCGCCGCCACCTGTCGGCGATCAAGGGTGGCAGGCTGGCCGCCGCATGTCACCCGGCGCGCGTCGTGACGCTGCTGATATCGGATGTGCCCGGAGACAATCCCATGGATATCGGGTCGGGGCCCACGGTTGCCGACCCGACGACCTGCGCCGATGCGCTCGCGATCCTGCAGCGCTACCGCATCGAAGTACCACCCGCGGTGCTCGATGTTCTGCAAAGCGGTCGTGGCGAGAGCGTCAAGCCCGGCGACGCGCGCCTGGCGGCGACGGACTTGCGCATGATCGCGACTCCGCAGGCAGCGCTCGAGGCGGCGGCGCAATGCGCCCGCGATCGCGGAATCGAGGCGCACATCCTGGGCGACGCGATCGAGGGCGAGGCGCGCGACGTGGGCAAGGTGCTGGCCGCCATCGCCAACCACGTGTGCCAGTACCGGCAGCCGTTTGCGCCACCATGCGTGCTGCTCTCGGGAGGGGAAACAACGGTGACCGTCACCAGCCAAGGTCGCGGCGGTCGCAACGTCGAATTCCTGCTCTCGCTGGGAATCGCGCTGCAAGGCGCGCCCAATGTCTACGCCATCGCCGGTGACACGGACGGGGTCGACGGGGTCGAGGAAATCGCCGGCGCGTACCTTGGCCCGGATACCCTGGAGCGCGCCTGGGCCCTCGGCCGCAACCCCAGGCACAGCCTTGCCAGCAACGACGCGCACAGCTTCTTCGAGGCCCTGGGCGACTCGATCATCACTGGGCCTACCTTTACCAACGTAAACGACTTTCGCGCGATCCTCGTCCTCGACGAGTGAAGTCGGTAACGCCAAGGACCGCGGAGCCGCACAGATGGTGCCCGCCGCGCGATGCGCGGGGCGCGGCGTCGGCTGCGCAGCGGTCCCTAGTGGGCCGACGCAAGCCGGCAAGCGTCCCCGGCGCGCCG
>OKRD01000135.1 GCA_900290335.1 Burkholderiales bacterium | reverse complement strand
CATCGAAGCGATCATCCGCGAGGAAATGAACCGGGCCGGCGCCATGGAACTGCTCATGCCCGTTGTCCAGCCGGCCGAACTCTGGATCGAGTCCGGCCGCTGGGACATGTATGGGCCGGAACTGCTGCGCCTGAAGGACCGCCACCAGCGCGATTTCATCCTGCAGCCGACCTCCGAGGAGGTCATAACCGACATTGCCCGGCAGGAGCTGCGCAGCTATCGCCAGCTGCCGGCGAATTTTTACCACATCCAGACAAAATTTCGCGATGAGCGGCGGCCTCGATTCGGGGTCATGCGCGGTCGCGAGTTCACGATGAAGGATGCCTACTCCTTCGACCGGGACGTCGCATCCGCGCACCGCAGCTACCAGGCGATGTTCGCGGCCTACGAGCGCATCTTCTCGCGCATGGGTTTGCGGTTTCGCGCCGTTGCAGCCGACACGGGGGCCATCGGCGGATCGCGCTCGCACGAGTTCCAGGTCATCGCCGACAGCGGCGAGGACTCGATCGCCTACTGTCCGCAAGGCGAATACGCCGCGAACGTGGAATTGGCCGAAGCGTTGCCGCTGCTCGCGCAGCGCGAGCCCGCCCGGCAGGGATTGCGCAAGAGCGCCACCCCCGACCGCACCCGTTGCGACGAGGTTGCCCAGTACCTAGGCGTGCCGCTGCAGCAGGTGGTCAAGTCGATCGTCGTTGCGGCCGACCAGGCCGAGGGCCCTGCGCGGATCGTCCTGCTGTTGCTGCGCGGTGACCATGAGTTAAACGAGGTCAAGACCGGCAAGCTGCCCGGGTTTGAGCGCGGCTGGCGCTTTGCCAGCGACGCCGAGATCGCCGCGTCCTTTGGCTCCCCCGCGGGCTACCTCGGGCCAGTCTTTGCACGCGCTCCGCGTGTTCCGGTGCAGGTGATCGCCGATCGCACGGTCGCTCGGATGAGTGATTTCGTCTGCGGCGCCAACGAGGAGGGCTACCATCTCGTCGGGGTCAATTGGGCTCGCGACCTTCCGGAACCCGATCGAACGACCGATTTGCGCAACGTCGTGGCCGGGGATCCGTCGCCCGACGGCAAGGGCAAACTGGCCATCCAGCGCGGCATCGAGGTCGGACACGTCTTTTACCTTGGAACCAAGTACTCGGAGAAGCTCAAGGCCGGCTACCTGGACGAGGAAGGGCGCACGCGACTGTTTGAAATGGGGTGCTACGGGATCGGCGTCACGCGCCTGCTCGGCGCCGCGATCGAACAAAACCATGATGCCCGCGGTATTGTATGGCCCGAGCCCATGGCGCCCTTTGCCGTTGTGATCTGCCCGGTGAACTACCGTCAATCGGAGGCAGTCCGGTCGGCGGCGGACGCGCTGTACGCGAGTTTGCTCGCATCGGGTGTCGACGTGCTGCTCGACGATCGCGGCGAACGGCCGGGCGCCATGTTTGCGGACGCCGAGCTGATCGGGATTCCGCACCGGGTGACGATCGGCGAGCGCGGTCTCAAAGCCGGGCAGGTCGAATACACGCCGCGCGCCACCATGGAAGTTGCCGCGATCGACGCAGCAATCGCGGCCCAGTTTGTCCTTGAGCGCCTCGCCCACTGACCTGCCGTGCGTGCGGCGTCGCCGACTCGCCGCGCTTGGCTTGCTGCTGCCGATTTGGCCGCGCCCGTGCTGGGGTGGCGCCCAGCAATACGAGACGCTTGCCGATTCCGTGCGCGGCGCCCTGGCGGCCCAGATCGCCGATCGCGTGCCACCCATCCGGCGCTTCGACACCGAAGAAGCACGCGAGGCATACCAGCGGTGGCTGGCACAGATGTCGACCCGGCTGGTCTCGCGGGTGCCGGAAATGCGCAATCGCACCGACCTGCTGCAGTGCCTGGACTACGAATGCACCCGGGCGGGGCTGGACCGCCAGTTGGTGCTCGGCCTGATCCAGGTGGAAAGCAACTTTCGCAAGTACGCGATTTCCGACGCGGGTGCGCGGGGACTTATGCAGGTGATGCCGTTCTGGACCGAACTGATCGGCGATGGCAACGTACGGCGCCTTTTCGAAATGCGCACCAACCTGCGCTACGGCTGCGTCATCTTGCGCCATTACGTCGATGGAGAGCGCGGCGATCTGTTCCGGGCGCTCGGGCGCTATAACGGCAGTGTCGGCCAGGCGGCGTATCCCAACGCCGTGCTTGCCGCCTGGAAGGGGGACTGGAACTTTCCCGAGGGCGCGAGGCGCAGCGGATAGCCTTGCCCCGGCGGGGGCGCCAGTGGCTCGCGGGACCTGCGCGCCTCCTCAGTGGCGCCGGACCCCGCCCCCCGGATGCGCCGATCCGGTCATCGAACCGAAGGCCCGCATCATCTTTGCGAGTCCGCCCTTGCGCATCGTCTTCATCAGCGCGCTCATCTGGTCGAACTGCGCAAGCAGCCGGTTCACCTCCTGGACCGGTACGCCGGCGCCGGTGGCGATGCGCCGCTTGCGCGAGGCCTTNNGCTTGCCGCGTTCGCCGGGCGTCATGGAGTTGAGGATCCCCTCCATGCGCCGCACTTGGCGCTCCGCGTCGCGTGGATCGACCTTTCCTGCAGCCCGTGAGAACTGCGCCGGGAGCTTGTCGAGCATGCCCCCCAGGCCCCCCATGCGCCGCATCTGCGCAATCTGTTCGCGAAAATCATTGAGGTCGAAGCGTGCGCCCGACTGAATTCGGTGCGCCAGTTTTTCGGCCGCGCCGACATCGAGCGAATTCTTGACCTCCTCGACCAGGGCGACGATATCGCCCATGCCAAGCACCCGGCCTGCCATGCGCTCGGCGTCGAACGGCTCCAGGCCCGTCAGCTTTTCCCCGGTGCCGGCAAACTTGATGGGCTTTCCGGTGATCTCGGTCACCGACAAGGCGACGCCACCGCGCGCATCGCCGTCGAGCTTGGTGATGATGATGCCCGTCAGCGGCAGGCGGGCGCCGAAGGTCGAGGCGGTGTTGACGGCGTCTTGCCCCAGCATGGCGTCGACCACCAGCAGGGTTTCCACGGGGCGCAGGGCCGCGTGCAGCTGCGCGATCTCGTCCATCATGGGCTCGTCGATCGCGGTGCGGCCCGCGGTGTCGACCAATACCACCTCGAGCAGGTGGCGGCGCGCATGCGCCAGCGCCGCCTGGGCGATATCCACCGGGCGCGCCTGCTCCGGCGTCGGGAAAAACTCGATGCCCGCCTGCTGGCAGACCGATTCGAGCTGGGCGATGGCCGCCGGGCGATAGACGTCCGTCGAGACCGCCAGCACCTTCTTGCGTCGTTCCGCGGAAAGCCAGCGGCCAAGCTTGCCGGTGGTGGTGGTCTTGCCAGCGCCCTGCAGGCCAGCCAGCAGGATGACCGCCGGCGGCTGCGTTGCCAGATCGAGTTCCCGTTGCTTTTGCGGCAGTTCGCCGCCCATGAGCCGCACCAGCTCCCGGTGGACGACGCCGACGAGCGCCTGGCCTGGGGTCAGGCTGCCGACCACCTCCTGCCCGAGGGCCCGCTCCCGGACCCGGGCGACAAATCCGCGCACCACGGGAAGTGCCACGTCGGCCTCGAGCAAGGCGAGCCGGACCTCGCGCAGCATCTCCTGCGTGTTGGCTTCCGTCAGCCGGGCCTGCCCCCGTACCTGCTTGACGATCCGGGCAAATCGGTCGGTGAGTTGATCGAGCATTTGCTTGTTCCCCGTGGGCGCGTGGTATATAGACGCGCTATGCAAATAGCCGCATTTTACGGGTGGGCGCATTTTGCGGTCGCGGCGGCCTATTTGGTGGTCGCCTACCGCTGCTGGAAGGCCCTGCACCGTAATGAGGGTGTGCCACCGTCGGGCCTGGCTGGCATGCTGCTCCTGCTGGCGGTTCTGTGCCACGGGGCATTGCTGGTGCAAGACGTGTTTGGCACCGGGGGATTGCGATTCGGTTTCGCCCAGGCGCTGTCGGCGACCTTCTTGATTGCTTGCGGCCTGCTGTGGATCGAGGGATTTTTCGTTGCGCTGGGCGGCCTGTACGCGCTGCTGACACCGATGGCCGCCCTGGCCGTCTTGCTGCCCCTGCCCTTCCATGGGGTCGCGCTGGCGGCCGAGGGCAGTTCGCTTGCGCTGCGCATACACCTGGCGGTGTCGGTACTCGCCTACAGCCTATTTACGATCGCGGCGCTGCACAGCATATTGATGACGTCGATCGATCGCTACCTGCATCAGCCCCTGCGCGAGACTTCCGGATCGCTTGGTCCGCTCCTGTCCCAGATGCCTTCGCTGTTGGCCCTCGAGTCCTTGCTGTTCCGCCAGCTAGCCGCCGGGTTCGTGCTGCTGACGGCTTCGCTGGCGAGCGGAATCGTTTTCTCGGAAGAGCTTTTCGGCCGGCCGCTGCGGTTTGATCACAAGACGCTGTTTGCGATCATCGCGTGGAGCGTGTTCGCCGGGCTCTTGCTCGGGCGCTATGCTTTTGGTTGGCGCGGGCGCGTTGCGCAGCGCTGGCTTTTCGTGGGATTCCTGATGCTGGTCTTGGCGTACATTGGGAGCCGGTTCGTTTTTGAGGTCGTGCTGGGCAGGGGTTGGGTATGACGAGATTGCTCTTCTGGTGCCTGATCGGCCTCCTGTTTTATCTGGGCCTGCGCAAACTGGGGCGCGGCGGAAGCCTGGGTTCGGCGCGCCCGGCCGGGGGGAACCCGGCGGAGGACATGGTGCGCTGTGCTGCCTGCGGCCTGAATCTGCCCAAGTCCGAGGCGTTGCCGCTTAACGGCCAGTGGGCCTGTTGTGCCGAGCATGCCCGGGAACGTCAACCGGCCGTCCGCCCATGACGGCATTTCCGGTTCGCCGCGCCGGTAGGCCGTGCGAGGTCCGCTGAACTCGCGATGAGCCTGGCAACCAAGGTCGCGCCGGAAGCACCCGCAGGGAACGCGAAGCCGTCGAACCGGCTGCTGCGGCTCGAGCCTGCCTGGGGCACGCTCTATTNNCGTTCGTGCTGCTCTCGGCCATCGTTTTCGCGGCCCCGCTGACGAACCGTCTCAGCGGCGCCGGTGCCTCGGATATCGTCCTGGGCCTCGCGGCCTATTTTGGCGTGGCGATCGCCATGGCCCTGGCGTCGCTGTACTACCGGCGCCATTTCCTCGGGCAGCTGACCGCGCAGCTCGCGGTCGACCTGGTCATGGCCACCGTGCTGGTCGTTCTGGGCGGCGGCATGCGCAGCGAGTTCGTCGTTTTCTACCTCGTTCCCATCGCCGGCGCCTCCCTGATGCTGCCGACCAGCGCGGCGTTCTTCACTACCTCCATTGCCGTTTTGATGCTCCTGAGCGATGCGGTGCTGCGCGGGTTGCGCGACGAACACGGCGAGCCGCAGCTGTTCCAGGCCGGGCTCTACGGCGCGGCGCTGTTCGGTTTGACGGGGCTCTTGCGACTGCTATCGGCGCGGCTGAACAAGCAGGAGCAGCTGGCGCACGTGCGGGGGCTCGACCTGCAGAACCAGCTGGAAATCAATCGGCTGGTGATCTCGCAGATGGAACAGGGCGTCATCGTGGTGGACGCCTCCACTACCGTGCACGCCAACAACCTCGCGGCGCGCGTGCTGCTGGGCATGACACGCAGTACGCAGCTCACCGGGCGCCGGCTCATCGACCTGCCGGCGCTGCGCGCGCTGGGCGAGGAATTCCAGCGCTGGATGAAAACCGAGGCGAACGAGGTCGGCTGGTCCAACCAGGTGTTCATGGTGGCGGCGCTCGATTCGCCGGGCAATCCGGGTTCCCCGGCGCGGCCGCTGCGGGCCCGCTTTGCCCGGCCGCCGTCGCCGCAGTCGGGCGAGTTCGTAATCTTCCTGGAGGACCGCAACGCCCTGGAGGCCCGGGCGCAGCAATTAAAGCTTGCCGCCATGGGTCGGCTGACCGCTTCCATCGCACACGAAATCCGCAACCCGCTTGCCGCGATCAGCAACGCCGGCCAGTTATTGGCCGAGGACGCCCGCGATGCGATGCAAAAGCGACTGACGGGAATCGTGCGCGAAAACACCTCGCGGCTCAATCGCCTGGTCGACGATGTCCTGCGCGTCGCGCGCCGCGATACGCCGCTCAGCGATGAATTTTCGCTGCGCAATTTCGTCGAGGCGTGGGCCCAGGAGTTTGCGCGCGATCGCGACCTGGCCCAGGGGGTCCTCATCCTTGGCGGCGAGGGCCGCGACGTCGTGAAGTTCGAACACAGCCACCTGCGTCAAATCCTGTTCAATCTGGTTGATAATGCGCTCCGGTACTGCTCGGGTGGCTCAGGTAGCGTCGAAATCTTCATGGACAATGCGGCAGAGCAGGACGGGCACGCACAACTGTGGATCATCGATGACGGCGCTGGCGTGGCGCCTGCCGACCGCGCGGCGATATTTGAGCCTTTCTTCACGACGCATGCGCGGGGAACGGGCCTCGGCTTGTACTTGGCGCGGGAATTTTGCATCGCCAATCATGCCGAGCTGGCGTACGAGGTCTTGCGGCGCCCGGGCCGGCCCGATCGCACCGGTTTCGTGGTGCACTTTGCGCGCGCCGAGGGCGCCGAGTCCCAGGCACCGGCGTTTCTGGACACGATCCCGACCCAGTCGGAATTTTTCCGTCGTGACCTTTCCTAGATGAGCGCGGCACGCCTGGCGGACGCGGAATCCGGGGCGCGCCCTCGGGTGCCCGCCGTCCTCGTGGTCGACGACGAGGCGGATCTGCGCGAGCTGCTTGGCCTGACGATTAGCCGCCTGGGACTGGAAGTGGACACGGCCGAATCGCTCGGGCAGGCGCGCGAGTTCCTGCAGTCGCGGACCTATCGCCTTTGCCTCACCGACATGCGGCTGCCCGATGGCTCGGGCCTGGACCTGGTGCGCGAACTCGGGGCGCGGGGCGAGCCCAAGATCGCCGTGATCACCGCCTACGGCAGCGCGGACAACGCAGTGGCCGCACTCAAGGCAGGCGCCTTCGATTACCTGGCCAAGCCCGTTGACCTCGATCAGCTGCGGTTGCTCATCCGATCGGCGATCGGCGAGAGCGCCGGACCGGGCGTCGGTGCGGAGGTCGAGGGGCCCGAGGACGACGGCGCGCTGGCGCGGCTGGTCGGCGAGTCGGGAGAAATGGCAAAGCTACGCGCGCTAATCGCGCGCTTGGGGCAGAGCATGGCGCCGGTTGCCATCATCGGGGAGTCCGGCAGCGGCAAGGAACTGGCGGCCAGAGCGATCCACGCCATGTCGGCGCGCCGGGCCATGCCGTTCGTGGCGGTAAATTGCGGCGCGATTCCGGAATCCCTCATGGAGGCCGAGTTCTTCGGCTATCGGCGCGGAGCATTCACCGGCGCCGACCGCGACCGCGACGGCTTCTTCCAGGCCGCCGCGGGGGGCACCTTGCTGCTCGATGAGGTTGCCGAACTGCCGCTGGCGATGCAGGTCAAGCTGCTGCGCGCGATCCAGGAGCGGCGCATCCACAAGGTCGGCTCCACGGTGGAAGAGTCCGTCGATGTGCGCATCCTGAGCGCGACGCACCAGGACCTGGCGCGCATGGTCGAAGTGGGGCGGTTCCGGCAGGATCTTTTTTACCGCCTCAACGTCATCGAGTTGCGTGTGCCCAGCCTGCGCGAGCGCGGCCAGGACATCGCCTTGATCGCCAAGGCGCTGCTGCAGCGGATCACCGAGCGCGCCGGCGTGTCGGCGGCGTGGTTGACCCCGCCGGCCGAAGCGGCGCTGCGGCAATGGCCCTTTCCCGGCAATGTGCGCGAACTGGAAAATGTCCTGGAGCGCGCGGTCGTCCTGACCGGCGGCGGCGAGCTCGCGCCCGAGGATTTGGTCCTGGAGACGGCGCGCGCCTTTGCCGCGCCCGCGGCACCGGCCAGCCCGGCACCGGCACCGGCCGGTGCCGGGGACGCGCCGCTTGCGGAATCGCCGGCGGAGGCGCCGCGCTTTGCCATCGTCGACGGCGTACCCAGCGATCTGACCGCCTACCTCGACGAAATGGAGGGGGTGGCAATTCGGGCGGCGCTGGCGCGTACGCGGCACAACCGCACCGCGGCGGCGCAGCTGCTGGGAATCTCCTTTCGGCAGATGCGCTACCGCATGCAGCGGCTTGGCCTGAAATGACGGCGTTGATCGGCCGCGACGCTTGCCATCGCCCATGAGCGATGGCCAACCCGGCTTGCCCGGCTACCGCGTAGCCAGCGACGGGTGGGTGCAGGGGGCTCGCCGGCTCGATTCGCAGAATTTCGACGCCCGCCCCCAGGGCTGCGCGATCGAATTGCTGGTGCTCCATTGCATCAGCCTGCCGCCGGGCTGCTTCGGCGGCGCAGATATCGAGCGGCTGTTTTGCAACCAGCTCGATTGCGCTAGCCACGAGTTCTACGCACAGCTGCGGGGTGTGCGCGTCTCGGCGCACTTCTTGATCGCCCGCAGCGGCGCATTGACGCAGTTCGTCTCCTGCCTTGACCGGGCCTGGCACGCGGGCTCCTCGCAATGGGACGGCCGCGCCGGCTGCAATGACTTCTCCATCGGCATCGAGCTCGAAGGCAGCGAATTCGAACCATTCACCGGCGAGCAGTACCGCACGCTCGTTGCGCTGCAGCGGGCGCTGTCGAGCGCCTACCCCCTGCGCTGGACCCGCGGGCATAGCGAAATCGCGCCCGGCCGCAAATCCGATCCGGGCCCGCTGTTTGACTGGACCCGCGTCGTGCGCGACGAGTAGGGCGCAGCCGCGCAACCGCGCTGCAAAAAATTTTCTAGTTGCCGCGCGGCCAAACTTCTCCTACCATGCCGACCACAACGGATTGTTGATTATCCGCACGTGGACGCTACATGTTGTGGTTGTCGCACAATGGGTCGGCAGGTAAGCAAACGCCAATTGCGGTGCTCGCAGCAAGTAAAGTTTGCTTTGGCGAACGCGGCGCAAGCGGGTTTCCCCGATCTAGAACTTGTAGGTGCGGGGGCGGCGGCGCGCGACGTTGACGGGCAGCGGGGTAGCGGGGGAATCCATGCACTATCGACATATCGAGATGCCGGTCGCAGCGGAAGGAACTCCCTCCGTGGCCGGGACCTTGGCGCTTGCCGCGGACGATCCGATGCTGGATAGGCCCCGGGCATCGTCGCTGGCCGACTACCAGATCCTGCGTCGCAACGGCGCGGTCGTGGCGTTCGAGCCCGCGAAGATCGCGGTAGCCATGACCAAGGCATTCCTCGCCGTTCGCGGAGGTCAGGGTGCGGCGTCGGCCGCCATCCGCGAGCAGGTCGAGCGCCTGACCGGGGCGGCGGTCACCGCGCTGATTCGGCGTCAGCCGGCGGGCGGGACCTTCCACATCGAGGACGTCCAGGACCAGGTCGAATTGTCGTTGATGCGCGACGGGGCCCACGACGTGGCGCGCGCCTACGTGCTGTACCGGGAGCAGCGCAGCCAGGAGCGCGCCCGGCTAACGCCGGCCCAGCCGCGACCGAGCGCCTTTGCTGTTACGGTTGATGGTCGGACCGTACCGCTCGACGAGCGGCGGCTGCGCGCAACCATCGAGGCGGCCTGCCTGGGGCTGACCGAATACGTATCGGTCGATGCGGTGATGCAGGCCACCGTCAAGAATCTGTATGACGGCGTGGCGATGGAGGAAGTGCACAAGTCGGCGATCCTTGCCGCCCGCTCGCTGATCGAGACCGACCCCGCGTACAGCGAGGTCAGCGCCCGCTTGCTGCTGCACGTCATTCGCCGCGAGGTGCTCGGGGGCGAGGTGTCGCAGGCCGACATGGTGCAGCGCTACCCCGAATACTTTCCTCGCTGCCTGCGCATTGGCGTGGAGGCCGGCCTGCTCGATGAGCGCTTGCTGCAGTTTGACCTGGACCGGATCGGGGCGGCGCTGCGGCCCGAGCGGGACCTGCAATTCTCGTACCTGGGACTGCAGACCCTGTACGACCGGTACTTTTTGCATCGCAACGGCCAGCGCTTCGAGTTGCCACAAATATTCTTCATGCGCGTGGCCATGGGCCTGGCGATCCACGAGATCGATCGCGAAGCCAAGGCGATCGAGTTCTACGGCCTGCTGTCGAGCTTCGACTTCATGAGTTCGACCCCCACGCTCTTTAATTCCGGGACCTGCCACGCGCAGCTTTCGTCCTGCTACCTGAGCACGGTCCCCGACCATCTCGACGGCATTTTCGAGGCCATCAAGGACAACGCCCTGCTGGCGAAATTTGCCGGAGGCCTGGGAAACGACTGGACCCCGGTGCGTGCTCTTGGGGCCCACATCCGCGGCACCAACGGCAAGTCGCAAGGTGTGGTGCCGTTTCTGAAGGTGGTCAACGATACGGCGGTCGCGGTCAACCAGGGCGGCAAGCGGAAGGGCGCGGTCTGCTGTTACCTCGAGACCTGGCACCTGGACATCGAGGAGTTCCTCGAACTGCGCAAGAACACCGGGGACGATCGGCGCCGCACGCACGACATGAACACGGCCAACTGGATCCCGGACCTGTTCATGAAGCGCGTCCTGGCCGACGCGCAGTGGACCTTGTTTTCCCCCAGCGACTGTCCGGACCTGCATGAGCGCACCGGACAGGCCTTCGAGCGAGCCTACCTGGCATATGAGGAAAAGGCGGCGCGCGGCGAACTGCGGCTGTTCAAGAAGGTTCCGGCAGCGCAGCTCTGGCGCAAGATGCTGACCATGCTGTTTGAGACCGGGCATCCCTGGATCGCGTTCAAGGATGCCTGCAATGTCCGCTCGCCGCAGCAACATGTCGGGGTCGTCCACAGCTCGAACCTGTGCACGGAAATCACGCTCAACACCTCGGGCGAGGAAATCGCCGTGTGCAATCTCGGGTCGGTCAACCTGGTTGCCCACCTCAAGCCCGACGGCGCCGGCGGCTACGAGCTCGATTATGACAAGCTGCGCAGAACGATCGGCATCGCCATGCGGATGCTCGACAACGTCATCGATATCAACTACTACGCGGTGTCGAAGGCGCGCAGCGCCAACCTGCGGCACCGGCCGGTGGGCCTTGGCATCATGGGGTTTCAGGACTGCCTGCACCGGATGCGGATGGCCTACGCCTCCCGCGAGGCCATCGAATTTGCCGATCGCAGCCAGGAGGCCGTCTGCTACTTCGCCTACTGGGCCTCGACCGAGCTCGCTGCCGAGCGGGGGGCGTATTCCACGTTTGCCGGCTCGCTCTGGGAGCGGGGCGTGCTGCCGCAGGACACCCTGGAGCTGCTGGCGACGGAGCGCGGTGGCGACCTGGAGGCCGATCGCAGCGCGCAAATGGACTGGGATGCGTTGCGCGCCCGGATCGCGCAATTCGGGATGCGCAACTCCAACTGCGTGGCCATTGCGCCGACGGCCACGATTTCCAACATTGTCGGGGTTTCCGCGAGCATTGAGCCGACCTTCCAGAACCTGTTTGTGAAGTCAAACCTCTCGGGCGAATTCACGGTCACCAACCCGTACCTGGTGCGCGAACTCAAGGCCCTTGGCCTGTGGGACGAGGTGATGGCGGCCGACCTGAAGTACTTCGATGGCAGCTTGTCTCGCATTGACCGAGTTCCGGCCGAGATCCGGCTGCGCTACGCGACGGCGTTCGAGATCGACCCCGTTTGGCTGATCGAGTGTGCGGCCCGCCGCCAGAAGTGGATCGATCAAGCGCAGTCCCTCAACATCTACATGGCCGGAGTCTCGGGCCGCAAGCTCGATGAAACCTATCGGCTGGCCTGGCTGCGGGGGCTCAAGACGACGTACTACCTGCGCACCCTCGGGGCGAGCCACGCGGAGAAGGCGACCGGCCGCAGCGGTGGGGGCCTGAACTCAGTTCCGGTGGACGAGAACTCGGCCGGCGGGACCGGGCAGGTCTGCCGGTTGCGCCCAGGCGACGCGGGACTCGGCGACTGCGAGGTCTGCCAATAGTGGGCAACGGGCGCTAGGCGAGGGCCGGCCGCCGCAACCGGATCGGGTCGACCAAGGCCTGCGCAGCCGTCCAACGCGAAGAGGGGGAATCAATGCTGGGAAGCGGTACGGGTGGAGCGGAGGCAGTACACGGGCACCGGGGGGTTACCCCGGGCGGGACCGACTCGCGCGCCATGGACGGCCGGGTCCGGGTAGAGGACAAGAGGATCATCAACGGCCGGGCCGACGTCAACCAGCTCGTTCCGTTCAAGTACAAATGGGCCTGGGACAAGTACCTTTGCGCCTGCGCGAACCACTGGATGCCGCAGGAGGTGAACATGGCCCGGGACGTCGCCCTGTGGAAGGATCCGAACGGCCTGAGCGAGGACGAACGGCGCATCGTCAAGCGCAACCTGGGATTCTTTGTCACGGCCGACTCCCTGGCGGCCAACAACATCGTCCTTGGGACCTATCGCCAGATCACCGCCCCGGAATGCCGGCAATACCTCCTGCGGCAGGCCTTCGAGGAAGCGATCCATACGCACGCCTATCAGTACATCGTTGAATCCCTGGGACTGGAGGAAGGCGAGATTTTCAATGCCTACCGCGAAATCCCCTCGATTCGGGCCAAGGACGAGTTCCTCCTGCCGTTCATCAACGTGCTGACGGATCCAGGCTTCCGGACCGGTACCCAGGAGTCCGACCGGGCCCTGCTGCGCTCGCTCATCGTGTTCGCGTGCCTCATGGAGGGGCTGTTCTTCTACGTCGGCTTTGCCCAGATCCTGGCTCTGGGACGGCAGAACAAGATGACCGGCGCCGCCGAGCAGTACCAGTACATCCTGCGGGACGAGTCCATGCATTGCAATTTCGGCATCGACGTGATCAACCAGATCAAGCTGGAGAACCCGGGGCTCTGGACGCCAGAGTTCCGCGCGGACATCCGGCGCCTGTACGCCGAGGCGGTCGACCTGGAATACCGGTATGCAGAGGACACCATGCCGCGCGGGGTGCTGGGCCTGAACGCCTCGATGTTCAAGGGCTATCTGCGCTACATCGCGAACCGTCGGGCGCAGCAGATCGGCTTGGAGCCGCTGTATGCCGATCAGGAAAATCCGTTTCCCTGGATGAGCGAGATGATCGATCTCAAGAAGGAACGGAACTTCTTTGAGACCAGAGTGATTGAATATCAGAGCGGTGGGGCGCTTAGTTGGGATTGAGTTCGGCGCTTGCTTAGCGAGAGAATTGCACTTGGAAGTTGCCACCAAATCGGGACATCGCTAGAGAAAATCCTGCACGACAATGCAAATATTTCTTGCAGTTGCTGGCGATTGGGAGTAAAAATGCGCCGTGAATTTTGGTAG
>OKRD01000137.1 GCA_900290335.1 Burkholderiales bacterium | reverse complement strand
GCGCTGGCTGATGTCGAACTGCGTGCTGACATAGTGGGTCACGGCCCCGTCGTCGCCCTTGACCGCGGAAATCGTCAGCCATTTGGGGTAGATCTCGCCGTTCTTGCGCCGATCCCAGATTTCGCCCTGCCACGCCCCGCTGGTCAGAATGCTGTCCCACATCGCCGCGTAGAACTGCCGGTCGTGGCGCCCCGACTTGAACAAGCGCGGCGTCTGGCCTACCGCTTCCTCGGCGGTGTAGCCCGTATCCTCGGTGAAGGCTCGATTGACGCTCAGAATCACGCTGTCGGCGTCCGTAACGACGATGCTAACCTGCGCCTCGAACGCCGTAGCGGCGACCTGCAGATCTGCTTCGATCCGCTTGCGAGCGCTGATGTCCTCGACGATCGACCAGATGTAGTCCTGGCCGTCGCTGCCGGTGATCAACATGCCATTGAGCTGGATCGGCACCAGGCTGCCGTCCTGGCGGACATATTCCTTTTCGTACGGGCCATATTGACCGGTTCGCGCCAGGCTCTCGAGTTGCCGCGCCTCGTCCGCCTCGTATTTCTTGGGCGTCAATTTCCAGTAGTCCAGGGTCTTGAGTTCTAGCGCCGGATAGCCGCAGATTTTCCGGAAGGCGTCATTGAACTCGACGTAGCGACCCTTCAGGTCCGTGCGTGCGATGCCCAGCGGCGACAACTCGAACAGCCCCCGCAGTTTTGCTTCGCTCTCGCGCAGACTGCTTTCCACCCGGTGGCGCTCGGCCTGCATTGCCGTAATCAGCAAGCCGGTGAGCACGACGATGGTCATGTAGCCCCACAGCACGAACAAGCTCACGCGAGCCTCGGGCAGGAAGAAGGTGCCGTGCCCGGTGGCGGTGCCCCATGCAGCGACCAGCGAGAGGCCCAGGCCGGCCAGCGCTGCGCCGGTCTTGCCAAAGCGCAGGGTTGCCCAGCCAATGAGCGGCAAGGTCAGGAACGCCAGGGGCAGGGACCAGCCGGCCGGCTCGTGGTCTCGCAGGAATGCGAGGCCGGCTACCGGACCGGCGACCAGCAGCCACAGCAGCAGTTCGGCGCGGCTGCTCCAGAGCCGCTCGATGTTTTCCCGGGTAAGGGTGAGGAGCAACGGAGCGGCCAGGAGCACGCCTACCGTGTCACCCATCCACCACGACAGCCAGGCCGAACTCGTGGATTCCAGGGGAACGAGCCCCGCCAGATACAGACTCAAGACCCCGCCCAGCGCGGACACCGTCATTCCCATGCCGGCACCGGCGATCAGCAAGCCGACGTCCTTCTGACGATCGAGCCCGGTATGAAATCCCACACGCCTGAGCCAGCCAACGCTCAGCAGCGGCCCGAGCGTATTGCCTACGGCGATGCCGGCGGCCAGTGGCCAGGTGGAACCAGCCGAGACATTGGCGAGCCATGCGCCCAGGTAGATGGCCGGCCAAACCACGCGGCCCCACACGAGCAATCCCGCCACCGCGATTCCCGTCGGGAGCCAGACGAGCGTGATGAACGAACCGTAATAGGGAATACTCAGCCCGAGCCAGCCCGTTGCGAAATACCCCAATGCCAGCAGAAAGATCCTGGTCACCATTGGGACGCTTCGGGTTCGAGGGAGATTCGCTTGTCGGTCGAGTAAGACTTGCGCGGGTGCGCGAGGTATATGTGATTGCTGCCCATTGTCAAACTACGCCAGCGCAATAAGAGCAAGTGCCAACAGGTCCTGTCTCGCTCACCCGCCAAAGCCAAGACCATCGATGTCGTAGGGAATCAACCAAGAACGTAACAGCCCACGCGAACTCTGACCGCCACCCGAGTGCCCGCGTCACCGTGCCCCATTGACATTGGCCGGCCTAGGACCGGCATCTGTCGACCGGTGCTGTGGACAAACACCGTCCCAAGCACGGCCGCAAGACCTTGGTCGCGATACTAGGGCGCTGTCAGCGTCCCAATCCGCAGAAAAGGGCCGTTTTCCTCCGCACCGGCCGAGCTTCGTCGCGAACCCGGCGCCCAACTGGCGCCGCGACCGCCGCCAAGCGCACGGCGAACGGGCCTGCGTCGGCCGCCGGCGTCATTTCGGCGCCCGCGGCGGCGGTCCATGGGCCAGCGCGCGAGTCGCTGGACGGGCCCCTGCCCGGTGGCTTCATATCCGCCGCGCATATCGATCTTCGCATTGGTTCGTTCCCGCGTCGCCCGCGACCGCCTACGCTTGGGCCTGCTGTCTATAGCCACCACGCAGCCACCCGGTCCCAAGGAGGCATCATGTCCGCTGTACTCACGGAAGTTTTCACCTCTTCGGCGCTTGACCGCGCGCGCCAGCAGGCCGAGGCCGCCGGCCTGCCGTATGCCGGCAGCGTGCCGCCGCACGAAGCCTGGGCGCTGGTGCAGTCGGGGGACGCGGTGCTGGTCGATGTGCGTTCGGCCGAGGAGCGAAAGTTCGTTGGCATTGTCCCGCGCAGTTTGCACGTGGCGTGGGCCACCGGAACGGCACTGACGCGAAATCCGCGCTTCGTGCGCGAGCTCGAGGCCAAGGTGCGCAAGGATGAGGTCGTGCTGCTGCTGTGCCGCAGCGGCAAGCGCTCGGCGCTCGCCGGCGAGGCCGCAACCAAGGCAGGCTTCACCAGCGTGTTCAATGTCCTCGAAGGCTTCGAGGGCGAGCTCAATGACCACCAGCAGCGTGGCACCGAAGACGGCTGGCGCTTTCGCGGCCTGCCCTGGGTTCAAGAGTGAAAGCGTCGGAAGTACGCCGATGACTGCCTGGTTTGCGGACAACTCACTGTCGATCGGCCGCACGCCGCTGGTCCGGCTCAATCGCATCACCGATGGCGCCAAGGCGACCGTCTTGGCCAAGATCGAGGGGCGCAACCCGGCCTACTCGGTCAAGTGCCGCATCGGCGCCGCAATGATCTGGGACGCAGAGAAGCGCGGCCTGCTCGGCCCCGGCAAGGAGATCGTCGAACCCACCAGCGGCAATACCGGCATCGCGCTGGCGTTCGTGGCCGCGGCGCGCGGCATCCCGATCACGCTGACCATGCCCGAGACCATGAGCCTGGAACGGCGCAAGCTGCTGCTGGCCTACGGGGCGAAGCTGGTTCTGACCGAAGGGTCCAAGGGCATGAAGGGCGCGGTGGCCAAGGCCGAGGAGATCGCCGCCTCCGACCGCAAGTACGTGCTGCTGCAGCAATTCAACAACCCGGCCAACCCGGCGATCCATGAATCGACGACCGGCCCGGAGATCTGGGACGATACCGGCGGCGCGGTCGACATCTTGGTCTCGGGCGTCGGGACGGGCGGCACGATCACGGGCGTGTCGCGCTTCCTCAAGCACACCAAGGGCAAGCCGATCGTGTCGGTGGCGGTCGAGCCCGTGGCCAGCCCGGTGCTCACACAGACCCGCAACGGCGAACCGGTCAAGCCCGGGCCGCACAAGATACAAGGCATCGGCGCGGGCTTCGTGCCGGGCGTGCTCGACCTGTCGCTGGTCGACGCGATCGAGCAGGTCAGCAACGAGGAGGCCGTGGCCTACGCGCGCCGCCTCACGCGCGAAGAGGGCATCCTTTCGGGCATTTCCTGCGGAGCCGCGGCCGCTGCCGCGATCCGCTGGGCACACAAGCCCGGCAACGAGGGCAGGACGATCGTCGTGATCCTGCCCGATTCGGGCGAGCGCTACCTGAGCTCGGTGCTCTTCGAGGGCGTGTTCGACGCTAGCGGGCTGCCGCCGGCAGCAGCCACACCGCTGGCCGCCTGAGCCGACATGCGCAACAGCCAGCGCATCCTGACCGCGGCGGGTGACTTCGACCCGTTTGTTGGCGGCACCGACCCGGCGTTGGCCAACCGCGTCTCGCTCGACCTGGTCGACATCGTGGCGCAACTGCGCCGCACGCGGGAGAACTGGCGCCGCTCCCAGCAGCGCTCGTGCGACGTCGGCGGACGCGAGCTGCCCTCGCGCGAGGCCCTGTCGGCCATTATCGACGGCCTGCGCGGAGCCCTGTTCCCGATGCGCCTGGGCCCGCCCGACCTGCGCCAGGAGAGCGAGGACTACTACGTCGGCTACATGCTGGACATCGCGCTCAACCGCCTGCTGGCGCAGGTGCGCTTGGAGCTGCGCTATCCCGCGCGCCACGGCGACCAAGCGCCGGGGATGGCCGACGCCCAAGCGCTCGAGATCGTGCGGGGCCTGGGCGCCGCGCTGCCCGAGGTTCGATCGCTGCTCGACAGCGACGTGGTGGCCGCCTACCAGGGTGACCCGGCGGCGCACAGCGTCGACGAGGTGCTGCTGTCCTATCCGGGCGTTCACGCGATGATCCACCACCGCATCGCCCACCGGCTGCACGTGCTGGGCGCGCCGCTGCTGGCCCGCCTGATTGCCGAGATCGCGCATGGCGAAACCGGCATCGACATTCACCCGGGCGCCACGATCGGCCCAGGCTTCTTCATCGACCATGGCACGGGTGTCGTGATCGGCGAGACCGCACAGATCGGGCGCAACGTGCGCCTGTACCAGGCGGTCACGCTGGGTGCCAAGCGCTTCACGACCGACGAGAACGGCAATCTGCAAAAGGGCGTCCCGAGGCATCCCATCATCGAGGACGACGTTGTCATCTACGCCGGCGCCACGATCCTGGGGCGGGTCACCATCGGCCGCGGTTCCTCCATCGGCGGCAACGTCTGGCTAACGCGCAGCCTGCCGCCCGGCAGTCGCATCACGCAGGCAAGCACACGCGACGACACCGTCCGCGACGCTGCGGGCAGCTGATGTTTCGGTCTGCGGCGCAACGAATCTCGCAGCGGGAGCGCCCGGGTGGGTAGGGTCAGCGAGCGGTTTGGCGCGGTGATTCGCCAGCAGCGCGAGGCCCGGGGCTGGTCGCAGGAGCGCCTGGCGGGGCAGGCCGAGCTCAACCGCTCCTACATGGGTGAGATCGAGCGAGCCGCAGCCATGCCCTCGCTGGCGACGGCGGCCAAGCTGGCGCGTGCGCTCGAGGTACCGCTGTCGCATCTGATTTCTTGGTGCGAGGAGTAGGCCCTGCCCGGCTTGCCAGCCGCGCCGCTCTTTCTAACGCTGCCCATTCCTTGTCCCGGATCACGACTTGATGGCTATATGCGGTTGATGCCCGCGGCCGAGAATCCGAAACTCGCGTCCCGGTTTTTCTCATAACCTACATTGCTCTGCGTAAGGAGTCCCTCATGGCAGATAAACAGCCCGTGCAACTGGCACTGGGCGACAACGCCGCCCGCCAGCTCGCCAACGCCACGAAGACGGCGCCGACGCTGTCGACGATCAGTCCGCGCTGGCTCACCCACCTGCTGCAGTGGCTGCCGGTCGAGGCCGGCATCTACCGGTTGAACAAGGTCAAGAACCCGCAGGACGTGCACGTGTCCTGCGCCAAGCGCGACGAGGCGGAGCTGCCGACCACCTTCGTCGACTACGAGGAACAGCCGCGCGAGTATTTCCTCAATGCGGTCAGCACGGTGCTGGACATACATACACGGGTATCGGACCTCTATAGCAGCCCCCATGACCAGATCAAGGAACAGCTGCGCCTGACCATCGAGACGGTCAAGGAAAAGCAGGAGAACGAGCTCATCAACAATGCCGACTACGGCTTGCTGGCCAGCGTCGCGCCCGATCAGATCATCTACCCGCTCGGCGGCGCGCCGACTCCGGACGACCTCGATGAGTTGCTGACCAAGGTGTGGAAGGAGCCGGCATTCTTCCTGACCAACCCGTCGGCCATCGCCGCCTTCGGTCGAGAGTGCACCCGGCGCGGTGTGCCGCCACCGACGGTGAGCCTGTTCGGCTCGCAGTTTCTCACCTGGCGCGGCATCCCGCTCGTCCCCTCGGACAAGGTGGCGGTCGCCGACGGCAAGACCAAGATCCTGCTGCTGCGCGTGGGCGAGAAGCGCCAGGGTGTTGTGGGCCTGTTCCAGCCGGGGCTGCCGGGCGAACAGAGCCCCGGGCTGTCGGTGCGTTTCATGGGAATCAGCCGCAACGCAATCGCCTCGTACCTGGTTTCGCTGTACTGCTCGCTCGCGGTACAGACCGACGACGCCCTCGCCTTGCTCGAGGACGTGGAGATCGGCAAGTACCACGAGTATTCGCACACCTACAAGTGAGCCGGGCCAAATGACGACGCCCGACAACCTGAGCCCGGCGCTGCCGCCGGGGCTGCCGGACCCGGCCGCGCTGGCGCGCTTGGCCAGCGAGTACTTCGCGGCGTTGCCGGGCACGCCAGCGGTCGCAGGAGTGCCCCTGCCAAGCAATCCGCAGCCGCCCGGATTTTCCGTTCCGCCGGGTGCGTTCGGGCCCGCCACGCCGGCCGCGGTGCCTCTGGGCGCCGTGCCGCCGGGCGCGAACCTGGTGCCCAACTCGCCGCAGACCCTTGCCAATGCTGGCGCCTCCGCGCCCGCGCTGGTGCCGCACGCCCAGGCACCAAACGGCATGCCCGACCATGCGCTGAGCGCCGCGCCCGGCTACGACGGGCGCGCGGGCAACTACGTTCTGGGCGTGCCCGAGGCCTATGCGGCAGCTGTACCGGTGCCGACGACTTCCATGCCCGGTGCTGGTGCGGCTGCCCCGTCGGCGCCGGCGGCGTTTTACTTCCTCGGCGACCCGGTGACGGCAGCCTCGGGACCGCCGCTGCCGGCCCATCCGCAGCCCTCTGGCGTGTCGCTTGCGCCCGGTGCGAGCGGGCCAGCCGCGGCGCCGCGCGCCCAGGCGCCAAACGCCCCGCCCGTTCCTGCACCGAGCGCGGTGCCCTATGGCGGACGCGCCGATAGCTACGTCCCGGGCGTTCCTGAGGCCTACGCGGCCGCGCTACCTACTGCCACGCTTTCCGAACCCGGTGGCGGCGCGGCCGCGCCTTTGCCGCCGACGGCGTACTACTTCCTCGGCGAGCCGAGCGTGCCGGTGACCGGGATTGCGGGCGCCAGCGAGCGGTATGTGCCTGCCGACGACCTCACGACCGCACAGTCCTTCGGACTGCCCGGCAGCGAGGCCTTGCGCTCGCTGCTGGCCGCCGATGCCAAAGGGGCGGGGGGGCCGGCTGCACCGGCGGCACCGACCGCACCCGGCACCTACTACTTCCTCGATGCGCAGCCCGGGGCGGCCGGTGCCGGAAGAGACATTCCGCAAGCCGCGGCCAGCGCCCACCCGCCCTTTGATGTGAACGCGATCCGCCGCGACTTCCCGATCCTGCAGGAGCGGGTCAACGGCCGCCCGCTCGTGTGGTTCGACAACGCCGCGACGACCCAGAAGCCGCAGGCGGTGATCGACCGCCTCTCGTACTTCTACACGCACGAGAACTCCAACATCCACCGCGCGGCGCATGAACTGGCCGCGCGCGCAACCGATGCCTACGAGCAGGCGCGCGAGACGGTGCGCCGCTTCCTGGGCGCGAGCTCGGCCGAGGAGATCCTCTTCGTACGCGGCACCACCGAGGGCATCAACCTCGTGGCCAAGAGCTGGGGGGCCAAGCACGTCGGTCCGGGCGACGAGATCATCGTCTCGCACCTCGAGCACCACGCCAACATCGTGCCCTGGCAGCAGCTCGCCGCCGAGAAGGGCGCGAAGATCCGCGTCATTCCGGTGGACGACTCCGGTCAGGTGTTGCTCGAGGAGTACCAGCGCCTGCTGAGCGATCGCACGAAGATCGTCTCGGTCACGCAGGTGTCCAACGCCCTTGGCACCGTGGTGCCGGTGCAGCAGATCGTCGAGCTGGCGCACCGCGCCGGCGCACGGGCACTGGTCGACGGCGCGCAGTCGGTCTCACACATGCGCGTCGACATGCGCGCGCTCGACGCGGACTTCTTCGTTTTTTCCGGCCACAAGATCTACGGGCCCACCGGTATCGGTGCGGTCTACGGCAAGCGCGAGGTCCTCGAGGACATGCCGCCGTGGCAAGGTGGCGGCAACATGATCACCGACGTGACTTTCGAGCGCACCGTGTATCAGGGCCTGCCGGCACGCTTTGAAGCCGGTACCGGCAACATCGCCGACGCGGTCGGCTTGGGGACCGCGCTCGACTACCTGGAGCGGGTGGGCATCGAAAACGTCGCGCGCTACGAGCATGCGCTGCTCGAGTACGCCACGCACCTCATGAAGCCGATCCCGGGAATGCGCCTGATCGGCACGGCCAAGGACAAGGCCAGCGTGCTCTCCTTCGTGCTCGAGGGCACGTCTGCCGAGGAGGTGGCCAAGGCCTTGAACCAGGAAGGCATCGCCGTGCGCGCCGGACATCACTGCGCCCAGCCGATCCTGCGCCGCTTCGGACTCGAGGCGACGGTGCGCCCCTCGTTGGCGTTCTACAACACCTGCGAGGAGGTTGACCGCATGGTGGCGGTGGTGCGCCGTCTGTCGAACGCACGCCGCTAGCGAGCGATCCATCACCCCTGCCGGCGCTTGGTACGGGTCCGTGCGAATGCCGCCGGCGCGGCTTTGGCGCTACACGCAGAGACGGTCCGGTTTTTCCGTAGACCAAATCGCGCCCGCGGCGCGGCGGCCTTCTGCCGACCGCCCGCTCCCGCGCCAGGCTACGCGCCGCCGGTGTCTTGCCCCGGTCTGCGGGCCACCGCGAGGCAGGGACATCATTGCTTGTCGGCGGGGAATTTCCCCGATAATGAAGCGAGGAGGCGCCCCGCGGTGAACAGGCGCGATGGCGGCGGGGCGGCTCTTGCTGCCCGAGCGGCGTCGGTCAACACGAACGCACCGGGAGACAAATCATCAACTACCCAACCCTGGCACGGTGGCACCGCCTCGTCGCGCAGCGCGACGTTGCGGGTCTGGACTCGATTCTCGCCGACGAGGTCGTGTTCCTTTCTCCCATCGTCCATAGCCCTCAGCGGGGCAAGCAGGTGACGGCGCAGTACCTGTCGGCCGCATTCCGGGTGTTCTTCAACGAGACATTTCACTATGTGCGCGAGCTCGTCCACGGTCACGACGCCGTGCTCGAGTTTCTGGTCGAGATCGATGGGATCAGCGTCAACGGCGTCGACATGATCAAGTGGAACGAGGAGGGCAGGATCGTGGAGTTCAAGGTCATGCTGCGCCCGCTCAAGGCGATCCAGTTGATCCACCAGAAGATGGGCGAGATGCTCAAAGCTCCCCGGTAGCCCGTGCAAAGAGCTGGCACTTGCCCAGAGCGCTGGGCAAGCCGTCGAGGTGGTGGTGGCGCTCCATCGCTGCCCCGCCGCGTGGCCTTTGCGCTCCTTTCCTACTTGTTCCCGTGCTGCATCGTGGCGATGATGGACCGGCTCAATGTCGGCTATGCCAAGCTGCAATTCATGGCCGACCTGCATTTCGACGAGGCGCTGTTCGGGATGGCCGCTGGCAGTCTCTAGGTCGGCCATGTCCTATTCGAGGACCCGAGCAATCGCATGCTCGAGCGCGTTGGGCTCCGGCTCACGCTTCTGCGCGTCATGACACTGTGGGAAACCTTCCCCATGGCAATGGCCTTTGCCGGCAATCGCTTAGGTTTTAATCGATACGGTTTCTCATCGGCGCCGCCGAAGTCGGCTTCTTTGTCGGCCTGATCTGCTACTTCACTCTGTAATTATCCAGCCGCGACTGCGCCCGCATCATTTCGCTAGTCGCCATCGCCGTGCCCGTCTCCGGGCTCATCGCTGGAACCGTTTCGGCCTGGATCACGACGCACATGGCCGGCGTCGGCGGCCAGTACGGGTGGCAATGCTTGTTCCTGATCGAAGGCGCACCTGCCATCTGCCTTGGGATCGCGGCATTTTTGGTGTTGCCGGACCGGCCGGCGAATGCTCGATTGCTATCGGCGAGCGAGAAGGACAAGATCGCGCGCGGCCGGCATCGCGCTAGGGAGCGCGAACGGCGCTTCGAGCTCGGCTCTTAGCCCGATGTTCATCGGCTGGATGCGGGTTTTCACTGGCAGCTTGTTCGGCGCCATCGTTGTCCTGGCACTGGTCTTCCTTGACCGCACGGCGGCGCGATTCCTCTATGCGCCTGCTCGCCGCAAGACAGCCGCCTTGTAAGGGATTGGTGCGCAGCAACTGGCGCCGGCCGGCCGCGCAGTAGCAGGTTCACCCAACCCGGTATGCCGGCGCTCGGCTTGGCCCCGCCAGCGCCTCGGGCCCCTGGCTTGGCGCCAGCGATGGCGCAAAGATGCGGGAGGATCGCTCGCACAGCCGCCAAATGGACGGCCACGCGCTTCCCCTGGGAGCCTGAAACTGGTCGACACCGCTGAACGGACCGAAGGTGCCTCAGCGTTCCTCGGACGTCGGCACGACCATCGCGTGCGAGACCTCGCGCAGCGTGTTGGACGAGGTGTATTTCACGACCAGGCGAGCACTGTAGGCTTGCTCGGCATCCCAGGCGGAGAAGCCGGTGCAAACCTGCTTCGTCTGGTCCGATTCGGCCCGCTCGATCGGCCTGTCTGCGAAGCGTGCCCGTCCGAGGTCCTGGCCGGGGGCAACTCGACTCTCGGCCCAAGGGCGGGGCGAGTCTTCCGGGCGGGCGTATAAAGCCAGGGCAGTGACGACCGCCGAGGAGGGCACGCTCCCGCACAGCATCACGCGCGGCGCATCTTGCTCAGAGCACCCTGGCGCCGCATCGCTGGCAGGGACGGCGCGCGCGCGGCAGGGCCCAACCGTCGCGGTCACGGTGACGCCTTCGGCCCCACGCAAATCATCTTCCGCGCGCCGGGCCGGAACACGATCGTTCATGGCCGCCCGCTCCAAGCGCTCGGCGGTGGCGCTGATCTGGGCGAGCTGCGTCTGCATCTCGCTACGCAGTGCCGCCGAATCGCGGCCTGACTGACCCAAGAGGTACTGCGACAGCGCGAACCCACCCACCCCGGCGGCTACAAGAAGCAGTATCACGGCCAGCACCGGCCCGCGGCGCGACTTCTTGCTTATCGGAACCCCCCGCGCGCGCTCCGACACTTCCTTGCGCCACGCCGCACGCAGCTGGATCAGGGCCGCGACAATGGTGCCCGCGGCGGCGACAGCCGCCGCGGTCACTCTGTCGTCGAGATCAAATACATTCATCCGCAGATCCCCAGGTGCTACTCGACGCCCGCTCCCGGAACACGTCGATCGGCGCCCCGCGCGAGGATCTGGGGCAACGGCCGGACATGGCACCGGTTCATCGCGCAGCGCCGTCCGGGACTGCGCCCCACAGGTCAGGAGCTTACGGTCTAGACACTGGCTAACGGAATCGAACGGACGACCTACCGCGAACCAATGCACTGCCGCCACGCCGCCGCTGCCAGTGCTGTAATCGGGCAGGGTCGACCGGAAATGGCATGCAAAGCGGGCTCAAATCGTCGCATGCTGCGCCAGCGTCTTGAGCGTGGGGGCGCGATCGCCGGACCGTCCGCCGGCTCGCTAGAGCACCGCCCGCGCTCCCCTTCTCGCCCCTGCACGCATTTCTGGAACGAGATCGTTGTTCGATGCGAGCTGCAGGCGGATACGGTGGCCGACGGCAAGAGCACGGAGTGCCCTGCGATAGCGCAGCGGACGAGTCATATCATCTTGGTATCGGCTGCCGGTTTGCGGCAGCTGCCTGCCCGGCTTCTATCTAGCGGTGCAAGCGACTGCGGGACACCGGCTCCCTTTCGTCTGCGGTTTCCACCGTTGCCGGGGACGGATCGCTGCAAGCAACGTTCTCGACGGCAACACGCGATGCAGCTCCGATCCCTCAGCGACTCGTCCTTGGTTTCCCTGGTCTAGCGCGTCGCGACAAATGTCACGGCCGCCAGCAGGATGAGCAGCAGCGATACCCCTGTCGTTTCGCCCACGTAGTCGGCCAGTGCGGTCGCCAGTATCGGTGCCAAGCCTACGCCAATCGCCGCCGAAACCTGCAAGCCCAGCGATGCGGCGGCGTCGCAGGCCCGCGTTCCGGTTAGAGGCGACCACGGCAGTAGGCAGGCGCCGATGTCGGCGCTCCTTGGGGCGCCACAGAGTCGAGCGGTTGGACCGTTGCGTGCCCTGGCTACCGGCCCGCGTGACTGGTATTGCTTGCGGCCGGTACGCCGACCGCCTTCTGGCTGTCGTGACCGCTCGACGAATTGCGTGCGTTGGCAAGAAAAAGGAGCACGGCAACTGCCAGCAGGACTGCGCCCAAATGAGCAAGCGTCGTCTTCATGAGAGCGCTGACTGCCCTAGTAGGGTCGCTGCTGCATCTCGAACTCGGCCTTGGCCTTGAGCCAGTCCTGTCTTTCGTAGCCGGGCGCGTACCCGCGTTGCTGCGCCCTGTGGAGGGCCGCGGTCGCGATGCAAATCAACCGAGGGTCAACGCCGTGGGACGGCTCGCTCTGCGAGGGGGCGCCGTGCGGCGCCGGCCCATCGCCAACCGGTTCATTCTGCGACGCACGCAAGGCCGCTCTCCCCCGAGGCATCTCGTTTTGGTGCTGGCGACGCTACAGCAGATCGAGTCGCGAACTACTTGATCGCCGCGAGCGGCCTACCAACGTGCGCCGCCAACGACCTCAAAGTACGCGACGAAGTACTACGCGAAAATACGTACGATCACGTACGCATGGATGGAAATGAAAACGATAATGGCTACGGCGGAGTTCGGGGCCGGCAAGGATTTGCCGTCCACTCGGGGCGACGATCGGCAGGCCCAGCAACCGGGCCATTGCGGCGATTTGTGCCGATGTCGCGCCCCTGGCCCGAGGTCGGCGTTCTGACCCGCGCGTGGCAGTTCTAGCCCTCCTGGGTCAAACCACGCTGCGGCGCATTCGCGGGCGCGACCATGGCCCGGCGCCGGGCAGGCGCTTGCTGCAATGCGCGCCACCGACCGGATTGCTCGGGCCGCTCTGGCGCAGAGCTCTGTTGCGGGCCAAGCGCGAGGCGCATGTACTGCCCCCATGACGCCGGCGCACGGGTCCCCGGAACAGTGCGCCGGAATCGCGCGAAAATCTGCCGCAGAATTGGCCCTTTCCCGCCCGCACTGGCCGCGGGCGCGCAGCCGCCTGCCTATTGACGGCACTTGCGCCCCCCACCAAACTTGCGCTCCGATTAGCCCGCCCGGTTTGGGCGCTGGATCGCAGACGAATCGTGCGGCACGATCTTGGCCATTGCGCTTGAGTTCATTGACGTCGTTGTTCCCGTTGCCAAGATCCGTGACTTGTATCCCGGCGGCTGGGAGCAGTGCCTTTCCGATTATTCGACATTGCTAGGCCGAAGGGTGTGGTACGACCGGTACTTGTTTCGGGATGGGGCGATGAGTCCGCCGGAAGTGCGATTGCTGGTCGAGGGATGGACCGTGCTTGGCTTCGTAGCGACCGAGACGCGCCAAGGGCGGCAATACTGGAAGGATCTGTGCGTGGTCGAATCCCGGCTCGGTGGGCCCACAAGGCCGTGTGACTGGTTGACCTTCGACGGGGCCAAAAGAATCGCCTATCTGGCCGGCACGGATCCTGGCACTCTGATCTGGCGCCGCCGGCCGAGGCCCTACGTGGCGGCAAACTTGACGCCCGCGTCAACAACAAGCCCGGCCTTGCTTGCAGACCGCAAGCGCACACGCGCCTAGCCGGTACTTCCCGCCTTCGCAGGGTCGGTGCGAGGCCTCTGAAGGCAAATCCGCTTGCGGCCAATCATGGCATTGATGGGACAGCTATCAGGCACGCCATCTTGCGAGCCCCGTGCGAACCAAGGCGCCTTAGCGCGAGAAACAGCTTGTCTCGGATAGTTTGAGAGGCAACAGCGTTCGCAGGGTCCATTGGCGTACGGGCACTTCAACGTAACGCAAGGCGAGGGCCGACAGGCCAACGACGGCCAGCGCCGTCACCAGTATCAACACCCGTGCGCTCGCCGCGCCCAGATGATCGGTCGGGTCGCCGATCGCGGCGAACGTCGCCCTGGCCGCGTAATGCGTAGGCGCGGACAAGAGATGAATCGAGTACGGCCAAGCGCCCAGGGAGCGCGCAGGACGAATGCTCAGCAGCCGGCCCAGAGCGCTCGACGCATTGACGCCGCAATGGATCACGCGCGCAAACGCGCCCACGGCGAGCCGGGCCGGCCAGTTGCGAGGGCGTGTCGTATCGCCGGGCTGCGCACGGCGCAAGAGCACGCCGAGGATGAATTCAGCGGGCGTGCGCAGCAAAGCTGGCAAGCCGTGGAACACACGCAAGCGTCCACCGTGTACCAGAAAAACCGCCAATACCGTGGCGAGGGGAACGGCGGCGACGAGGCGTGGATGCGTTTCGTTGACCAGTGCCCCGGCGGATAAAGCAAAGGGGAGGTACGCAGCAGTCTCCGTGCCGCTGGACGACGAGGGGTAGTTCCAGCGCAAGCCGAACCCAGGGTTTGCAATTGCGTGGGCCAAAGCACAAGCGACCGGTCCGAAAAGGACACGCTTGTCAGTGGCAACTGGGACAGCGCGTGGCCGATCACCATTGCCAGCGTCGTCAGAGCCAACAGCCGATAGGCCCTGGCAAAGCGCACGCGCGCAAAATCCAATCACGGCGCCCGCCAATTCGACGACGCGAGTTTGCGCCCATAGACATGCATCAGTACCAACCCGCTCCGCAAGACAAACCGATCGACCTCGAGATATGCCCGATCCAGCAACGGCACGACCTGGCTACGCGATGCGTGCGGCAGGAAGAAGCCATCGAAATGCAACAGCATGAACGCGATCGCGACGATGCCACGCAGCCCATCGAGCGAGCAAATCCGTCGCGCAGACATACGACGGTGCGTCGGAGCGTGCGGGAGCGACCTGCAGCGTACTGCGGCAATCGCAAGCGATTTGCCACGAGTATCAAAGGCAGTTAGGGCGTCATCTGATTCTTCGGCAACACGAAGTTCGCCGGCGCAGCGGCCGGGCCGCGGCAAGAACTTGCCAACGGCCCGGGCGCCACTACTGCGGCAAAACCCGCGCAAGAACACACAAAGGTATTGTGGGCGGCCGACCCGAAACCGTCGTTCCCCGAGGAGAGCGCAAGGCACCGCTGCGGTTTGCACACCCCAGCGGGAGCGCTCTTTGGATCCCCATGGGTGCGGCGTACCTAGGCGCCCGTCCCGGTGGCAAGCCGGCGCGGGCCGCAGTCTGGAAAGCATCCTTTTGCTTATAGTTGCTTCGGCAGACTTCGAGAGGCGCCGCAGTTTCTTCGGCTGCCCGCCGCTCGGATTTACCTCGAACGCAAATCCACCCCTTGCCGCGCAAATTGGCGGCGCGTATAAGAAAACCAGCGCGGCCGCATTGCAATTGGGGACCGTGCAGGATCGACCGTCTGTGGAACTCAAGGGGGGTACCTGAGATGCGCGTTCCCGTTCTCGCCAGTCATGCCCTGGCGGCTTGTATCGTGGCCGCCGTTACCAATGCGCTCGCTTTACAGCCCGGACAGCCACCCAAACCCGGGCTATCGAGTTGCGCGGGAAAGTTTGAGGGGCGCTATGCCTCTGCCGCGGGATCCGCGGGCCTTGTGTCCATCGTGTTCCGCTCCGGCAAGGCGACCTTGCGAGAGCCGGACATGGTCATGAAGGACGGCAAGCTCGCGGCAATGTTTAGCGAGAAAGAGGCCGAATGCTGGACCGGCGGCGGCAAGATCTACCTGCGTTGGCTCGACGGCTCGCAGTACGACTTCCCGATCGAAATCAACGACGACGGGACGCTGGACACCACGTACGGGGAGTTGAAGAAAAAGAGCAACTAACTGGATTGGCCCGCGGCGCCCCGGGCGGCAGACCGCGGCGTCGACGGCGCAACGACCCCGCCCGCCGAGCGTCGCGCGGTAAAGGCGCCGGCCTTTGCTGGCCCTGGGGCCCGGCGATTTCGGTCGCAGCAACCGCCGGATCGTGCAGCGCCCGTCTGCCGCTTGAAAGGCCGCTCGCATGCTGGAAGGCGTCGGCCCCGGCCCGGTCGAGCGCCAGCCCAGCACGAGGTTTTCCCGTCTTGGCGCTTGGCTACGGTTTAAGATTTGGGATCGGATCCTGGGGCGGAGAGCGGTCGTGATCCAATGGCGTTGGGGTCGGGTTGTCGTCTTCGCGCTCGGCGTTTCGATCGTCTTCGCGGCCTCGCCGGCCGGGAAGCCTGGCGCCGACACGGTGAGTTTCCAAACGTGGCGGGAGCCCAACGAGGGCGCGTACACGATCGAGGTGCCCCGTGGCTGGCAGGTCAGCGGCGGTGTTCGGCGCCAGACGCCGGTGGATGTTCGCTCGGCGCTCAGCGTCGCTTCCGCGGACGGAGCGATCCGTATTTTCATCGGCGACTACGATCTGCTGCCGCGTCGCGAGCCCGATCCGGCCACGCGGATGGCAGGCTTGCGCGAAGGGCAGGTGTTCGGTGGAACGCTGATCGCCCGCTATCAAAGCGGAGTGCAAGTCGCGCAGCGCTATCCCGCATGGAAGCTTTGCCGGCAACCCCGGATCACGCAGTCGGGGATCTTGCAGCGGGAGACTCAGACGCTCAACGCCGAGGTTGCGCGGTTCGGCCAAAGCATGGCGACGGCGGCGAGGGCCTCGGTGGGAGAGGCGATTTTCCATTGCCCCGAGGGCGAGGGCTTCGTGATGGCCACGACCGTGCTGGCGCGGCCGGCCCATGGCAGCGGCGCCGCAGTGTGGACGATATACCAGTTGAGCGGCTTCCTGAGTCGCGATCCGCAGCAAGCCTATTTTGCCAAGTACGTCCTGTCGGCGATGTTGGCCAGCCTGAAGATGGATCACGAGTGGGAGGCGCGTGCCGCCCAGGCGGCGGGGCAGTACGCGAACTCGATGATGCAGATGAGCAATGCCGTCACTCAGGCCACGATCCAGCATGCGAGGCAGCAGGCCGCGCAGGGCTCCGCCGGCGGCTGGAACCATCCCAATACGGGCGACGTTCCGAAGGTCACCCATGATCCGCGCGTGGAAGAGCAGCGCGCCATTGCCAACCGGGGAACTCGCCAGGTATGCGACGATTTGGGTACCTGCAAAACGATCGACAACTCGTGGTCACGCGCATGGCGGGATTACAGCGGCAACGTCGTTCCCGGTTCGGCCAGCGGCTATCCGCCCGACTACTCGGGGCAGTGGACCGAAATGAAGTGAAGCGCTTTGATTCCGGCAAAGATCTGGCTGCGTTGGCGAACCGGCCGCCCGCCAACCCGCAAGATGGAGGTTCGTCACCTCGTTGCCAGACCGCCGCATAGCAGTCGCTTGACTGCCGAGCGAGAGCACGAGTCGGCCAGCAGGCCGTAGCGATCTGCCGGATTGGGGCCCATCGCGCCACGCTCAAGCGTGCGGTGGCCTTTGGTCCGGTCTCCATCAACTCACGATTCGGTGGCGGGGGAAGGCGCGGGTTTTCGCGTGCGCCCAGCACGCTCTGAGAAGCGGCAGGCTCGTTGCCATTGGATGCCATCGCGCGGACGAGCTTGTTCCCAATTGATGCCTTCGCTCGCAGGGATATGGAGCGGCCGGCCGATGGGCCGCCTGGTCAAATTGCGCCTGATACACGAGAACCTTCTGCCGGAGGATATGGAGACAGATCCGAACCCCTTCCGGGGCATCAACAACGGCGGGCCGGCGGTTCTGAGCAGCCTCAAGAGCCTGCTGGAGACCGCAGACCCGATCAGCTTCTGCGCCCCCGGAAAACGAAACGGGGCGGACACTGCTGGAGGATTCGATGGATAGCGAGGCGACAACGTAAGCAGATTTTCGGCTGTCAACGGTCTCGAAGTGACGCGCACCGTGGCCGACGGTGGTGGCGGCATCATCATCGCCACCGCGCAGGTTGATGTGCCGCCCAAGCGAATCCTTCGCGCTTTCTCCACGGACGAGGTCGAGCGCTGGTGGGGACATGCAGACTATTACCGCATGACGCACTGGGAGGCGGACCTGCGCGTCTGCGGCCAATGCAGTGTCACCGTTCGTTTTTCCGACGGCAGCGGCGAAATCGCCGAGTGCGACGCGCCTCACAAGCTCGTCATGACGCGCCGGTTCGAGAAGCATCCGCTACTGGGCACGCGCGAGACGACGAGTATCTACCGCTTCGAACCCATCGCGATGGGCACGCGCATCACCGTGCGCGAAAAGGGATTCCTTGGTCGAAGCGAGGCGGCCTACGCAAACGCGGAACGCTGGGAGCGCGTCCTCGGTTGCCTCGACAGGTACCTCAAGCGCGACGGTTCCGCGTACCTCTGGGTTGGGCGCCCGCGCCGAGAGCGGCCAGCGCGCCCCGGTTTTGGGTCGCGGGCGCACACAGCATTTCGGGCTCCAAGCAGTTGCAAATACCGAGGCGGATCGCAACTACCTTGGGAGCCTAACTACCGCTCAAACGTCGATATTTCCCGCTGACAGCGCATTGGCCTCGATGAATACCCGGCGCGGCTCGACCTCGTCGCCCATCAAGGTCGAAAAGATGGCGTCGGCGCCGATCGCATCCTCGATCTGCACCCGCAGCAGCCGGCGCACGGCCGGATCCATCGTCGTTTCCCACAACTGCTCCGGGTTCATCTCCCCCAGACCCTTGTAGCGCTGCTTGCTCACGCCGCTCTCGGCCTGCTCCAGCAGCCACTGCATGGCGCCGCGAAAATCCTTCGCCGGGGCTTCCTTGCTGCGCTCGCCCTCGCCGCGGGCCACGCGCGCCCCGTCCCCCAGGAGTCCGCGAAACAGCTTGGCTGCCGAGTGCAGTACCGCGTAGTCGGAGCCCACCAGGAAGTCGGCGTCGATGCTGGAGGCTTTCCAGTTGCCGTGCTGGCGCCGCTCGATCCGCAGGCGATGCTTGTCGACGCGTTCGTCCCACTGCGCCACCACCGAGGCGCCGGGCACGTCGCTGCCGTCGATGGCAGCGGCCAGCGTCTGGGCGCTGGCGCGCGCCGAGTCCTCGTCATGCAGGTCGATGCTGACCCCGTTGAGAATCGCGTCCAGCGCGCCGCGGTCGATGACCCGCGAAAGGCGCTGCACCACCGCCGCGGCCGTGAGGTACTGCCGCGCCAGCTCGCCCAGCGCCTCCCCGGCGATCGGCCGCCCAGCCGCGTAGGCGGCACCGTCGGCGTACAGGCGGGCGCCGTCGAGCGCGAGCTTGAGCATGTAGTGCGACAGATCGTTGTCGTCCTTGAGGTAGCTCTCGGTCTTGTGATGCTTGACCTTGTACAGCGGCGGCTGCGCGATGTAGATGTGCCCGCGCTCGACGAGCTGGGGCATCTGCCGGTAGAACAGGGTCAGCAGCAGTGTCCGGATGTGTGCGCCGTCGACGTCAGCGTCGGTCATGACGATGATGCGGTGGTAGCGCAGCTTGTCGGGATTGAAGTCCGGACCGATGCTGGTGCCAAGCGCAGTGATCAGCGTGGCGATCTGCTCGGACGAGATGAGCTTGTCGAAGCGGGCGCGCTCCACGTTGAGCACCTTGCCGCGCAGGGGCAGCACCGCCTGGAATTTGCGGTCCCGTCCTTGCTTGGCCGATCCGCCGGCCGAGTCGCCCTCGACGATGTAGAGCTCGCACTTGGCGGGGTCACGCTCCTGGCAGTCGGCGAGCTTGCCCGGCAGCCCTGCTCCGTCGAGCACGCCCTTGCGCCGCGTCATCTCGCGCGCCCGGCGCGCGGCCTCACGTGCGCGGGCCGCGTCAACGATCTTGCTGCAGATGATCTTGGCGTCGGCGGGGCGCTCCTGCAGGAACGACTCCAACGCTTTGGAAACGACCTCCTCGACCGCCGGGCGCACCTCGGAGGAAACCAGCTTGTCCTTGGTCTGCGCCGAGAACTTGGGCTCGGGCACCTTGACGCTGAGCACGCAGGTCAGGCCCTCGCGCATGTCGTCGCCCGTGGTTTCGACCTTGGCCCGCTTGGCAAACTCGTGCTCTTCGATGTACTTGTTGATCACGCGCGTCATCGCGGCGCGCAGCCCGGTGATGTGCGTGCCGCCGTCACGCTGCGGAATGTTGTTGGTGAAGGCGAGCAGGTTCTCGCTGTAGCCGTCGTTCCACTGCATTGCCACTTCGACCCCGACGCGCGTGCCGGTATTGCCGACCGGCGAAGACTCGCCCACAGCATCGAAGACGTGGCTGTGCAGCGCGGTCTTGTTCTTGTTGATGTACTCGACGAACCCGCGCACGCCGCCAGAGAAGGCGAAGTTCTCCTCCTTGCCGTGGCGCTGATCGACCAGGCGGATGCGCACCCCGTTGTTGAGGAAGGAGAGTTCGCGCAGGCGCTTGCTCAGAATTTCGTAGTGGAACTCGATCGGACCGAAGATCGCCTCGTCGGGCAGGAAGTGGACTTCGGTGCCGCGCTTTTCCGTCTCGCCGAGCACGCGCAGCGGCGAAACCGCGACCCCGTTTCTGTCCTCGACGATGCGATTCTGGACTTCGCCCTGCCGGAACTCCATCTGGTGCGTCTGGCCATCGCGGCGGATCGTCAGCCGCAGCCACTTGGAGAGTGCGTTGACGCAGGAGACCCCGACGCCGTGCAGCCCGCCGGACACCTTGTAGCTGTTCTGATTGAATTTTCCACCGGCGTGCAGTTCGGTCAGCGCGATCTCCGCGGCCGAGCGCTTGGGCTCGTGCTTGTCGTCGAACTTGATCCCGGTAGGGATGCCGCGGCCGTTGTCGATCACCGAGATCGAGTTGTCGGTATGGATGGTGACGATGATGTCGTCGCAGAAACCGGCAAGGGCCTCGTCGATCGAGTTGTCGACGACCTCGAAGACCATGTGGTGCAGTCCGGTGCCGTCCTGGGTATCCCCGATGTACATGCCTGGGCGCTTGCGCACCGCCTCCAGCCCCTCGAGGATCTGGATGCTCGCGGCGCCGTATTCGGCGTCGGTCACGGTGCCGTTGCCGTCCGGACCCCTGCGCTCCGAGCTCTCCATCGCGCTGTTGGCGGCCGTCACCGGCGCCGCGCCGGGCGCCGTCTCATCGGGTCTGTTTGGCAAATCACTCGGTACTGCTGACATTCGAAAATAGCCTCTGCAAAATTCGCTGCTGTGGTGCGCCCGCTAGATGCGCATGGGCATGACGACGTACTTGAATCGGTCCGAGTCGGGCAGCGTGATCAGCGCGCTCCCCAGCGCATCGCCGAGGGACACGCGCACCCGCTCGGCCTTGAGGTTGCTCAACACATCCAGCAGGTAGGTCACGTTAAAGCCGATATCGAGGCTCTCGCCGTCGTAGTCAATCTCGATTTCCTCGAGCGCTTCCTCCTGGTCAGTGTTGGTCGAGCTCACCTTCAGCGACCCCGGCGACAGAACCCAGCGCACGCCCTTGAACTTGTCGGTGGTCAGGATCGCGGCGCGCGACAGCGCCTGCATCAATTCGTTGCGGTCGATGAGAAAGGTCTTGGGATTGTTGGCCGGAACGACCTTGGTGTAGTCCGGGAACTTCCCCTCGACCAGCTTGGATACGAGTTCGACCGAACCAAAGGAAAAGCGCACCTGGTTGGCGGCCACCTGGATGCGGACGGGCTCATCGCCCTCGGGCAGCAGCCGGCCCAGCTCCTGCACCGTTTTGCGCGGCACGATCACCTCGATGGCGCCTGCCGTGTCCTCGCGCTCGAACTCGCACAGCGCGAGCCGGTGGCCGTCGGTGGCGACGCCGCGCACGCGCGTTCCCTCGATCACCAGCAACATGCCGTTGAGGTAGTAGCGGATGTCCTGCGCCGCCATCGCGTAGTGCACCATCGACAGCAGGTACTTCAGGGACGATGCGGGGATCGTGAAATCCACCGCGGCCGGCGCCTGGGCTACGGTCGGGTATTCCTCGGCGGGCAGGGTCTGCAGATTGAACTTGCTGCGCCCCGCCTGGATGGAGAGCTTGCGATTGGCGTAGGAGAGCTGCACCTCACTGTCGGGCAGCGCGCGCAAGATCTCCACGAGCTTGCGCGCCGACACCGTCGTCGCACCGGAGTCTTTGCTAGCGCCGAACTCCGCGCTGGTCTGGATCTGTATCTCGAGGTCGGTCGCCGTGAACGAAAGCCGCTCCCCGTCACGCCGGAGCAAGACGTTGGCCAGGATGGGCAAGGTCTGCCGACGCTCGACGATTCCGCTGACCACTTGCAACGGCCGGAGCACCGCATCGCGGGGCGCTTTGACGAGTTGCATCTTTTATATCCCTTTCATAGTAGGTAGTAATAGAGCAGTGGCCAGGCTGGGGATAAGCCCGATAAGCGCTCTTGCAACAAGCAGTTGGCCCATGCCAAAGCCCGTGGACAAGCCTGTGCGATGGCGGTGCAGCGCCGTGGACAAGCCGGGATAACTTTGCGGGAGGCGGCGGCAGCGGCAAAGTTGTTCGGAGTTGTCCCCAGGGGTTTGGCAGTTGCGCACAGGCTTTCCCGTAGGGTTAGGCGCGGCGGATTTGGGTGCTCTTGCCATGTCCTACCCCTTGAGGGTCTGTTCCAGAACATGGAGCGCATGGTTTAGCACCGCGTCCTTGGAGCGGACGTCGGCGATTTTGCGCACCGCATGCAGGACGGTCGTGTGGTCGCGTCCGCCGAACAGTTCGCCGATCTCCGGCAGGCTCTTTTGCGTCATTTCCTTGGCGAGGTACATGGCCACCTGTCGCGGCGCCGCGATGTTGCTGGGGCGACGCTTGCTGTACATGTCCGACACCTTGATCTTGTAGTAGTCGGCAACGGTCTTTTGAATCAGTTCCACCGTGACCTGTCCGGTGCTCGCGGACAGCAGGTCCTTGAGTGCTTCGCGCGCCAGCTCCACGGTGACGGTGCGCCCGTGAAACTGGGCAAAGGCCAGCACCTTGCGCAGTGCGCCCTCCAGCTCGCGCACGTTGCTGCGCAGGTTCTTGGCGATGAAGAAGGCCACGTCCTCGGCAAGCGCGGCGTGCTCGACCTCGGCCTTCTTGAGCAAGATGGCGACGCGCATCTCGAGCTCGGGGGGCTCGATCGCGACCGTCAGACCCGAGGCAAAGCGCGACACCAGGCGATCCTCGATGTCGCGCAGTTCCTTGAGGTAGATGTCGCTGGTGATGATGATCTGCTTGCGTCCGGCCACCAGCGCTTCAAAGGCGTAGAAGAATTCCTCTTGCGTGCGGCTCTTGCCGGCGAAGAACTGGATGTCGTCGATCAGCAGCAGGTCCAGCGAGTGGTAGTAGCGCTTGAACTCGTCGAAGGCCTTGCGCTGGTAGGCGCGCACCACGTCGCTCACGTACTGCTCGGCGTGGATGTAGCGCACCTTGGCGTTGGGGCGACGCGCCAGGATGGCGTTGCCCACCGCGTGGATCAGGTGCGTCTTGCCCAGGCCCACTCCGCCGTACAGGAACAGCGGGTTGTAGGAGCCTCCGGGATTCTCGGCAACCTGCATCGCGGCGGCGCGCGCCAGCTGGTTGGCCTTGCCGGTGACGAAGGTGTCGAAGGTAAGCGCTGGGTTAAGCCGCGCCCGCTCGAGGCTGTCCGGCGAAGTGGCGATGACGGGTGCGCTGGGCGCCGCCGCGAGCTCGCCGATGGCCTCGTCCTGCGGCGGCGGCACCTCATCGAGTTGCTCCTGCGCGTCGGCCGACGCCGGCGCGTCGGAGGCTTCGAGCTCGAAGAGCACGTTGACCGGGCGCTTGAGTATCGAGGACACCACGGCCTGGATGCGCGCCGCGAATTGCGCGCGCACCGCATCGAGCTTGAGCCGGTTGGGAGCCCGCAGGTGGATGTTGCCGGTGCTCGCGTCGAATTCAATCGCCTTGAGTGGCTTGATCCAGGCGCTGAACTGCTGCGGAGTGAGTTCGCGTTCCAGAACCCGCGAGCAATCTTGCCAAAAGCTGAGCATGCGATCTTGTATCCCCGGCGCGCCCGACGTCGGGACCGAGGCCCGCGCCGACGTCACTTGTCTTGTTGGTTCCGGCCGGTAGCGACTCTCACTGCCGGACGTTGTCCCGCCGCCTTTTTTGCCGACGGGAAAGGGTAATTGTAGCCGTGCGCGCAAAGGTTATCCACAAGCGGCGGCAGAATATTTTGGTCCGGTTTCCCAAGAAAACCCTTGTGGCGACGGACCAAACAGCGACAGTAAGCGAACGCTTCTACGTCCCGGCCCGTGGGCGCGGCGACCGCTGCCGCCAGCGCTGGCCGGCGGCGCCTGGGCCAGCGCGCAGCGGCGTCCCAGGGGGCGCGCGGGCCAGCTCCGGTTTGACGAGATCCCCCATTGTCGCGTCTAATAGCAGGCTTTTCGCTTTCCGAGCAAGGCAGCGCGTTTCGCGCCGGTTTCCGGGCGGCGTGCAGGACCGGGGAATTCCAATGGCTACCAAACGCACCTACCAACCATCTGTCGTAAAGCGCAAGCGCACGCACGGGTTTCGCGAACGGATGAGCACCCGCAGCGGGCGCGCGGTCCTCAATGCCCGGCGCGCCAAAGGCCGCAAGCGCCTCGCCGTCTGAGCAAGTGCCGCGGGGGCGCCGTGCTTGGGGCAAGCCTCAGCGCTTGCTCCGGGCGCCCGAGTTTGCCTGCCTTTCCCCTTCGCAAGCGCACTGGCGCGCGTCTCGCCGCTGGATCGCAATGAGCGCGCAGATACAGCCCCCCCTGGCACCGCCCGATGAACGCGATGCGCCCGTACCGGCAAGCGTGCGCTTTGGCATCACCGTATCGCGCCACCAGGCGCGGCGGGCCGTGGCGCGCAATAGCGTCAAGCGCGTGCTGCGCGAGGCCGCGCGACACGGCGCCGGGCAGTTGCTGGCAGCGGCGCAGCCGCAGCGCGTAGCCGTCTTGCTGCGACTCAAGGCGCCCCTGCCCGATCCGGTCGCGGCGACCTGGTCGGCGGTCAAGGCGCAGCTGCGCCAGGAAGCCGACAGCCTGATCGGGCAGCTGCGCCGGCAACTGCTGGCACAATCGGCCGGCGGCGCGCAGGCGCTTGCGGCCGGTACCGAGGGGGCCGCGAAGTGACCCGCATCCTCTTGCTGTGCTTGCGCGCCTATCGCTTTGCCCTGTCTCCGCTGCTCGGCAACCAGTGTCGCTTCGCGCCGACGTGCTCGCAGTTTGCCATCGAGGCCATCGAGCGATTCGGGCCGGTGCGCGGTTCGGTGCTGGCGCTGGGGCGATTGCTGCGCTGTAACCCGTGGCACGCCGGCGGGTGGGACCCGGTGCCGGCCAAACCGCTGGCTGCTGGCTGCTGCGGGTGCGCGGCGGCCGCGGGCATGCGCGGGGACGGGGCGGGCGAGGGCGGTGGGCCGGCGCGGCCGGCATGCAAGCACGATGGCGGTTTTTGAGGCAGGCCCGGTCGGCGCGCGCCGCGCGAGCGGTGGCGCCCCTTGTTGGAGACGTGGCGGATCATGGAATTTCAGCGCACGATTATCTGGGTAGTGTTCGGCATGTCCTTGGTCCTGCTGTGGGATCGCTGGCAGGTTTCGCAGGGGCATAACGCCTTCTTCTTTCCGGGCATCACTAGCAACGCCAGCAAGGCGCCGCCCAGTGCGCCGGTCGCCGGTGCGCCGGCAAGCACCGAGTCTTCCACCGCCAGTGCGCCGCCGACCGCTGCAGCGTCCGCCGTGCAGGATGCTTCGATCCCGGGCGCGGAGCCCAAGGCAAGCGCGGCCTCCGGCCCGGTGGAGCTCGTACACATTCAGACCGACCTGTTGCACGTGGACTTCGATGCGCAGGGAGCCGTGCTGGTGCGCGCCGAGCTGCTGCAGCAAGACGTCGCCTCGCAGTGGACCGCGCAGGGGCTGGCGGGCTTCGTGACGGGCAAAAAGCCCGGGCCCGAGGAGCACGTGGTGCTCTTTGACCGCAGCGCCACGCGCGAGTACCTGGCGCAGTCGGGCCTGATCGGCGGCGCGGACTCGACCAGCCTGCCCAACCATCGCAGCACGCGCTTTGACATCTTGCCGGGCCCACGTGCGCTGGGCGAAGGGCAGCAAGAGCTGAGCGTGCGCTTCGAGGCCGAGTCGGGCGGGGTGCGCCTGCGCAAGACCTTCACCTTCCGCCGGGGCCGCTACGACATCGAGGTTCGCCACGAGGTGGAGAACGTCGGCAACGAGGCGCTCGCGCCGTCGCTGTACCTGCAACTCACCCGCGACAACGGCAAGACGGAAGAGGACTCCTCGTTCTACAAGACCTACACCGGGCCGGCCGTCTATACCGACGCCGAGCACTTTCGCAAGATCTCCTTCGACGACATCGCCAAGCACGACGCGGCGCAGCCCAAGCCGGCCGACAACGGCTGGCTGGCGATGGTCCAGCATTATTTCCTCAGCGCCTGGATTCCCGCGACCGGCGTGCAGCGCGAGTTCTACACCCGCGCCCTGAGCGACCGGCTGTTCTCCGTCGGGGCCATCTTGCCGCTGGGCAGCATCGCGCCAGGCGCCAAGGCCACGCAGCAGGCGGTGCTCTATGCCGGGCCGCAGAACCAGTCCAAGCTCGAGGCGCTGGCGCCCGGCCTGGACCGGGTCGCCGACTACGGCTGGCTCGATCCCATCGCCAAGCCGCTGTTCTGGCTGCTGGGCTTCTTGTACGGCATCGTCGGCAATTGGGGCTGGGCGATCGTGCTGCTGACCATACTGATCAAGATCGCCTTCTACCCGCTGGCCGCGGCGGGCTTCAAATCGATGGCGCGCATGAAGGAAGTGGCCCCGCGACTAGCCAAGCTCAAGGAGCAGTACGGCGAGGACAAGCAGAAGCTGCAAGTGGCGATGATGGAGCTCTACAAGCAGGAGAAGATCAATCCGCTGGGCGGCTGCCTGCCGATCCTGGTGCAGATCCCCGTGTTCATCGCCCTGTACTGGGTGCTGCTGGGCTCGGTGGAGATGCGCAACGCCCCGTGGATCCTGTGGATCCACGACCTGGCGACGCCCGACCCCTGGTTCGTGCTGCCGGCCCTGATGATGCTCACGAGCTGGATCCAGTACACGCTGCAGCCGACCCCGCCCGACCCGGTGCAGGCCAAGATGATGATGATCATGCCGTTCGTCTTCGGCGTGATGTTCTTCTTCTTTCCCTCGGGCCTGGTGCTCTACTACGTGCTCAACAACGGCTTATCGATCCTGCAGCAGTGGCGCATCAACAAGGTGATTGCCGGCGCCAAGCCGGTCGGCTGACGCGCCGCCGGGGCCTTGCCCGCGGCCCGCGCCGTCCGTGCCGGCTCAGATCTGCTTCTTCGTAAGGATCGCCGCCAGCCTTTGCGCGGTCAGCATGGCGATCTCCGCCTCGACCTTGGCGATCTCGAGCTTGTCGCGCGCGTTGCGGTGCGCTTCCTCGGCACGCCTGAGCGCCTCGGAGGCCTTGGCCTCGTCCAGGTCGCGCCCGCGCACGGCGGTGTCCGCGAGCACGGTCACGATGCTGGGCTGGACCTCGAGGATGCCGCCGGCGACGAACACGTGCTCCTCCTCGCCCCCCGCCATCTTGATGCGCACGACGCCGGGCTTGATGCGGGTGATCAGCGGCATGTGCCGTGGATAGATGCCCAGCTCGCCGGCTTCGCCGGGAAGCACGACGAACTCGGCCTCGCCGGAGAAGATCGACTCCTCGGCGCTGACGACGTCTACGTGGATGACCGACATGGAGACTCCGGGGTCCTTTGGCGCTGGTTGCGGGACGGGGCTTGCGTCCTGGGGGGCGGCGGCTGGCGCGGCTACTTGAGCGTCTTGGCCTTTTCAAAGGCCTCGTCGATCGTGCCGACCATGTAGAAGGCCTGCTCGGGCAGGGCATCGCATTCGCCGTCGACCAGCATCTTGAAGCCGCGGATCGTCTCCTTCAGGGAGACGTACTTGCCCGGCGAGCCGGTGAAGACCTCGGCGACGTGGAACGGCTGCGACAAGAAGCGCTGGATCTTGCGTGCGCGCGAGACCGCGAGCTTGTCCTCGGGCGAGAGCTCGTCCATGCCCAGAATCGCGATGATGTCGCGCAGCTCCTTGTAGCGCTGCAAGGTCGCCTGCACGCGGCGCGTGGTGGTGTAGTGCTCCTCGCCGATCGTGTTGGGGTCGATCTGGCGCGAGGTCGAGTCGAGCGGATCGACCGCCGGGTAGATGCCCAGCGAGGCGATGTCGCGCGAGAGCACGACCGTGGCGTCCAGGTGCAGGAAGGTGGTCGCCGGGCTCGGGTCGGTCAAGTCGTCGGCCGGCACGTACACCGCCTGCACCGAGGTGATCGAGCCCGTCTTGGTCGAGACGATGCGCTCCTGCAGCTTGCCCATTTCCTCGGCCAGCGTCGGCTGGTAGCCGACCGCCGAAGGCATGCGGCCCAGCAGCGCCGAGACCTCGGTGCCGGCGAGCGTGTAGCGGTAGATGTTGTCGACGAAGAACAGCACGTCGCGGCCCTCATCGCGAAAGCTCTCTGCCATGGTCAGCCCCGTCAGGCCCACGCGCAGCCGGTTGCCCGGCGGCTCGTTCATCTGGCCGAACACCATGGCGACCTTGGATTCCTCGGGCTTGTCGAGCTTGACGACCCCGGCCTCGATCATCTCATGATAGAAGTCGTTGCCCTCGCGCGTGCGCTCGCCCACGCCGGCGAACACCGACAGCCCGGAGTGCTGGGTCGCGATGTTGTTGATCAGTTCGAGCATGTTGACGGTCTTGCCGACGCCGGCGCCGCCGAACAGCCCGATCTTGCCGCCCTTGGCGAACGGGCAGCAGAGGTCGATGACCTTGATGCCGGTCTCGAGTAGTTCGACCGAGTGCGCCAGCTCCGCGAATATCGGCGCCGGCTGGTGGATCGCCCGCCGCTCCTCGGACTTGATCGGGCCGACTTCGTCGATCGGCCGGCCCAGTACGTCCATGATGCGGCCCAGGGTCCCGGGGCCCACCGGCACCATGATGCCCTCGCCGGTGGCGCGCACCGCCATGCCGCGTTTGAGGCCGTCGCTCGATCCCATCGCGATCGAGCGCACGACGCCGTCGCCCAGGTGCTGCTGCACCTCGAACGTCAGCCCCTGCTCGACCAGCTTGTTGCTGGGGTCGGGCTCCAGCACCAGCGCGTCGTACACGTGCGGCATCTCCTGCGGCGGAAACTCGATGTCCACCACCGCGCCGATGCATTGAACGATTTGTCCGTTTGCCATGATAGCCCTTTGGTTCAGAATTCTTGTCCGCCGCCCTGCATCCGTCGCACCGTACCCATCACGCTCTACCCGTCCCACTCCCCGCGCCGGCCTACGAGATGGCGGCGCTGCCGCCGACGATCTCGGAAATCTCCTTCGTGATGCCCGCCTGGCGCGTCTTGTTGTAGACGAGCTGCAGCTCGCCGATGATCTTCTTGGCGTTGTCCGAGGCCGACTTCATCGCCACCATGCGGGCGCTCTGCTCCGAGGCCATGTTCTCGGCCACCGCCTGGAAGATCAGCGCCTCGATGTAGCGCAACATCAGGTCGTCGACCACGCTGCGCGCATCGGGCTCGTAGAGGTAGTCCCAGCCATACTGCCGGCGCTCCTCCTGCGTCTGCTGCAGCCGCTCGGCCGACAGCGGCAGCAGCTGCTCGATCACGGGCTCCTGCTTCATCGTGTTGATGAAGCGCGAGTACGCCAGATACACGACGCCCAGGCGCCCGGCGGAATACGCATCGAGCATGGGCTTGATCGGACCGATCAGCATCTCCAGGTGGGGGCGGTCGCCCACCTGCGTCGCCTCTGCGATCACGTCCGCCCCCAGGCGCTGCAGGAACGCCAGGCCCCTGGCGCCGATGACGCTGGCCTGGAAGCGTCGCCCGGCAGCCTCCCACTCGCGAAAGTGTGCCAGCAGCAAGCGCTGGCTATTGGTATTGAGGCCGCCGCACAGCCCCTTGTCGGTCGACACCAGAATGAGTCCTATCGGTAGCGTGTCCTCGCGCCGCACGAGGAACGGGTGCTTGTACTCGGGGTTGGCGAGCGCCATGTGCGCAGTGATGTTGCGGATCTTGTCGGTGTAGGGCCGCGACAGGCGCATGCGCTCCTGCACGCGGCGCATCTTGGAGGCCGCGACCATCTCCATGGCCTTGGTGATCTTGCGCGTGTTCTGCACGCTCTTGATCTTGCCTCGAATTTCCTTGGTGCTGGGCATCGCTGGTACCTGGGCATGGGTGCGCGCAGTGCGCGGGGGTGGGGCAGTCGGGCTCCGGCAGTTCAGTAGGCCGCGCCGGCCAAGAACGCCTTGATGGCTTCGGTGAGCACGGCCTCGTCGTCCTTGGGCAGATCCTTGGTCGACTCGAGGCGCTCGACCAGGGGGCCGTTGTGGAGCTTGAGGTAGTCGCGCAGCGCCCGCTCGGCCTCGAGCGCCTTGGGCACGGGGATCTGGTCGAAAAAGCCGCCGTTGACCGCGAACAGGGTCACCGCCTGCTCCCAGACCAGCAGGGGCTGGTACTGGGGCTGCTTCATGAGTTCGGTGACCAGCCGGCCGCGATCGAGCTGCCGGCGGGTGGTCTCGTCCAGATCGGAGGCGAACTGGGCAAAGGCCGCGAGCTCGCGGTACTGCGCCAAGGCCAGCCGCACTCCGCCGCCGAGCTTCTTGATGACCTTGGTTTGCGCGGCGCCGCCGACCCGAGAGACCGAGACGCCGGCATTGATGGCGGGGCGGATCCCGGCGTTGAACAGGTCGGTCTCCAGGAAGATCTGGCCGTCGGTGATGGAGATCACGTTGGTCGGCACGAAGGCGGTGACGTCGCCGGCCTGGGTCTCGATGATTGGCAGCGCGGTGAGCGACCCGGTCTTGCCCTTGACCGCGCCCTTGGTGAACTTCTCGACGTACTCGGCGTTGACACGCGCGGCGCGCTCGAGCAGGCGCGAGTGCAGGTAAAAGACGTCGCCGGGGTAGGCCTCACGGCCCGGCGGGCGGCGCAGCAGCAGCGAGATCTGGCGGTAGGCCCAGGCCTGCTTGGTCAGGTCGTCGTAGATGATCAGCGCGTCCTGACCGCGGTCGCGGAAATACTCGCCCATGGTGCAGCCCGAGTACGGGGCGATGTATTGCATCGCCGCCGAATCCGAGGCCGACGCGCAGACGATGATCGTGTAGGCCATGGCGCCGGTTTCCTCGAGCTTGCGCAAGACGTTGGAGACCGTCGAGGCCTTTTGGCCGATCGCGACGTAGACGCAGATCAGGTCCTTGCCCTTGGAATTGATGATCGTGTCGACCGCCACCGCGGTCTTGCCGGTCTGGCGGTCGCCGATGATCAGCTCGCGCTGGCCGCGGCCGATCGGCACCATGGCGTCGATCGATTTGAGGCCCGTCTGCAGGGGCTGGGTCACCGACTGGCGGGCGATCACGCCCGGTGCGACCTTCTCGATCACGTCGCGCTGCTTGGCCGCGATCGGGCCCTTGCCGTCGATCGGGTTGCCCAGCGCGTCGACCGTGCGGCCGATCAGCTCGGGGCCGACGGGGACGTCCAGGATGCGGCCGGTGGTCTTGACCGTGTCGCCCTCGGAGATATGCCGGTACTCGCCCAGGATGACGGTGCCGACCGAGTCGCGCTCGAGGTTCAGCGCCAGGCCCACGGTCTGGTCCTTGAACTCGAGGATCTCGCCTTGCATGACGTCGGACAGGCCGTGGACGCGGCAGATGCCGTCGGTCACCGTGACGACCGTGCCCTGGGTGCGGACGTCGGTAACGACGCCCAGGCCCTGGATGCGGTTCTTCAGCAGTTCGCTGATTTCAGAAGGATTGAGTTGCATCGAGCCACTCCGGATGGGGAAATCAGGCGGTCAACTGGGCCTGCATCGCCTCTAGGCGGGCACGCACCGAGCTGTCGAGTACACGATCGCCGACCGTCACCCGCACGCCACCGATGAGCTGCGGGTTGAGCCGGACTTCGGGCTTGAGTTGAAAGGGGAACTTGTGGGTAAGCGCGCTGAGCAGGCCGGCGAGCTCGTCGGCACTCAATGGAAAGGCGGTCTCGATGATGCAGTCGGCCACGCCCGCGGAGGCGTTGACGAGCTCGCGGAACTGCGCCGCCACATCGGGCATGGCCGCCAGGCGCCCGTTCTCGATGATCATCTTGAGCAGCTGCGCCACCTGCGCCGGCAGCGCCTGCCCGCACAGTTCGCTGATCAGCTCGAAGCGGCGCGCGTCGGAGAGCCTGGGGTTGGACAGCCCGGCAGCGACGCCCGGGTCGGCGACCATCGCGGCAATGGCCTCGACCGCGCGCTGTAACTGCGCGGCGGCGGGCGACTGTCCCCGCGCCGCCTCGAACAGGGCCTCGGCGTACGGGCGGGCGATCGTCGAGAGTTCGGCCATGGCTAGAGCTGCGCCTTGAGCTGGTTGAGCAGATCGGTGTGGGTGCGCGCGTCGACCTCGCGCTTGAGGATCTGCTCGGCGCCCGCGACGACCAGGTCGGCAACCTGGTCGCGCAGCGCGAGCTTGACGCGCACCAGCTGCTGCTCGGCCTCGACCTTGGCGGCCTCGATCAGGCGATCGCCCTCGGCCTTGGCCTGCGCCTTGGCGGCGTCGACGATGGCCTGCGCGCGCTTTTCCGTGTCGATGATGATCAACTGCGCGCGCGCCTTGGCGTCGCTCTCGAGCTGGGCAATCTTGCGCGTGGCCTCGCCCAGGCTCTTGCTGCCCTGCTCGGCGGCGGCCAGACCATCGGCGATCTTCTGGCGACGCTCGTCGAGCGCCTTGATCAAGGGCGGCCAGATGAACTTCATCGTGACCCAGCCCAGGATGATGAAGACGATCGCCTGGACAATCAATGTGGCATTCAGATTCATATTCGAAACCCCGATGCGCACCCGTTCGAAACGCGGGTCGCGACGCGACTGGCGGTTGACTGCGACCGTGCTCGAGCCCGCGCGCTCCTAGCCGGCCGCCGTGAACGGATTGGCCGTAGCAAACCACAGGGCGATACCCACGCCGATGATGAACGAGGCGTCGATCAGGCCCAGCAGCAGGAACACCTTGGTCTGCAGCGTGTTCATCAACTCGGGCTGGCGCGCCGAGGCTTCGATGAACTTGCCCGACATGATGCCGATGCCGATGCAGGCGCCGGCGGCACCCAGACCGATGATCAGCCCGCAGGCGACGGCAACGAGGCCAATGGTAGTCATAACATTCTCCTGTGTGGAAAGTGGCAAGTAAGGTTGTAGTTCAATGCCCGGCGTGCGATTCCTGGGCCTGGCCGATGTAGACCAGCGTCAGCATCATGAAGATGAAGGCTTGCAGCAGCACGATCAGGACATGGAAAATCGCCCAGATGGAGCCGGTGAACAGGTGCAGCGCGATCCCGAGCACGGTGAAGCTGCCGCCGAGCAGTGCGATCAGGAAAAACAGCAACTCGCCGGCGTACATGTTGCCGTATAGCCGCATACCCATCGAGAAGGTCTTGGCGAAGTACTCGATGATGTTCAGGCCCAGATTGGCGAGCGCCAGCAGCAAGGCGCCGATCCAGGTCAGCGGATTCCAGCTCAGGTGTGCCCGGCCAAACGGGGCGACGAAGAGCTCCCCGAGGAAACCGAACAGGCCCTTGATGCGGATGCCGTAGTACAGCGACAGCACCAGGACGGCGAGCGCCATGCCCAGCGGGGCGTTGAGGTCGGCGGTAGGCAGGGGGCGCAGCCGCGGCAGTCCCACCATGCCGGCAAGGCGCGGCAGCGCATCGACCGGGATCAGGTCGATGGCGTTCATCAGCACCACCCAGCAAAAGACCGTCAGCGCCAGCGGCGCCGCGAAGCGGCGGTCGCCCGAAACCAGCGCCTTGGCCTGATCGTCGACGAGCTCGACCAGCATTTCTATGAAGGCCTGCATTCGCCCGGGCACGCCGTTGGTCACCTTGCGGGCAACCAGCCACAGGCCGAGGATGAGCAGCAGCCCGGTCAGCAGCGAGAAGAACAGGGTATCGAAGTGGATGACCGACGGGTCGAACAGGCCGTGCTGCGGCCCGCTTGCCAGATTGTGCAGGTGGTGCGCAATGTACTCGGAGCCCGTAACCGGTTCGCTGGTAGCCATCGCTTCGACTGCTTTCGTGCCATGCCCGGCGTCAGTCTTGGCGCCAGGCGAGGACAACGGGTTGGACCAACAAAACAGCGCCGACCACGGTGATCAACGCCGGCCAAACTACGTCTTTGTAGCCCCACACGACCAGTGCCAACAGCCCGACCATGAGCGCTACCTTGCAGATCTCGCCGATCAGGATCGCAATCGCGCCTGCCGACGCCACCGCCGAACGCTCGCCTGCGCCGTGGGACCGCCGCCTTTGACCAAGAAGCGCCAGGTTCAGCGCGAACAAGCCATTGGGCAGCGAGCAGGCGAGACCACCAAGCAGCGATGTCAGCGCCGCATGGCCCCCCGCGATCGCCGCCGCCGCGACGGCAACGATCAAGGATGTGATGAACTGTGCGAGCACGACCCGGAACATCATCCGGAACCACTCGTGGCAGCGCCGCGGCAACGCTGCCCGCGTTCCCTGGTGTGCTGCAACAGGCCCCCAACCCCCCCAAAGCCGTGGCAGTTTACGGCGCCGCGCGAAACCGGGTCAAGTGCGCAGGAAGCCGGTTGTTGGGGGAATCCACATGTGCGCGCCCCTCCTTTGATGCAGATCACTGCTGCGGGCGATGGCGCAGCACTTCGATCAGGCCTTGCAGCTGGTCAAGGCCCGAATAGTCGATCACCACCTGGCCGCGTCCGGACCGCCCGGGGTGGATCACGACCCGCGTAGCCAGGGCGTCGGAGAGCTGCTCCTCCAGGCGCGCCAGGTCGCGATCCTTGGGCCGCTTGGCCGGCGGCGGCGTGGGCGCGTTGGCGCGCTGGACCAGGTGCTCGGCCTGGCGCACGGAATAGCCGCGCGAGGCGATCTCGTGGCCAAGACGGATCTGGTCCACGGGCTTGACGGCAAGCAGGGCGCGTGCATGTCCCATCTCGATGCGGCCCGCCATCAGCAGTTCCTGGATCGGCTGGGCCAGCTGCAGCAGTCGCAGCAAGTTGGTGGTGGCGCTGCGCGAGCGGCCGATGGCCTGCGCGGCCTGCTCGTGGGTAAAGGAGAACTCGGCGATCAGCCGCTGCACGCCCTGCGCTTCCTCCAGCGGATTGAGATCCTCGCGCTGGATGTTCTCGATGAGCGCCATCGCCAGCGCCGCCTCGTCGGGAACGTCCTTGACGATCACCGGCACGGCGGCCAGCCCGGCCATCTGCGCGGCGCGAAAGCGCCGCTCGCCGGCGATGATCTCGAACTGCTCCGGGGCCACCGCGCGCACCAAGATGGGCTGGATGACGCCCTGCTGGCGGATGGACTCGGCGAGCTCGGCCAGCGCCTCCGGCTGCATGCGCGTGCGCGGCTGGTAGCGGCCGGCGCGCAGCTGCGCGATGGGCAGCTCGTGCGGAACGCGCTCGCTCGCCTCCTCGGCGCTGTCTCCGCCCAGCAGTGCGTCCAGTCCCCGGCCCAGGCCCTTGGTGCGTTTCATCGAGTGCCCTTCCCGTAAAGGTATGGTGTGGCGCGCGTGGTCGGCGGCGAGGTGCGGCAGCCCGCTACAGCGCCTTGACGCGCTCGACCATCTCGGCGCCGAAGTCGACGTAGGCGATGGCGCCGCGCGCGTTGCGATCGTAGAGGACCCCGGGCGTGCCGTAGCTCGGCGCCTCGGCCAGGCGCACGTTGCGCGGGATGATGGTCGTGAATACCTTGTCGCCGAAGTGCGCCACCAGCTGCTCCGAGACCTGCTGTTGCAGCGTGATGCGCGAATCAAACATGACCCGCAGCAGGCCAATGATCTTGAGGCTCGGGTTGAGGTTGGCGTGCACGCGCTTGATGGTGTTGACCAGGTCCGTCAGACCCTCCAGCGCGAAGTACTCGCACTGCATCGGGATGATCACGCCGTGCGCCGCGCAAAGACCATTGAGCGTGAGCAGCGACAGCGATGGCGGGCAGTCGATGAGGACGAAGTCGTAGTCGGCCTCGACCTGCTGCAGCGCGCTGCGCAGGCGCGTCTCGCGCTGGGCGATCTGCACCAGCTCGACCTCGGCGCCCGCCAGCTCGCGATTGGCACCGAGCACGTCGTAGCCGGCGCCCGCACGCACCAGGGCGCTCTTGATGTCGGCGATGCCCACGAGGACTTCGTAGACGCTCGTGCGCAGGCTGCGCTTGTCGACGCCGCTGCCCATGGTGGCGTTGCCCTGGGGATCGAGATCGATGAGCAGCACGCGCTGACCGTGGAGCACCAAGCCGGCCGCCAGGTTGACGCTCGTCGTGGTCTTGCCGACGCCGCCTTTTTGGTTCGCGATGCAAAAGATCTTGGCCAAGCCACTCTCTGCCCAGGGGTTCAGTGTTGCTGCGAGTCCTGCTCGGGTTGTTGCTGGTGCTGGCGCGCCAGGCGCAGCAGCACCAGATGACGCTGCTCGCGCAGCATCGGGACGCGCAGTGTAATGGTGTCGACCAGTTCCACGCCGGGGGGCAGATCGGCGATCTCGTCGAGCGGCTTGCGCCCCTTCATCGCGGCCCACAGGCCATCGGGGCGCAGCAAGGGGCGCGTGAGGCAGACAAAGTCGCGCAGCGAGGCAAAGGCGCGCGACACGATGAGCTCTTGGGGCTCCAGCGCGCACGACTCCAGGCGCGCGTGGCGCACGGTCAGGTTGGCCAGGTGCAATTCGAGGCGCGCCTGCCGCAGGAAGGCGCATTTTTTTTCCACCGCGTCGACCAGCGTGCCGTGCCAGTGCGGCCGCGCCACGGCCAGCGGTATGCCCGGCAGGCCCGCGCCCGCGCCGGCATCGAGGAAGCGTATCGGCCGCGCGGAGGCGTGGTCGCTTGCCTGCTGCGCCAGGGCGCGCTCCAGCGGGCGCACGATGGCCAGGCAGTCGAGCAGGTGGTGGGTCAACAGCTGCGCCCCCGAGGCGATCGCGGTCAGGTTGTGCACGCGGTTCCAGCGCTGCAGCAGGGCTGCGTAGGCAACGAGGGCGGCACACTGCTGCGGGGTCAGCTCCAGGCCCAGCTCGGCCGCGAGCTCGCCGAGCAGCGCTGGCGAGACTGCGGCGCCGCTTGCCGCCGACGGATCAGGCGGCAAGTTGCCGTGTCCCATCGCCTGCTTGCGGGTCCGGGTCCACGAGCGGCTGCGCGTCGGGTGGTGCGCCTTGGGGCGACGCGGTTGCCGGGGCGCTCGCCTGCTGCCAGCGATGGAGAAAGACGAGCAGCAGCGAGATCGCTGCGGGCGTTACCCCGGAGATGCGGGCCGCCTGCCCGACGGTTTCGGGCCGCTGCAGCGCGAGCTTGTGCCGCACCTCGATCGACAGGCCCCGTACCGCACCAAAATCAAAGGAGGCGGGAATTCGCGTCGTCTCGTGGCTTTCGTGGCGGGCGATCTCGACACTCTGGCGGGCGATGTACCCCTCGTACTTGGCGGCGATCTCGAGTTGCTGCACGACGGCCGGGTCCATGCTCGCAGGGGCCGGCAGACCGAAGCCATGGCCATCGGCCTGCTGCAGCCTGGCCAGGTCCCCGAAGGCGACCTGCGGGCGCTTGAGCAGATCGAAGAGGGTGTACTCGCGCTCTAGGGATTTACCGAAGATGCCCATGGATTGGTCCTTATCGAGTATGCGAGGGTTCACCCACGTACTCTTGAGGTGCTCCAGCCCGGAGGCTATCTGGCTGCGCTTTTGCGCAAATGCGCGCCAGCGATGCTCATCGACGCAGCCCAGCTGGTAGCCGATTTCGGTCAGGCGCAGGTCGGCGTTGTCCTCGCGCAGACTGAGCCGGTACTCGGCGCGGCTGGTGAACATCCGGTAGGGCTCGCTTACTCCTCGGGTGGTCAGGTCGTCGACGAGTACGCCCAGGTACGCCTGGTCGCGCCGCGGACACCAGGGCTCGCGGCCCTTGGCCCGGAGGGCGGCGTTGATGCCGGCCAGCAGGCCCTGCGCGGCGGCCTCCTCGTAGCCGGTCGAACCGTTGATCTGTCCCGCGAAGAACAGGTTCTCGATGGCCTTGGTCTCGAGCGAAGACCGCAGGGCGCGCGGATCGTAGTAGTCATACTCGATCGCGTAGCCGGGCCGCACGAGGTGGGCATTTTCCAGGCCGCGAATCGAATGCACGAGTTCGAGCTGCACATCAAAGGGCAGGCTCGTCGAAATTCCGTTTGGATAGACCTCGTTGGTTGCCAAACCCTCCGGTTCAAGGAAGATCTGGTGCGACTCCTTGGAGGCAAATCGGTGGATCTTGTCCTCTATCGAGGGGCAGTAGCGCGGGCCGATGCCTTCGATCACCCCGGAGTACATGGGCGAGCGGTCCAGATTGGCGCGGATGATCGCGTGCGTGCGCTCGTTGGTATGGGTGATCCAGCACGACCGCTGCTCCGGGTGCTGGCTGACGCTGCCCAAGAACGAAAAGACCGGCATCGGATCAAGGTCGCCGAGTTGCTCCTCCAGGACCGCGAAATTGATCGATCGGCCGTCGATTCGCGGTGGAGTGCCGGTCTTGAGCCGACCTTGGGGCAGCGCCAATTCCTTGAGGCGGGCCGCCAGGGATATGGCGGGCGCATCGCCGGCTCGCCCGCCGGGATGGTGCTGCAGGCCGACGTGGATCAAACCGTTGAGAAAGGTCCCGGCCGTGAGTACGACGGTCGCGGCGCGAAAGCCGATACCAGACTGTGTGAGGGCCCCCACGACGCGATCGCCCTCGATCAGTAGGTCATCGACCGCCTGCTGGAAGATCCACAGGCCGGGCTGATTCTCCATTCGTCGCCGGATGGCGGCGCGGTACCGGGCGCGGTCGGCCTGGGCGCGGGTGGCCTGCACTGCCGGCCCTTTGGATCGGTTGAGGATGCGAAACTGGATGCCGGCCTCGTCGGTGGCCTGCGCCATGGCCCCGCCCAGCGCATCGATCTCCTTGACGAGGTGTCCCTTGCCGATGCCACCGATCGATGGATTGCACGACATCTGGCCCAGCGTTTCGATGCTGTGGGTGAGCAGCAAGGTGCTGGCCCCCATGCGGGCGGCGGCAAGGCAGGCCTCGGTGCCAGCGTGGCCGCCGCCGATGACGAGCACGTCAAAGTGCGTGGGAAACTGCATTTGGCCGTGGGGCAAGTACGCCAGTAAACGCGCCGATGCGCGAACCTAGGAAGCGGAAAGCACCAGTCCGTGTGCGCGGGAACGCGGTGCCGGCGCAAGTATACGGTGGACACCGAGCGCCGAGCGTCGTTGTTCACCTGATGGGCGCGGCCCCCGCGCCGATGTTTCACGTGGAACATCGGTGGAAGAATTGGCCCAACCGCGATTTGTTTCACGTGGAACATTGCCATCGCGGCACGGCCGGCTAAGGCCGCGCGGGCGCGCTTTGCTCCCCGGCCGGCGGACCGGCTCAGCGACCGAATTGCGGGTGCGCTAGGGTTCCACGGACCGCGACCCGGATGGGGGCAAGGACCCGCGTGCTGCCCAGGTCGACGTGCAGCAGGCCGGACAAGCTGTGGTCGGCACTCATGTTTACCTGGCCGGACGCGGCAAGCGCCCCGGCGTGCGCGCGGATATCGCGAAACGAGATCCCGTCGCCTCCGGCCACGACGACGGCGCTCAAGGAAGAAAAGCGTGTCGTGCCGCCACTGGTCCCCCCGGTGGAGCCGGGCCGGGTGGCCGCAAATCCCAGGTTGATGCCGTTTAGGACGGGCCAGCGCACTTCCACCGGGGCCAGGAATACCGCAGCGCCAGCGGCCTCGGTCAGGGTGGCGCCTTTGCCCTCGAACTTTCCGGTAAACGAGGCGTTGCCCTGGAGGAGCGTCGAAGAATCCTGGTTTGCATCGTCCGGCGATGCGGGAGACGGTGCAAGCTGCCGGACCAGGGCCGCCAGGTCAAGACCCTCGGCCTCGACGTACCCGGTCAAGGACCAGGCGGCCGCTTCCAAGCCGGCGCTCAGGCTTCCCTTGACGGCGCCAAATGGCCCGCCGAGCGAGAATTCACTCAGTTCTACGTGCGCCGACGAGGCCTGGCCGGTGGCGACCGCCTCCTCGATCGGAAAGCTTGGCCCGAACGGCAAGGTCCAATTTCTTCCTTCCATCTGGAAGCCCACAACTGCCGGATCGGCTGTCGGCTTGACATCAAAGCGCAGCAAGCCGCTGCCGTTGCGCTGTTCGGCCGATACGCTGGCAAATCCCGCGCCGCCCTCGCGGCTCATGTCGATCTGCCAAGGGCCGGTGAGCCACGGTTGGTCGGCAATGGTGAGGCGATCAAAGCGAAAATTCGATAGGCTCTTGGGCAACGCGCTATTGAGCTTGGGAAGGAGGTTCAGCAGGGTGCGGCATTGCTCGAGGGTCAGGGATGTCGGCCCGACGATCGCCTCGCCCCAGTTCCATCCGTGTCCCTGGAAGACCTGCGCAATGTGCCGGGTACCGACATTGATGGAAATATCGCTCAGCACAAGATTGTGGTCGACAGAGACCTTGGTGAGCAGCAGGCGGGGACTGGGATTGATGGCGAACTGCGAGGTCTCGATCTGCACGGGCACGCCCAGCGCGCTGGACAGGCGCTGCGACAGTTGCTGGGCGGAGAGCGCGGTGCGCCAGGTCTCGAGGGCTTCGAGCAGCACGAACACGATCACGGCGAGCACCGCGATGAAGAACAGTCTGGGCGCCCAGGCGCGAAAGGCCGAAAGGTCGAACCGGCGCTGCCGGGTATCGTCTTCGAGCTGCTTGCGATCATCCATGTCGCGGAGGTCGAGCCGGTCCGGGACGTTCACCGTCGTAATGGCAAAGGCCGTCGCAGGAACCTCCGTACTACCATATGACATAAAGATCTCCGAGAAAGCGTGTGCACACTCGCAACGATGCTGGCATGCCTCGCGGGGAAATCCGGCCCTTCAGGTCGACAGGCCGCCGTGGCGCCGCTGCCACCAGGCCACGCACTCGCCGATGACGCCGCGCCGAAAGGCCATAACGCAAACGATAAAGACGAATCCCGTGACTATCGTAACCGCCTCGCCCAGGCCGGAAAACCACGAAATGCCGGTAATCTTGGCCAGGGCGGCACCGATATCCCCGATCTTGTGCTCCAGGCCAACGACAATCAGTGCCCCGACCAGGGGCCCGAACAAGGTGCCCACGCCGCCCACGAGGACCATCAGGATCACGAGTCCGGACATCGACCAGTGCGCATCGGTGAGCGAGGCAAAGCCCAATACTAGCGCCTTGAGCGCACCCGCCAGACCCGCCAGGGTGGCCGAGAGCACGAACGCCAGTAGCTTGATGCGCTGGGTCGCGTACCCGAGCGAGATGGCGCGCGCCTCGTTATCGCGCACCGCGCTCAGTATCTGGCCAAACGGCGAGTGCACGATTCGCCGGATCAGCAGGTAGCCGGCGACGAAGATCGCGAGCACCAGGTAATAGAGCGTCAGATCGTCGTCCAGGGACACGAGCCCGAGCAGGCGCCCGCGCGGAATTCCCTGCAGGCCATCTTCGCCGTGTGTGAAGGGCGCCTGCAGGAAGACGAAGTAGAGCATCTGGGCCAACGCGAGGGTGATCATCGAGAAGTAGATTCCGCTGCGCCGGATCGCCAGGCTGCCAATCACCAGGCCGAGCACGGCGGCAACTGCCACGCCCAACAGCAGACCGAGTTCCGTCGGCCAGCCCAGCTCGCGCAACGCGTGGCCCGTGGCGTAGGCGGCGGCACCGAAAAAGGCCGCGTGGCCGAAGGAGAGCAGGCCGGCAAATCCCAGCAGCAGGTTGAAGGCGCAGGCAAAAAGTGCGAAACACAGCACGTCCATCACGAAGACTGGGTAGGCGCCGAACATGGGCAAGGCGATCCCCAGGGCCAGCAGCAGGCCATACCCGACACGCTTGGCGTTCATTGTTCCCGTCCGAAAAGGCCCGAGGGCCGCACCAGCAGCACGATGGCCATCACCACGAACACCACCGTCGAGGAAGCCTGCGGGTAAAAGACCCTGGTGAGTCCTTCCACCACACCCAGCATCAGTCCCGTGGCAATGGAGCCGGCGATCGACCCCATGCCGCCGATCACGACCACGGCAAACACGACGATGATCAGGTTGCTGCCCATCAGCGGCTGCACCTGCAGCACCGGCGCTGCCAGGACCCCGGCGAGGCCGGCGAGCGCGACCCCGAAGCCGTAGGTGAGCGTGATCATCAGGGGCACGTTAACGCCAAAGGCCTTGGTCAGCGGAGCGTTCTCGGTCCCGGCGCGCAGCCGCGCGCCCAGCGAGGTGCGCTCGATCACGAACCAGGTCGCAAGGCATACCGCCAGCGAAACCGCCACCACCCAGGCGCGGTAAATGGGTAGGACCATGAAGCCCAGGTCGGCCGAACCGCGCAGCAACTCCGGCACCGGGTAGGGCTGGCCGGAGGACCCGAAAAACGAACGAAAGACGCCCTCGATCAGCAGGGTCGCGCCGAAGGTGAGCAGCAGCCCGTACAGGTGGTCAAGGCCGTAGAGCCGGCGCAGCAGCAGGCGCTCGAAAGCCATGCCGAAGGCGCCGACCAGCAAGGGCGCCAGGATAAGCATCGGCCAGTAGCCCAGGCCAAAGTACTCGGCGCCGATCCAGGCCGTCATCGCGCCCATCATGTACAGCGCGCCGTGGGAGAAATTGATGACGTTGAGCAGGCCGAAGATCACCGCCAGGCCCAGCGACAGCAGCGCATAGAAGGACCCGTTCACTAGGCCCAGCAGCAGTTGCGCGAGCAGCGCGGGCAGGGGGACACCGAAGACTGAGGTCATGACGGCGCGGCCTCCCGCCCCCCGGCGGCCGGCAGGCTCTGTGGGCAGGCCCGCATCGCCGGCCTGCCCACAGAGCCGCAGCGCGCCGATAGCGCACTCATTTCTTGATGAGCGGGCACTTCGATTCCGCTAGCGGCTGGAACGCCTTTTCCCCTGGAACGACTTCGATCAGCTTGACGTAGTCCCAGGGCTCCTTGGATTCCTGCGGCGTCTTGACCTGCACCAGGCGCATGTCGTGAATCATGCGGCCGTCGGCCCGTACGTACCCGTCCTTGGCGAACATGTCGTTGATCCGCATCTTCTTGAGCTGGGCCATCACCGCATCGCCATCGTCTGTGCCGGCCGCCTTCACGGCCAACAGGTACTGCGTGGTGGCCGAGTAGTCGGCCGCCTGCAGGTACGAGGGTTCGCGCTTGAGTTTTTCGAAGTAGCGCTTGGCCCAGGCGCGCGATTCGTCCGTCTGGTTCCAGACCCAGGCCTCGGTCATGAACATGCCCTGGGTGAGCGGCAGGCCAAGGGCGTGGACGTCGGTGATGTCCAACAGCAGGCCGACGATTTTCATGGACTTGTTCACGCCGAACTCGTTGGCCGCCTTGATCGAATTGTGCGCATCGCCCCCGGCGTTCGCCAGGCCCAGAACCTGCGCGCCGCTGGCTTGCGCCTGGAGCATGAACGAGGAGAAATCCGAGGCATTGAGCGGGTGCCGGACGCTGCCGACCACCGTGCCGCCGTTGGCCTTGACCACGGCACTGGTGTCTTTTTCCAACGCCTGGCCAAAGGCGTAATCGGCCGTCAGGAAGTACCAGGTCTTGCCGCCGGCGCGAACCACCGAGCCGCCCGTCACGTTGGCCAGGGCGACCGTGTCATAGGCATAGTGGACCGTGTACGCGGTGCACTCCTCGTTGGTGAGTTTGGACGTTGCCGCGCCGATCGAGATGAAGGGCTTCTTCTTCTCCGCGGCAACCGCCTTCATCGCCAGGTTGGCGCCCGAATTGGTGCCGCCGATCAGCATATCGAGCCCCTTTTGGTCGAACCACTCGCGCGCCTTGGACGAGGCAATGTCGGCCTTGTTCTGGTGGTCGGCGGTCAGGAGCTCGATCGTCATCCCCGGATTCTTGGCCTTGAAGTCGTCGATCGCCATCTGGATCGCGGTGACCCCGCCGCTGCCGTCCAGGTCCGCATAGACGCCAGACAAATCCGTGATGAAGCCGATGCGCACGGCGCTGTCCGAGAGCTTCTGCCCCTGCGCAGTGCCGGCCAGTCCTAGCGCCACCAGTGCCCACAAAACTGCCTTGCTCTTCATGTCCTACCCTCCATCCAAAGTCGCGCCCGCCGGGATTTCGCTGAGCCGATCCGCGCGAGCCGGCAACTCCGCGGCCGCTCGATGTTCACTTCTTGACCAAGGGGCACTTGGATTCGGCCAGCGGCCGGAATGCCTTCTCCCCCGGAACGATCTCGACCAGCTTGAGGTAATCCCAGGGTTCCTTGGACTCCTGCGGCGTCTTGACCTGCACCAGGCGCATGTCGTGAATCATGCTGCCGTCCTCGCGCACGTATCCGTCCTTGGCGAACATGTCGTTGATGCGCGTCTTCCTGAGCTGCGCCATCACCGCGTCGCCGTCGTCGGTGCCAGCCGCCTTGACCGCCATCAGGTACTGCATCGTCGCCGAGTAGTCGCCGGCCTGCACCATGGTCGGCATGCGCTGGACCTTGGCGAAGTAGCGCTCGGCCCAGGCGCGCGACTCGTCCGATTGGTTCCACTGCCAGCCCACGGTCATGTACAGGCCCTGCGCCAGGGGAAGGCCAAGGCTGTGGATATCGGTGATGAACATCAGCAGGCCGGCCAGCTTCATGGACTTGGTGACGCCGAACTCCTTGGCCGCCTTGATGGCATTGATCGTGTCGCCGCCGGCGTTGGCCAGTCCCAGGATCTGCGCGCCGCTGGACTGGGCCTGGAGCATGAACGAGGAGAAATCCGAGGCGCTGAGCGGGTGGCGGACGTCGCCGAGCACCTTGCCCCCATTGGCAGTGACCACCGCGGCGGTGTCATTTTCCAGGTCCTTGCCGAAGGCGTAATCGGCGGTCAGGAAGAACCAGGTCTTGCCGCCGGCACGAACCACGGCGCCGCCCGTCGAGGTGGCCAGGGCGTAGGTGTCGTAGGCGTAGTGGATCGTGTAGGGCGTGCACTCCTCGTTGGTGAGGGACGAGGCCCCCGCGCCGATGGAAATGAACGGTTTTTTCTTTTCCGCGGCGACCCGCTTCATCGCCAGGTTGGTGCCCGAGCTCGTTCCGCCGATCAGCAGGTCCAGACCCTTTTGATCGAACCACTCGCGCGCCTTGGACGAGGCGATGTCGGCCTTGTTCTGGTGGTCGGCGGTCAGGAGCTCGATCGTCACGCCAGGATTCTTGGCCTTGAAGTCGTCGATCGCCATCTGGATCGCGGTGACCCCGCCGCTGCCGTCGATGTCCGCATACAGGCCCGACATGTCGGTGATGAAGCCGATGCGGATCGCGTTGTCCGAGAGCTTTTGCCCGTGCGCGCTGCCGGCCACACCCAACGCGACCAGCCCCCACAGAAGTGTCCTGCTTTTCATGTCCAACCCTCCTTCGAAAATTACACGCCCAGCAGTTCGCTGAGCCGATCCGCGCGAGCCGGCAGCTCCGCGGCAGAAAACATGTCCACCACGACGCCGTGTTCCAGGACGTAGAACCGGTCCGCCAGCGGCGCGGCGAAGCGAAAGTTCTGCTCGACCATGATGATCGTGAAGCCGCGCTCGCGCAGGGCCCGCACCATCACCCCAAGCTGGCGCACGATCACCGGCGCCAGGCCCTCGGAGATCTCGTCGAGCAGGAGGATCCGCGCCCCGGTGCGCAGGATGCGCGCCACGGCCAGCATCTGCTGTTCGCCGCCTGAGAGGCGCGTGCCGGGGCTGCTCGCCCGTTCGCGCAGATTCGGGAACATGGCCAGGATCTCGTCGACGCTCATGCCCCCTTCGGGGGCAACGCGCGGCGGCAGCAGCAGGTTCTCCTGGCAGCTCAGGCTGGCGTAGATGCCGCGCTCTTCCGGGCAGTAGCCCACGCCCAGGTGCGCGATCCGGTGCACCGGCGTGCCGATGGCCTCCGTGCCGTTGATGCGGATCGAGCCCCGGCGCGCGCCGGTCAGTCCCATGACGGCGCGCAGGGTCGTGGTGCGGCCCGCGCCGTTGCGCCCGAGCAGCGTGACGACTTCGCCGGGCTGCACCTGCAGGTTCACTCCGTGCAGGATGTGCGATTCGCCATACCAGGCGTGCAGGTCGCGAATGTCCAGCGCGGCAGCCATGTCAGTGCGTGGCGCCTTGCAGCTCGTCGTCGCTCACGCCCATGTAGGCCTCGCGCACCGCGGCATTGGCCGAGACCTCGGCGTAGCTGCCCTCGGCCAGCACCGAGCCGCGCGCCAGTACCGTGATCCGGTCGCACAGCCCGGCGATCACGCCCATGTTGTGCTCGACCATGAGTACGGTGCGGCCGGCCGCGACCCGCCGGATGAGCTCGGTGATCCGGCCCACGTCCTCGTGCCCCATGCCCTGCGTGGGCTCGTCCAGCAGCATAAGCTCGGGCTCGGCCGCCATCGTGGTGGCGATCTCCAGCGCGCGCTTGCGCCCGTACGGCAACTCCACCGTGCGCTGCTCGGCATCGGAGGCCAGGCCGACCTGCTCGAGCAGCTCGCGCGCCCGCGCATCGAGCTGGCGCAGCACGCGGTCGCTGCGCCAGAACTGGTAGGTGAACCCGGTGGCGCGCTGCAGGGCGATGCGCACATTCTGCAGCACGCTCATCTGCGCGAACACCGACGAGATCTGAAAGGACCGAACCAGGCCGCGGCGCGCAACGTCCTGCGGCGCGGCGCCCGTGATGTCGAGCCCGTTGAAATGGATCGTGCCGCGCGTGGCCGGCAGAAAGCGGGTGAGCAGGTTAAAGCAGGTTGTCTTGCCGGCGCCGTTGGGCCCGATCAGCGCATGGATCGAACCGCGCGCGACACGAAGTTCCACGCCGTTGACAGCCGTGAAGCCGCGGAAATCCTTGCCCAGATCCCGCGTATGAAGAATTAGATCCTCGGTGCCCACGCAAGCGTCCGCGGCGGAAATGCAACCCGCCCGGTGTCCCCTTGTTGACGATTTGTCCGGCCGTTTTGTTTTCGCGGGAACGGCGCAGGCTCTTCGCTTGGCTGCCGCCGCCTCGGCGCTGGCGGCAGTATACGGCGCAGCCCTCGTTGTTAGCGCCTAGCGGCGGGCCGAATCGCCATGCGCCAAGAAAAAAGGCCGGTGCTGCGACCGGCCTTTCAATCCGGGCCCTGTCGGGCTCGTCTCAGGAAAGTACGTTGATCTCGACCGCTTGCGGACCTTTTTGCCCCTGTTGGACCTGATACTCCACCCGCTGGTTTTCCTTCAACGTTCGAAAACCCTTGGACTTGATCCCGCTGTAATGGGCGAACACGTCACTGCCGCCATCGTCGGGTTTGATGAAGCCAAAGCCCTTGGTCTCGTTGAACCACTTCACGGTGCCTGTCGGCATATCACTTCTCTCATACGAAGAAAACACGGGGGGCGCCCGCGGCGCGCAAACGATTGGTGCGGTACAGATGCGCGATTACCGGGATAGCACTGCGACATGGATTGCATGAGGACGGCGTTGCAACGGAACTGCGGGAGGGGACGAGAGTACGGGACGCAGGCGAGTTGCAATAGGACTGCAATGAAATCGCGAGGTGTTAAGCGGACTAGCATTTGGAGCCGGAATTCGCAGCGCAGAAATCGACTGCGGTGTGAAAGGTACTCCATTCCCCTGGCGCGCGCCAGTCCATAAGCGGCCTAGCGCGATCAACCCTTACGGCATCTCGGGATACACGTTTTCGGCTGCGGGAAAACGGCCCGCGCGCACCTCGGCGACGTAGCTGCGCACGGCCGCCGGGATGGAACCGGTGCCTTCCAGGAAATTGCGCACGAACCGCGGGCGCTTGCCCAGCCCGGCGCCCAGCATATCGTGCAGCACCAGTACCTGCCCATGGCAATCGGCGCTGGCGCCGATGCCGATGGTAAGCGATCGGCTCTGCGCGGCGATCGCGCTGGCCACGGGCTCGGGCACCGCCTCGATCACCAGCATCGCCGCGCCGGCGTCCTCCACGGCCGCAGCCGCCTGGCGCACGGCCTCGGCGCCGCTGCCTCGCCCCTGCACCCGGTAGCCGCCGAAGGCGTTCACGTGCTGGGGAGTCAAGCCGACGTGCCCGCACACCGGGACGCCGCGCTGCACGAGAAACTTGATCGTCGCGGCCATCTCGGCGCCGCCCTCGAGCTTGACCATCTGCGCGCCCGCCTGCATCAGCGCGACGGCGTTGGCCAGCGCCTGCTGTGGGCTTTGCTGGTAGGAACCGAAGGGCATGTCGGCCACGATCCACGGCCGGGGGGCCCCGCGCACGACCGCGCGCGTGTGGTAGGCGACGTCGGCCACCGTCACCGGCAGCGTCGAGTCATGGCCCTGGATTACCATACCCAGGGAGTCGCCGATCAGCAGCATGTCGACCTCGGCGGCATCGAGCACGGCGGCAAAGCTCGCGTCGTAGCAAGTCAGCGTTGCCAGCTTGCGCTCGCCTGCCAGGCGACGCAGATCGTACAAGGTAAGACGCATTGCGGCCCGTCCCCGTCAAACTCCTGCGACCTTCGCCACCCATTCCACCGTGACTGTGCAAAGCAGCGCGGCTGCCCAGCGCCATCGCGCGCGAGCGCCTTGGCGCATGTTACCTAGGCCTTGACCGTTTCAGGGGACAGGCATAATTTACTAATTGCTTATATAGCCGAATGGTTTTACAAAGCATGTCCCCAGAGCGCCTGGATGCCACCTTCGCCGCCCTTGCCGATCCCATGCGGCGAAGTTTCTCGAGGGCATGCAAGCCGGGTGGACACAAAGCATCGGCCGCCTGGCTGCGCACGTGGCGCAGGTGCGGGGCTAACAAGCGCTGCCCGATTTGCCACGTCAAAGGCGCCGCAAATTCTCCTGAGCGCCAGTGCAGTCTTAGGGTCCTGCCGGCTCCCACGAATATCCGTGCCCAGGTTCCGGAACCCCGCCGTCCTGGACGGTCGCGCGGAACGCGCTTGCCGCATGTTGGGCGCAGTCGCCCTTGACCGCTTGCAGCGGGCAGCAGGCTTGCGATGGTGTTCGCGTGACGGCCGGATGCGGGCAAGACGGGCCCGCCCGAGCCCCGTGGTCGACAGCGAAAGAGCGACGAAGTACAGGATCGGGCCGGCAATGCGCAAGATGGCAAAAGGCCGGCTTTCGATGATGTGCTTCGCCCCGCCTTGCAAGGGATGTCTCCAGAAGCCGACGGTGATGTAGTTCACGGCGACCGTGCGCACCAGCCACCAAATGGTGCGACCAAGAACTGGTTGCAGGCGCCGGATCGAGAGCAGGGCAAGCGGGTAGGTAAAGGCGAGCGCGATGCCTATGAACACGAATACGCCGGTCGCCGGCGTCGCACCAATCCAGCACAGCCAGGCGATGAGGCCGACAGGGACGAGATGCGCCGAGGCGAAGGCTAGGCCGAAGTCCCTCCCATGCTGCTTCAAGGCCTCAAAGCGCGGGCCGAACGCCGTGGCCACGGCGCTGCCGGTGGAAGCTGCCCAGAACAGCAGGAAGCCTTCCGCGAGGCGGACTTGCAATGCCTTCCTAGATCTCTTGGTACACCTTGCAAGCGCTACTTCCCGATGCAAAAGCGCCCGAAGATCTCGCCCAGCAGATCGTCCGAGGACAGTGCACCGGTAATTTCCCCCAGCGCATCGGCGGCCAGCCGCAGCTCCTCGGCAAAGAGCTCGAGTCGGGCGGCGCCGGCCCCGGCGTGGGCGCGCGCCTGGCTCAGGTGATCGCTGGCGCGGGCCAGCGCCTGCAGGTGACGCTCGCGCGCCAGGAAGACCGTCTCGCCGCTCGTGCCGGCGTCCCAGCCGGCCACGCGCAGCAGCTCCGAGCGCAGGCTGTCGATGCCCGCGCCCGTCTGGGCCGATAGGTACACGCGTCCGCCGTGCTCGCCCGGTGCAGCCCCCGTGAGGTCGATCTTGTTGTGCACGGTCAGGCGCGCCGTGCCCGGCGCGAGGCGCTGCTCCAGGGCCCGCTCGAGCCACTGGCGTTCGGCTAGGTCGTCCCCGGGATGCTGGTCGTCACGCAGCTCGAGCACCAGGTCGGCGCTCTCGACGGCAGCGAGGGTCCGCTCGATGCCGATGCCTTCGATGGCGTCGCTCGTGGCCCGCAGGCCCGCGGTGTCGATGATGTTCAAGGCGATTCCGCCGACCTCGACGGCGCGCTCGATCCGGTCGCGCGTGGTGCCCGGATGCTCGGTGACGATGGCGACGTCCTCGCCGGCCAGCGCATTGAGCAGGCTTGACTTGCCGACGTTGGGCGCGCCGACCAGCACCACATGCAGCCCTTCGCGCAGCATTGCGCCCTGGCGCGCGCGCCGGCGCACTTGCTCGAGCGCGGTGGCGGCGCGCTCCAGGCGTGTGGCGGCATCTGCGGCCCGCAGAAAGTCGATCTCCTCCTCGGGGAAGTCCAGCGTCGCCTCGGTCAGTGCGCGCAGCCCGGTCAACTCGGCGGCCAGCGCGCTCGCGGCCGTGGAGAATTCCCCGTGCAGCGAGCGCAGCGCGCTGCGCGCAGCCGCGGCCGTGCCCGCGTCGATCAGGTCGGCGACCGCCTCGGCCTGTGCCAGGTCGAGGCGGTCGTTGACAAAGGCGCGCCGCGTGAACTCGCCGGGCTCGGCGATGCGTGTGCCCAGCGATTGCCCGGCTTGCAGACAGCGAGCCAGCACCATCCGCAGGACGACCGGCCCGCCGTGGCCCTGCAGCTCCAGCACGGTCTCGCCGGTGTACGAATGCGGGCCCGGAAATAGCAGCGCGAGTCCGGTGTCGATTGCCCCACCGTCCGCATCGAGAAAGCGCGCGTGGAGGGCATGCCGTGGCTGCAGCCGGCCGGCCTGCTCGGCACCCAGGATGCCCGCGAGGATCGGCTGGATGTTGCGCCCGGAAATGCGCACAATGCCGATGCCGCCGCGGCCGGGCGCGGTGGCGATGGCAACAATGGGATCGAGATCGGACATCATCGTCATGACTGTAGCGCGTGTATCCGGGCGGGACCGGTGCGCCACCTCGGATCCCGTCGGCGGGCGCAATGAAGGTCGTTGATCGCCCTCCGGGCCGCGATCCCCTGGGCCGGATGGGCGGCGCGTTGGTGGCCCTGCTGCTGGCCGTCGTGCTCTCTGTGCTGCTCGCCGCATTGGCCGCATCCCAAGTTCCTGGGAGCTACGCGGTTCGCGCATATTCGTACTTCGGCCTGCTGGCCTGGGTTTTGGCGGGCGCCGTGCTGCTGTTTCGCATCACGCTGGCCGCAGAATCGGCTCCCTTCACGATGGCGCGGCTAGCCAAGTGGATGATCTCGATCTGGCTATGGCCGCTGCTGCTGTTGGGCCGGCGGCGCGCGCGTGATGCCGCCAGGACGCCCGATTCCCGTCCATAGTCTGCGCCCGAGCGGTGCCGGGGCGCTGACAAGCAAGCGTGCCGGCACGGCCCGCTGGCCGTTAGGACCGGGTTCGCTCCAAGACCTGTGTCAACGACCGGCGGCAGTGCCGCGTTATCGATGCAGGGCGAATGTGCCGAACGTGTTAACCGGCGGTCGAACGCTCTGCAATTTCCAATCAACTTTCCACGGAACCAAAATGAAGAAACTGCTTGCTATGTTGGTCGCTTCGATGTTCGCCGCCGGTGCTGCTTACGCCGACGACATGAAGAAGGACGATACGAAGAAGGTCGAAACGAAGACCGAAACGAAGAAGACCGAGACCAAGACCGTCACCAAGACGGAAGCCAAGTCCGACATGAAGGCGCCTGCCAAGACCGACGCCAAGAAGGACGACATGAAGAAGGACGACATGAAGAAGTAAGTAGCACGATACTTCTTGCTGTCTTGAAAGGGCGGGCCGTGGGCCCGCCTTTTTTACTTGAGCGGCGGCCGGCCGCGGCGCGTCAACGAATTGGGCGCCTGGCGCGTTGAGCCCAGGCGAGCTCGAATCAAGAAGAGCGCGATGTCGGTGCCAGCGCGTTCGGGCAGCCGACCTTGGATACCCCCAACATTATCTGGAAAGAAACATGAAAAAGCTGATTGCCGTTCTGATCTCCGGTTTGTTTGTCACGGGCGTTGCGGTTGCGCAGACCAGCCCTGCTCCGGCAGCCACCCCGGCCCCGGCCAAGGCCGCGCCTGCTGCCGCGCCAGAGGCCAAGTCCGCCGAGGCCAAGTCCGCCGAGGCCAAGTCCGCCGAGGCCAAGCCCGCCGAGGCCAAGCCCGCCAAGAAAAAGCACAAGAAGAAGACCAAGTCCACCGACACCAAGTCCACGGAAGCTAAGTCCGATGCCGGCAAGACCGGCGCGCCGGCCGACGCGGGCAAGTCCGCGGCTGCGCCCGCTGCCCCTGCCACGCCCGTCGGCAAGTAAGAGCGTTGGTTCCCCGCGGCTGCGCTGATTGCGCGGCCGCGGATCGGGGCGGTGCTTTGGCTTTTCGTTACCCCAGGTGCGAGCCGCTCGCGGCCAGGTGCGTTGCCATGCGCTGCGCATCGGCTGCCTCGCACGCGATGGCAACGGACTTCTCCCGGCTTGCCGCTCCAGCGAGCAGGCGTACTTGGCTGCGCCGCAGCCCCAGTTCCGAAACCAGATAGCGCAGCAGTTCGTCGTTTGCCTTGCCGTCGACCGGCGGCGCGTGCAATGCGACCTTGAGCCGCTGACCGTATGCGCCGCCGATAGCGGTGCGGCGTGCGCCCGGCTGCGCGTGCAGCGCGAGCACGAGTTCGCCGGCGCGCCACTGCGCCCAGGCGGGAAGATTGCCCGTGCGAGAATCGCGCTTCGGACCATTCATAAAGCGTTCGTGAAGCCCACCAACGACACCTTGCTGCGCGCCTTGTTGCGCCAGAGCACGCCGTACACGCCGATTTGGCTGATGCGCCAGGCCGGGCGCTACCTGCCAGAATACAACGCGACCCGGCGCCGGGCGGGCAGTTTCCTGGCCTTGGCAAAGTCGCCGGAGCTGGCCACCGAGGTCACGCTGCAGCCGGTGGAACGCTATCCGCTGGATGCGGCCATCTTGTTCTCCGACATTCTCACGGTTCCCGATGCGATGGGCCTGGGACTGCACTTTGTCGACGGCGAAGGCCCAAAATTCGCGCGCCCGGTGCGCAGTGAGGCCGACGTCGCCGCCCTGGCCGCACCCGATCCCGAGCAGTCCCTGCGCTACGTGCTCGACGCCGTGCGTTCGATCCGCCAGGCGCTGAGCAATCGCATCCCCTTGATCGGTTTTTCCGGCAGTCCCTGGACCTTGGCCTGCTACATGGTCGAGGGCGGCGGCTCCGAGGATTTTCGCCTCGTCAAGTCGATGCTCTACACAAGAGCCGACCTCATGCGCCAGCTGCTGGCGGTCAACGTGCGCGCGGTCACTGACTATCTCAACGCCCAGATTCGCGCCGGCGCGCAGGCCGTGATGCTCTTCGATACCTGGGGTGGCGTGCTGACCGACGCGGCCTACCGGGCTTGCTCGCTTGCCACCATGGCGCAGGTCGTCGGTGGCCTGGACCGCGAGCACGATGGCGAGCGCGTACCCTGCATCGTCTTTACCAAGGGCGGTGGACTGTGGCTCGAGGACATCGCGGCCACCGGCTGCGATGCGGTCGGCGTCGACTGGGTCGTCGACTTGGGGCAGGCGCGCGCACGCATCGGTACACGCTGCGCGCTGCAGGGCAACCTGGACCCCATGGTGCTGCTGGCCGGGGCACAGGCCAGCGTCGAGGAGGCCAAGCGGGTCCTCGACGCCTTTGGTGCGCCCCGGCGCGCGGACGGCGGGGTCGACGGTCACGTTTTCAACCTGGGGCACGGCATCTCGCAGTTCACTGCGCCCGACGTCGTCGCAGCCCTGGTCGAGACGGTCCACAGCCACAGCCGCAAACTCAGGCCTTGAGCGATATGGGGGGTCAGTATGTGCCCACCCCGCAGACCGGTTCGACAGGCCACGGATTTTTTCCATTGGCAGCCACAGGTATTGACTTATGCACAAAACTGGGCAGATCGCGTATTCATGCGGTTTTCCGCAAAGTTACCCGCCCCGGACTTCGATTTCGTTCTGCAAGCTATTGAAAATAAAGACTCTTTATAACGGACGACCAGGGTCACATCCCAGTCAAATTCCCGCTAGGGCAGGCACTTAGCGAGCAGGCGCAAGAGTTTTCCACATAGTTATCCACTTCCTGGCATGCCTGCGCATCCCCGTCTCAGAGAGAGCAATAAAATTAACGAGTTAGGGCGAAATCCTGAAGTTTCACGCGATGTCGCTGGCCTGTCCCAGCGGAATCTCTTCGCCCGCGTGATCGTCGATGTACCGATCACGCAACCTCTGGATTACCGGCTCGCGGATGGGCCGCCAGCCGTGGACGGGAAGCCGCCGGCAGCCCCGAATGCCGCCGAGGGCCGCGCAGCATCGGCTACGCAGATCGAGGTGGGGTCGCTGTGCGCGGTGCCCGTGGGCAAGCGCCGGCAGGTGGGGATCGTCGTGGGCTTCGCGCCGCACAGCGAGCTCGAGGATTCGCGCCTGCGAACGCTGGGGCCACGGATCGCGGGTCCGACCCTCGGCGGCAACTGGCTAGAGCTGTGCCGCTTCGCCGCCGAGTACTACCACTTTGGCTGGGGGGAGGTGGCGCTGCCCGCCCTGCCTCCGCTGCTGCGGCGCTTACCGACCGCACGCAGTGCCCGCGCATCGGCCGCGGCCGCGCAGGGCGCGCCGAGCGGGCAAAGCGCCGCGAGCGCGGGCTTGCCCGCACTCCCGGGGCTCGTGCGGGGCCACGCGCTACGCGCGGAGCAACAGGCAGCGATCGGTGCGATCGCGGATTCGGGCGGATTTGCGCCGTTCCTGCTCTTTGGCGTCACCGGCAGCGGCAAGACCGACGTCTACCTGGGTGCGATCGAGCGGATCCTGGCGCGCAGCGACGGTGCGCAGGCCTTGCTGCTGGTACCCGAGATCAATCTCACGCCCCAGCTGCACGCACGCCTGTGCGAGCGCTTTGCGCGGCACCGCGTTATCAGCCTGCACAGCGGCCTGGCGCCGCGCGAGCGTGCACTAGCCTGGGTGCAGGCGCACGGGGGCCAGGCGCAGATCATCCTGGGCACGCGCACGGCGGTGTTCGCCTCGATCCCGCGGCTGCGGCTGATCGTGGTCGACGAGGAGCACGACTCCTCGTTCAAGTCCCACGGCGGCGTGCCCTTTTCGGCACGCGATCTGGCGGTCAAGCGCGCGCAGCTCGAGGCGATTCCGGTGGTGCTGGGCTCGGCGACGCCATCGCTAGAGACCTGGCACCAGGCCCAATGCGGCCGCTATCGCCTGCTGGAGCTGGCGCAGCGCGCCAGCACCGAGGGCGCAGTTCCGGTGATCGAAACCATCGACCTGCGGCGGTTTCCGGCCGAGCAGGGACTGAGCGCGCCCTTGCGCGCGGCGCTGGACCTGACCCTGGCCCGCGGCGAACAGGCCCTGATATTCATCAATCGGCGCGGCTTTGCCCCGGTACTGCGCTGCGCGGCCTGTGAATGGCTGTCCAAGTGTCCGCGCTGCGATACCTTCGCGGCCTATCACAAGGTGGGCGCGACTCTGCGCTGCCACCATTGCGGCTGGAGCAAGCGCGTTCCGGCCGCCTGCCCCGATTGCGGCAACCAAGACCTGCAGGGCGTCGGCCAGGGGACCCAGCGGGTCGAGGAGAGCGTGCGCCAGACCTGGCCCCAGGCGCGTATCGCCCGCATCGACCGCGACAACACGCAAGGGGCGCGCGGCGCGAGCCGCGCGGGGGCCGCATTTGACGCAGTCCACGCGGGCGCAGTAGACATTCTTGTGGGCACCCAGATGATCACCAAGGGCCATGATTTTCGACGGGTGAGCACGGTGGGCGTGCTCAATGCCGACGCACAACTGGTCGCCGCCGATTTTCGGGCGCCCGAGCGGCTGTTTGCCGTCTTGATGCAGGTCGCGGGGCGCGCCGGCCGTGCCGGGCAGGCAAGCCGCGTGCTAATCCAGACCCGCTATCCGCAGCACCCGCTCTTTGCGGCGCTCGCCCGGCACAGCTTCGGCGAATTTGCCCAGGAGCAGGTCGAAGAGCGCCGCGCCGCGCGCATGCCGCCCTTCGTTCATCTCGCATTGCTCACTTCCGCAGCACGCACGATGGAACAGGCGCTGGAGTTCTTGCGCCGCTGCGCGGCCCTGCAGGAGGGCCTGCCCCAGGCGCAAGCGGTCACGCTCTTCGACGCCGTGCCCATGCCCCTGGCGCGGCTCGCATCCGAATCGCGCGGTCAACTGCTAGTGGAGTCGAGGCGTCGCTCCGACCTGCACGCTTTCCTCGATGCCTGGCTGCCGCTGGTGCGGGCACTGGGCAGCCGCGGAGTACTGCGCTGGGGCATCGAGGTCGACCCGCAGGCTATCTAGAAAACGGTGCGGCGCCCGGCGCCCCGCCTTGTCAAACCCTGGCAAGAAAAGCAACAGGGGCGCCGCAAGCTGTCCGTTCGTCGCGCCGGACCGACCGGAGGAGCGGTGCGGGACTGGAAGCGGCCCGCCGGATTGAAATAATGCCCTACCCAAACGCAGACGCGGTGGCCCGCCGGGCCAGGCCAGCTGCGCAAGGGCTTGCTTTCCAGGGGCGACATGCGTCGGCAGGACTTCGGAGTGCGCAGCAGTGCAGGGTTCACCTTGGTCGAACTGCTGGTCGTCATCTCGGTGGCCGCAATACTGCTCGCGATCGCCGTGCCGTCCCTGCAAAGCTCGCTGCAGCTCAATCGCCTGGACGCGGCCAGCAACCAGTTTGTGGCAACGCTCTCGATGGCCCGCAGCGAAGCCGTGAAGCAGGGGGTACAAATCAATATCACGAGCACCAACGGCCCCAACTGGTCCGGGGGCTGGGTCGAGTGCTGCGCGCCGGGATCGACCACGGTGCCGCTGCAGGTCGGCGCGCCGTTGTCAGGAACGATGACCAACTACGGCAGCACGAACCAAATCGGCTTCGATGCTACGGGACGCCTGGTAAACAATGGCGCCGCCGCCAATTTCATCTTCTGTGCCGATGGCGTCGATGCGACCAAGTCCAAGGGCGTGACCGTTGCCTTGTCGGGCCGGGTGCGCATTGCCGACCAGCCGTTCAACCCGCCGGGCGCGCCGCTGGACAACAACGAGAACCCGATGGCGAGTTGCACGACGCCATGAAGAAGTGATCATGCCAACATCCTCTGCCTTGGAGGCAACCATGCAAGCACCGGAACCACCGGTCACGGCCGTCAAGCGCCGTGCGCTCGCCGGCAAGCAGCGCGGCGTGACGCTCATCGAGATTCTGGTGGCTATCGTGCTGCTGTCGATCGGCCTGCTGGGACTAGCCGGCCTGCAGCTGCGCGGCATGCAGGTCAACCAGGGATCGGCCTTACGCTCGCAGGCCGCAATATTGGCCGGGGACCTGGCCGATCGTATGCGCGCAGACGTTGCCGCTGCCAATCCGGCAAACACCACTGGCAGCTTCTACGGCGCGTTCACGCCCGCCAGTTGGGCCGGCGCCTCGCCCCCATCGATGCAGGACTGGCTGCGCAGCGAGCTGGGTACCCTGCCGGCTGGGGTGGCGGCGCAGGCCGTGCCCTGCAATGGCAACCAGCTGCCCTGCGTTCACGTCTGGACGCCAGCGCCGGTGGGTACCTTGCCCACCCCCGTGCAGATCGACGTGTTCTGGAACGATGCGCGTGCCAGCGCCGCCGCTACGTCGAACGCGACCAGCCTGCTGGGCCAGTTCACCATCGTCACGGGGCTATCCAGTGCCTATTGAGAAGCCAGCGGCGCCCGACGCATGCACGCTTGGGCGGCGCTGCGCCTCGCGCCGGCAGGTGCAGGCCGGTCTCACCATGGTCGAGCTCATGGTGAGCATGACGATCGGCCTGCTCATCGTCGGCGCGGTGCTGTACGTGTACCTGGGTTCGCGCGGAGCCTATCGCACCAGCAAGTCCACGTCGCGCATCCAGGAGGCCGGGCGCTTTGGCACCGACGCGATACTGCGCGACGTTCGCCAGGTGGGCTATATCGGCTGCGGTTCGCGCATCTCCCTGCAAACCTACGCGCCTCCGCAGATCAACGAGATCGCCAATCCTCCGCCGCTGCCCGTCACCTCGCCGCCCCCGCTGACGATGAGCTCGCTTGGCCTGGTGGTGCTCGGCTACTCGGCCACCTCGTACCAGCCGGGAGCCGCGGTTTCCTGGCCGCCGCCGCCGGGGCTCACCATCCCGCGCACTGCCGGCGACGTGCTGGTGCTGCCCATCGCGACCAGTGCGCCGCTGGCAATGGTCAGGGACCCCGACCCGGCCATCCCCGCCATCTTTCTGGCCAACAACTGCGGCAAGATCACGACCGATTCGCTCCTGATGGTCTCGAGCTGCACGATGGCCACAGCGCTGCGCGTGTCCAACGCACCGGACACATCGCCGGCGGCCTGCCCGGCGAACGGGGCGGTGGTGGCCGGTGGGGTGGAAATCGACCATCGCGCCCAGGACGTGAACGGCAATACCGTCAACGGCAACCCGCCGAACAATTCCACCGCGCTCACGCTTCCGCTGCAGCCCGCCCTGACGATGACGGCGATGCCCAGCGTCCAGGCCTTCGACGAGGTCAGCTATTACGTGGGCCAGTTTCCCGGCAACGTGCGCCCGCCGGCGCTGTACCGCTATTCGGCCGTGGTCGGTGCAGCCGAGGAGATCATCGATCACGTCGAGAACCTGTGCGCGGTCTATGGCGTTGCCGGCGGGGGCAACATTCTTTTCCAGACCGCCGATCAGGTGAGTCTCAACAATGCCTGGCCCAACGTCGTCAGCATGCGGGTCTCGCTGATGGTCGCGGGAGATGAGTTGGGCGCGGTGGATGCGCCGCAGACGCTGCCCTTTTGCGGCGTCAACGTCACGGCGCCGGACACGAGATTGCGGCAGGTATTCACCGCCACGGGCGCCTTGCGCGATCGCTTGCAATGAGGACTACGACCATGACTCCACTGCCAACGCCACTGCCTAGTATTGGCCGGCCGCTGGGCTCGGCAATCCCGTCGCCGGGGGGCCAGCGCGGCGTGGCCCTGATCATCGGCCTCGTCATCCTAGTGGTGCTGGCCCTGCTAGGCGCCTCGGCCTATTCGGTGGCAACGCAGGATGAGCGTATCGCCGGCAACGCCCGCGACCGTGCGCGGGCCATGGACGCGGCCGAGACCATGCTGCGCTATTGCGAGCACTACATCCAGAGCAACTCCCCGCCCTTCGACAACTCGGTCCCTGGCATGTTGCCCGCGCCGGCTGCCGGCAGCACGTGGATCGGCGACAACCCCAGTACCGACTGGTCCGCCGCCAACATCAGCACCACCTTGCCGGTCACGATGAGGGTCAATCCGGAATGGTCGCAACCGCCGCAGTGCATCGCCGAGGGATTCAATTTTGCCGGGCAGGTCGTCACGCAGGCAGGGCTTCCTGCGCAGCCCGCGACCATCAAGGTGGCGCACGTCACCGCGCGCGGCTACGGCCTGAGCCGGAACACTGCGGTTACCTTGGTGTCGTATGTCGCGTATTACTGAGAGCGTGGCAAAGGGGAACTCGATGAGCTCGTCCATGACTGCAACTAGCCGCACGCTGCTGCGCCCGATGCTGAGGCCGCTGCTCGGCCTGCTCCTGGGCATGTCCTGGTGTGCGCCCGGCCTCGCGCAATACTCGATCTCGCAGGTGCCGATGCTGGTGGCGGGCGCGCCGCCGGCGAACATCGTGCTGACGATCGACGATTCGGGCTCGATGACGTGGGCCTACGTGCCGGACTTCATAGGGCAGCTGTACGGCCAAAGCGCGGCGTACGCCGCAAGCTCGTACAACGCCGCGTACTACAACTCCAATACCATCTACCAGACGCCGCCGGATGCGGGCGGCCAACCGGTGCCGCAGACGCAGGGGTACGCACTGACGTCCTTCGCCGCGGCCTACTACGACGGCTTCAACCCCGACCAGGGTTTGACCAACCTGGCCACCTCGTATACGCCCACCCTGTCCTACCAGCCAGGCGGCGGCCTCCCGCAATCGGCCACGGGCAATGTCGGCCCAGCGTATTACAACGTCTATGTCGGCGGAGCCGGCTGCTCGCCCCCTGATCCGACACAGGCGCCACCGCCGGATGCGTGTTTCCAGCAGGTCATCGTTTCCGCGACCTCTGGTCCGGGCAACAGCGACGAGCGGCAGAACTTCGCCAACTGGTACTCGTTCTACCGCACGCGCCACCTCGCGCTGGTATCGGCCGCGGCGCAGGCCATGCAGGATCCGAGCCTGGCCAATGTGCGCATTGCCTGGCAGGCGCTCAACTCCTGCGCCGACAGTTTTACCGGCACCAATTGCATCGGCTGGCGCGGTACGCGTTTCAACGACCGGATCAGCCGGTTCACGGGCCAGCACAAGAGGGACTTCTACAACTGGCTATTCCAGATCCCCGCCGCCAATTCCACGCCCACCCGGGTGGCCTGGTGGCGGGCCGGCGAGTACTTTCGCAACGCCAGCCTTGGCCCCAATGGGCCATACGGGGTCGATCCCAACCAGTCGCCCACGGTCCCTGGCAATGACCTGCTGTGCGTCGAGAACTTCAATATCACGCTGACCGATGGGCTGTGGAACACGGGCAGCGAGAACGGCCAGACAAACTTCTGCGGCGGGCTGCAGTGCGGCAACGTTGACGCTGCGGCCACGACGTTTCCCGATGGAACCTCCTACGTGCCCTCGACGGTGGCCGCCTCGACCACGATCTACGGCGACGGCGTTGGCGGCGGCGACAGCGCGATCGACGAGGGCGGTCTGGCCGATATCGCCTTCTACTACTGGTCGACCAACCTGCGCCCGGACCTGACCGGGTTCTTCGTTCCGCCCTATATCACGGACACGAGCACCAGCAACGCGGCCACCGGAGCCACGAACGATCCAACCTGGCAGTACTGGAATCCGAGCAACGACCCGGCAACCTGGCCGCATATGGTCAACTTCACGGTTGGGGTGGGCCTGACCGGCTTTTTGTCCCTGCCGGGACTGGTGTGGAGCGGCAATGCGCATTTGGGCGCGGCCTACAACAACCTGCTCACCGCGGCGCCCAATTGCGTCTCGCCGACCATCTGCACCTGGCCGCCGGTGGACCCCAATGCCAGCGGCGGCGGGTTCGGCGGGGCCGGCAACCTCGCGGGCAATGGCAACGTCTACGACCTGTGGCATGCGGCGATCAACAGCCGCGGCAACGCCTTCAGCGCCTCGTCGCCGCAGGACCTGGTCAACGCCATGGGCGCAATCATTCAGCGCATCGAGGGGCAAACGCGTGGCAACACCGCTGCGGCCGGAAGCTCTGCCGCGCTCACCGCGACAACCGCCCTTTACGTCGCCAGTTACGATGGCTCGGACTGGCACGGCACGGTCACGGCCTATCTGCTCGATCCCAACGGCAACGTGATAACGCCGCCCGTCTGGCAGACCACTGCCTCGAGCATCCCTGCCTTCAGCAGCGGCAATCGTGCGGTGTTTACCGCCTCCAGCGGGCTGCCCGCCGGCGGCCTGCCGATTGCCGGCAGCCCGGGAATTGCGTTTAGTCCCTCCAGCCTAGGCACCAACGGCCTACTCGGGTATTTCGGTGCCAACGGTGCGACGCTGAATTCAGGCTGCGCTGGCGTGTTGCAGACGGTGCAGACCGCGGTCGTCAACTATCTGCTGGGAGATGCATGCAACGAGCAGCGCCGCGGCGGAAACTTCCGTAACCGCCCTGTTACGGTCCTGGGCGACATCGTTGATTCCAACCCGCTGTTCTCATGGGACGAAAACTTCGGCTACGCGGTACTTCCGGAGGGCTCGGGGCCCAACGGCTACGCCAACTTCCTGGCCTTCAAGGCCTCGCCGGGCAGGCTGCAGATGGTGTACGCCGGGGCCAACGACGGCATGCTGCATGGGTTTGACGCGACCAGCGGCAACGAGGTCTTCGCCTACGTGCCGCACAGCGTGATCCCCAACCTGAGCGCCCTTGACAACCCCAGCTACCTGCACAGCTTCTACGTCGACGGCCCGGTGTTTGTCGGTGACGCGTATTTCGCTGCCGGTGCGAGCCCCGCGGCGTGGCACAGCGTCCTGGTGGGCACGACCGGTGCCGGTGGGCCCGGGGTCTTTGCCCTGGACGTTACCAACCCGCAGTCCTTTGGTGCGTCCAACGTCTTGTGGGACATGGACGGGTCGGCGGCGCCGTTCGGCAACGGCGACCCGAACCTGGGCTACACGATCGGCCGGCCGATCATCGCGCGCCTGAACAACGGCGACTGGGCGGCGGTTTTTGGCAACGGCTATCTGAGCGGCCGCGGCTGCGCGGTGCTCTACATCGTGCGCCTGTCCGATGGCCTGGTGCGCACGATCGACACTTCGGGCGCGAGCCCGGGAACGGCTGCGCCGTGCAGCGGGGCCAACGCCAACAACGGACTGGGCTCGCCGACGCTGCTCGACCTGGACATGAATGGCACCACGGACTTCGTCTATGCCGGCGACCTGCTGGGCCACCTGTGGAAGTTTGACCTGAGCTCGCCGAACCCGGCCAACTGGGCCGTCGCCTACACCAGCGCCTCGATGACCCCGGCGCCGCTCTTCACCGCCACGACGTCGGCCGGTGTGCCGCAGCCCATCATCACGCCGCCCAATCTTGGCCCCTCGATTGGCAGCGTCAACGGCTACCTGGTGTACTTCGTGACGGGGCGGCTGTTTGCCAACGGCGACGCGGCCAACCTGACCACGCAAAGCGTATACGCCATCCAGGACCAGGGCAGCCCGATCACCGCAACCTTGCGCAGCACCCTGGTGCCGCAGCAGGTGGCGGCCGCAGCCGACGGCAGCGGCAATGAGAACATCCAGACGCCTTATGCAGTGGTCGACCTGACGGTCAAAGACGGCTGGTACGTCGACTTTCCGGGCAGCGGCGAGCGTGCGCTGAGCGAACCTTTCCTGATCGGCAACATGCTGCTGTTTTCCACGGTGATTCCCAACCCGCAGCCTTGCAACGGCGGTTGCGGCGGGTTCATCTACGCCCTCAATGCGTTCAACGGCGATGGCGGCCTGAACTTCCTCGTCGATACGGCCAACAACACCGCCTACGATGCGCTCGCGACCATGATCGGCTGCGTCAAGGGCCTGACCCTGATCAGCCAGCACTCGACGCTCAACGTGTACGCCTCGGGCAACGGCGGCGGCGGCGGCGGGAGCGGCACGACGGGCTCGGGAGGTACGGGCACGGGTACCGGTACGGGCGTCGGCACCGGGGGCGGCGGCACGGTCAACAACAGCAACATCTGGCACCTGCAGGGCGGCCTGCCGATCCCCGGCCGCATCTCCTGGCATGAGAGCGTCCAGTGACCGCACCTGGGGTGCGGCCAAGCCATGAAGCCGGCGCGGTGCGGCCAGCGAGGCCAATGACGCCACGCGCGCAGCTGCAGCAAGAGCCGGCAGCGCGTGGTTTCACCCTGACCGACCTGCTGATCGCGGTCGCGATCGTCGCGATCCTGGCCGCGATCGCAATCCCCTCGTACTCCGTTTACATTGTCCGCGCGCAGCGCGCCGCTGCCAAGGCGGTGCTGTTGCAGACCTCCCAGGCGATGGAGCGCTACTACACCGTCAATGGCGCCTACGCCGATGGCTTCGGCAACTTTCCCTTGCCGATCCTCGCCGGTACCGCCGCCTGCGTTGCGGTCTCGCCCATGGATTCGAACACGACCACGTACTGCATCTCGGGCGCGAACACCGCGACCGGCGGTTTCTTGTTGACCGCGACTCCCTGCGGCGATGGTGCCGGCTGTCCCGCGACGGCCAACCTCGGCTTTACCGACGCCCAGTGCGACCAGCTGACCATTGACAACACCGGGGCCAAGGGCGACATCGTCGGCGGTGCCGCGGCCGGCCCGGCCGTCGTCGATCAGTGCTGGCAACGGTGACGGCGCTGGCGCGCTCCCCGTAAGGGCAAGCGTGCGGCCGGGCGCGCCTTCTCTTGCTTATTTCTTGGCCGCTCCTGCGGGTTCAGCAAACGATGCGCCGGCCTTGTTGGCCATGTAGGCGACGGCCCGGGCCACCTCGATGTCCTCGAAGTTGCCTCCGCCCTTGGGCGGCATCGTCGCCTCCTTGCCGGTAAAGCCCTCGATCGCGTGTTTGACCAGGGTGTCGAAGCCAAGCGCGATGCGCGGGGCCCAGGCCTTCTTGTCGCCAAACTTCGGCGCTCCCGCGATGCCCTCCCCGTGGCAGGCGCCACAGGTTTCGGCGTACACCGCCTGCCCCGTCTTGAGCGCGGCCGCCGCCCCGGTGGCGGGCGCCGCCGCCGGTTCGGCGAGCGCCAGGCGCGCGACCGGTTGCAGGCGCGCAGCCACCGCCTCCGCGCTCATCGTGCCGGCCAGCGCGGGCCGGTCGTGCAGCCCCGAGAGGAAGTAGCAGACGATCGCGATGGGCACCGCGGCGACGAGGATCCGCAGCAGCGGCGCCGGGAAAAAGCTTGCTAGGGTGCTCTGGGTTTTCATCAACGGCTCCATACTCGGCATGCGGCGCCAGATTATATTTGCCCGCGTCCTGGGCGCGTCTTGCACTGGGTCAAGGCGCGGGAAGAATGCGCCGGTATTTGCGCCGGGTGCCAGCGGCGCGTTGCCAGCAGGTAAACTTCCGCCAGGCGCCCGTAGCTCAGGGGATAGAGTATTGGCCTCCGAAGCCAAGGGTCGCAGGTTCGAT
>OKRD01000140.1 GCA_900290335.1 Burkholderiales bacterium | reverse complement strand
CCGCTGAGTCAGGGGCCGCCAAAGCGGCTCGCCGCCGGTCCCGGCGGCCCTCTGCCGGGAAATCCAAAATCTCGGCATAATGCGCAGTTACACACTGCGTCCGGACCGATAAAACCTACGTGACCTTTCTTGTTCAAGCCCTGGTTGCCTGCCTGCTCACGGCGCTGTTGATCGTCTGGCTGCGCCGGCCGGCCCATCGTTTCGGTCTGATCGATCATGCCGGCGGGCGCAAGCGTCACGGCGATTCGATCCCGCTCACCGGGGGCATCGCGCTTACCTTGAGTTTTGTTGCAACCTTGCTGTTTTCCGCGCCGGTCGTGTCGCAGTACGCGGTCCTGCTCGTGGCCATGGCGCTGCTGGTGGCGGTCGGCCTGCTGGACGATCTCGGGGAGGTATCACCGCGCGGCAAGCTCGGGGTGCAAATAGTCGCTGCCTTGTTGATGACCTCGTGGGCCGGCCACTATCTCGTGGATCTGGGCGACCTGTTTGCGCGCGGCTCCTTCGAGCTAAAGAACTGGGGCATACCGCTGACCGTCTTTGCGACGGTCGCGGTGATCAACGGCTTCAACATGCTCGACGGCATGGACGGCCTGGCGGGAGGACTGGCGTTTTGCGTGCTGGGCTTCTTCGCGCTGTTTGCCTCGATGCTCGACGACGTCAATGCCAGCAAGTTTCTGCTGGTGCTGCTGGGCGCGGTGGGCGGATTCTTGCTCTTTAACGTGCCCCATCCCTGGCGCGGAGCCCGCCGGACCTTCATGGGCGACACCGGCAGCCTGATCCTGGGCTTCGTGGTGGCCTGGTTCTCGGTCGGTCTGACGCAGCGCCCCGGCGCGCACGTCCCTCCGGTCGTGATGCTCTGGGTCGTGGGCCTCGTTCTTCTGGATCTGCTGACCGTGACCCTGCGCCGGATCATCCGCCGCCGCGATCCGGCCCTGCCCGATCGGGGACACGTCCATCACGTGCTGCTGCGCCGGGGATGGAACGCCGGCCAGAGCCTTGTCTGGCTGCTCGGTGCCAACGTCGCGCTGGGCCTGGCAGGCACGATCCTGTGGCGCCTTGGCGTGCCCGACTATGCCAGTTTTGGCGGCTTCCTGATCGTCACGGCGCTGTACCTGGGCGTCTTTCTCTTTCCGAGCCGGCTCTGGCGCATGCTGCCGCGGCGGGCGCAGGTCGACAAGCGGACCCGTGCGCAAGAGCCCAGCGCGGTCTCGGACACTTCGGACCCGGGCCCCGCTGGGGGAGGTTCTTGATGCGCGCGGCCCGCAGCAACGACGTTGCCCCGTTCCTGCCCACCGCGCGCGATCTCGAACGAAGTTTTCACGGACGAAACCTGCAGCGCGGACGAGAGGTGATGCAGGCCGGGCGCGTTTCCTCGCTCGAACTCGAAGTCACCTCGAGCAACGCCATCGAACTGCGCGCCCAGGTGCGCGGCTCCTGGCCCAAGGAATCCGACCAAGAGACGGGCGCCGAACAGCGCCGCTACCAGGTCGGCGTGCGCATGACGCGCAAGAGCGCAGGCGCCCAGGTGGAGATCGAATCGCACTGCTCCTGCCCCATCGGCCACCTATGCAAGCACGCGGCGGCGGCCTTGCTGCAGTGGCAGCCACAATGGGGCGAGGCGGTCGCGCCGGCCGAGCCACCCTCGTTTGCCCGCCCCTGGACCGCGCTGGCCGAGGCGCCGGACGAACCCGCAGCCGAGGCGCCGGCTAGCCAGTATCGGATCGCCCACGGCATGGGGACCGTTTGTGTACGACTGGGCGCATCGCGCGCACAGGCGCCGGAAGGCACTCCCGCCAACAGCCAGCCGCCCAATGCGGCGCTCTACGTCTCGCTGCGCATCGACGGGATCCTGGTGCCGCTGCAGCGTGCCCCGAGCTTGCTGGTGGTTGACGGCGAAACGGTCGACGCCGCGCCCGACGTTCGGCAGGTCGAGCGCGTCATCGCCCAGTTGCAGGCCGACGGCGCCACACCCTGGTCCTTCCCGTATGCGCCGCAGGGGCGCCGCAGCTGCGAATCGGCGTTCCAGATCCGCGACGACGCCGCCGTGCAAGTCATGGAGGAGAGCGTCCAAAACTGGCGCAAGCAGGGATGGGAGGTTGAGGTCGACGAGGACTTCCCCTGGCAGATCGTCGAGATCAACGATCTGGAGATGGCGCTACACGAGGTGCCCGGGCAGGACTGGTTCGACCTGGAGCTGGGCTTAAAGCTCGGCGACAAGCGCGTACCGCTACTGCCGCTGCTGGAGTCGGCCCTGGCCGACGCGCGGGCGCCGACGGCGCGCGCGCGCGACGCCGGCGCGGCCGGGCGCGTGCTGCAGGTGCGCATCGATCCCAAGCACATCATCCGCCTGCCCTGGGAGCGCGTGGCGCCGCTGCTCGATACGCTGGTCGAGCTCGGCGATGCCCGTCGCCGCGGACCGGCGCGCCGCCCGCGGCCGCCCGGCGTGCGCGTTTCGCGGGCGGCCCGCATGCTGCGGCTGTCCAAGCTCGACCTGGCGCGCGTCGTCACGCTGGCCGATCGCGGCAACCTGACCTGGGTCGGCGCGCCGGACCTGCGCCGCTTTGCCCAGCGCCTGGCCAACTTTGCCCACGTCGAGGCGGCCACCGTGCCGCAGGGGCTGCAGGCGCAGCTTCGACCCTACCAGCGCGCCGGGCTCAACTGGCTGCAGTTCCTGCGCGAATATGGCCTGGGCGGCTTGCTTGCCGACGACATGGGCCTGGGCAAGACGCTGCAGACCCTGGCGCACATATGCCTGGAGAAGGAGCAGGGGCGCCTGCTCAAACCCGCGCTGGTGATTGCGCCGACCTCGCTCGTACACAACTGGATCGCCGAGGCGGCGCGCTTCGTGCCCGGACTGCGTGCCCTGCAACTGCATGGCACCGACCGCTGGCGCGACTTCGAGCGCATCGGCCAATGCGACCTCGTGGTCACGAGCTTCGCCCTGCTCGCCCGCGACATCGAACAGCTCGCCACACGCGAATTTCACCTGCTGATCGTCGACGAGGCGCAGAACATCAAGAACCCGCGCACGCAGGCCGCCAGCGCCATACGCCAGATCAAGGCCACGCACCGCCTGGCGCTGACCGGCACGCCGCTGGAGAACCACCTGGGCGAACTCTGGGCGCAGTTCGACTGGCTGGCCCCTGGGCTGCTGGGCGACCAGGCCAGTTTTTCGCGCCTGTACCGCGTGCCGATCGAAAAGCGCGGCGACGAGGCGCGGCGCTTGCACCTGACGGGGCGCATCCGCCCGTTCGTGCTGCGCCGGCGCAAGGACGAGGTCGCGCCCGAACTGCCGCCGCGCACCGAGATCGAACGCTTTGTGGCGCTCGAAGGCGGGCAGCGCGACCTCTACGAGGCAGTACGGGCCAGCATGCACGACCGGGTACGCCTTGCGCTGGCCGAGCAAGGACTCGACCGCAGCCAGGTGGTCGTGCTCGATGCCCTGCTCAAGCTGCGGCAGGTCTGCTGCGATCCGCGTCTGGTGGGCTTGGCGAGCGCGCGCAAGGTGAGCGAGTCGGCCAAGCTCGAACTGCTACTGCAGATGCTCGACGGCCTGCTGGTCGAGGGGCGCCGGGTGCTCGTGTTTTCCCAGTTCACCTCGATGCTCTCGCTCATCGAGCAGGCCCTGGAAGAACGCGGGCAGCGCTACGCCTTGCTCACCGGCGACACGCGCGACCGCGCCAAGGCGGTGGAACAGTTCCAGGGCGGCGAGGTGCCGCTGTTCCTGCTCAGCCTCAAGGCCGGGGGCACGGGGCTGAACCTGACCGCCGCCGACACCGTGATCCACTACGATCCGTGGTGGAACCCGGCGGTCGAGGCGCAGGCGACCGATCGCGCCCACCGCATCGGCCAGGACAAGCCGGTATTCGTCTACCGACTGTTATGCGCCGGGACCATCGAGGAGCGCATGCGCGTGCTGCAGGCACGAAAAGCGCGCCTGGCGCAGGCGCTGCTGGGCGACGAAGCGGGCCTGGCGCGTGCGCTCGGCGCCGAGGATATCGAGGCGCTGCTGGCGCCGGCGCCCTAGCGCAAGACCGGGCGCAGTTTCCCAGGAGCGCCGCTTCCCCATGAGCCTGATCGCGATCGGTGACCTGCAGGGCTGCGCTGCCAGCCTGGACCAACTGCTGGCGAGGATTCCCGCGCACGAGCGCCTGGTTTTCGTGGGCGATCTGGTCAATCGCGGTCCCGATTCGCTCGGCGCCCTGCGAAAGGTGCGCGCGCTGGGCGATCGCGCGGTGGCCGTGCTGGGCAACCACGACCTGCACCTGCTGGCCGTGGCCGCGGGCATCCGGCCCGCCCATGACGACGACACGATGCAGGAGATCCTGGATGCGCCCGAAGCCCAGGAGCTCATCGACTGGGTGCGGGCACGCCCGCTGGCGCATCTTGCCGACGGCGCCTTGTTCGTGCATGCCGGCGTGCTGCCGCAGTGGAGCGTCGAGCAGACCTTGGCGCTCGCCCACGAGGTCGAGCAGCGCCTGCGCGCACCCGACTACCGCGCTTTCCTCGCCACCATGTACGGCAACCGGCCGCTGCAATGGAGCCAGACCCTGGCCGGCGCCGATCGCCTACGCTGCATCCTCAACGCGCTCACGCGCCTGCGCTTCTTGTCGCTCGAGGGCGCGATGGATCTCAAGCTCAAGGGCGGCGTCGACAGCGCGCCGGACGGCTGGGTGCCATGGTTCGACCATCCGCAGCGCGCCAGCCGCGGTACCACCATCATCTTTGGCCACTGGTCGACGCTCGGGCTGCTGCTGCGCGAGGACGCCATCGGCATCGACACGGGCTGCGTCTGGGGCGGCCAGCTGACGGCGATCAGCTGGCCGTCGCGAGCGGTCTATCAGGTTGCCTGTCCGCAGATTCGTCGGCCGCAGTGACCTCGGGCAGCGCCAGGGCTGCGCCGATGGCTTCGCGTGCCCGCCCGGCGATGGCCTGGCGCGTGCGCCCTTCGCAGGGAACTGCCGGCAGCCAGTGCAGCCGCGCCGTCAAGCGCGGTGCGAGCAGTATCCGCCACAGCGATTGGCCCAGGTTCGTGTCACCGATGTAGGCGGCGGCGGTCGACGGCAGGCCGTCCTGCCGGTACTGCAGTCCCAGGGGAATCACCGGCGCCGGGGCGGCCAGCGCCGCCTGCACCAGGTTGGCGTGAAAGACCAGCAGCCGCGAGCCGTCGGTCGTGGTGCCCTCGGGGAATATGCCAATCGACTGCCCGGCACGCAAGCGCGCCGTTACCGTATGGTTGACGTGGGCCACCGCGTGCCGCCTTCCGCGCTCGACAAATACCGTTCCCACCGCGACCGCGAAGCGGCCCAGTACTGGCCAGCGCGCGATTTCGGACTTGGCGACAAAGCGCGCTGGCGTCACCGCGGCAACCACGAAAACGTCCACCCAAGACACGTGGTTGATGAGCAGCAGCGCTCCGCGCGTCGCATCGATGTCGGCGGCCTCGGGATCGCGCTGCAGCTCGAGGCGGATCCCTAGCGCAACGAGGAGAATGCGGGACCAGAATTTCACCAGTGCATCGTTGGCGCCGCTTGGCAGCAGCGGAAAGAGCACCAGCGCCACCAGCATGCCCCAGAGGATGTGCGCCACGATGAAGGCAAACGCGAGCGGCGCCAGCACTACCAGCGCGCCGCGCAGCAGGCGATCGGGCAAGCGGGCACGGGTCGTCGACATGTCTTTGCAGGAACCTTGCCGGGCGCCGGGGCCTATTGGACGCCCTCGAAGCGCACTTCGCCGCCCACCAGGGTATAGCGCACCCTCCCCGTCAGGCGCTGTCCGGCAAAGGGCGAGTTCTTGCCGCTGCTCACCAGCGATTCGGCATCCACGATCCACCATGCCTGTGGGTCGAACACCACCACGTCGGCCTTGCGCCCGGGCTGCAGCGTCCCCGTATCTTCGGCCAGGATGCGTGCCGGCGCGCTGGTCACCGCAGCCAGCGCCTGCACCAGCGGCAGGCCATGCGCCCGCGCCCACTCCAGCGTCAAGGGCAGCAGCGTCTCCAGTCCGCTCGCGCCACAACGCGCTTCGCCAAAGGGTAGCAGCTTGTCTTCCAAGGACACGGGGGTATGGTCCGAGCACACGGCATCGATCGTGCCGTCCGCCAGACCTCGGCAAATGCCAGCGCGGTCGGCATGCGTGCGCAAGGGCGGATCGAGACGGCAATTGGTATCGTAGTAGCCGATGTCCTGATCGACCAGGTGGACATGGTGCATCGAGACGTCGGCGGTCACCGGCAGGCCTTCGCGTTTGGCGGCGCGCACCAGTTCCACGCCGTCGGCCGTGGACAGCCTGCAGATATGGATGCGCGTGCCGCTAGCGCGCTGCAGTTCGAAGATGGTGTGCAGGGCCACGGTCTCGGCGGCAATGCCGATGCCCGGCAGACCCAGTCGCGCGCTCAGCCCGCCCTCGCCGGCAACCCCATCGCCCACCAGCGAGGCGTCAACCGGGCGCAGCCAGACGTGCAGATCGAAGGTGCGCGCGTATCGCAGCGCCTGCAGCAGCGTGCCGTGGTTGGCAGGCAGGGCCCCGGTCTGGCAGAAGGCCACGCAACCCACCTGGGCCAGGGTGTGCATTTCGGCCAGGGTCTCGCCCCCCAAGGCGGCGGTCAGGGCGCCCAGCGGGTACAGGCGCGCACCAGCGGCCTCGCGCGAGCGCTGGCGCAGCATGCGCACCAGCCCCGGCTCATCGAGCGGCGGCTCGGTATCGGGAGGGCACACGACGCCGGTGACGCCGCCGCGGAGCGCGGCACGCATTTCGCCGCGCAGCGCACCCTCGGCCCCGGGCTCGCGCATGCGCGCGCACAAATCGACCAGGCCGGGAGCCACGATCAGGCCGCGGGCGTCGATCACGCGCTGCGCTGCAAATCCCGGCGGCGGCACGCCGATGGCCGCAACGCGCCCATCGGCAATGTAAACGCCGGCAGTCGCGTCCAGGCCCGTCGCCGGATCGATCACCCGGCCGTTTTCGATTGCCAGGGCGCTATTCATCGGAACTCCGCCCGCTGCGAGGATGCCACCATCGACAGCACCGCCATGCGCACCGCGATGCCGAAGCTCACCTGCGGCAGGATCACGCTGTGCGGTCCGTCGGCGACGGTGGAATCGATTTCGACGCCACGGTTCATCGGTCCCGGATGCATGACGATGCAGTCGGGCTTGGCGTGGCCCAGCGCCTGCGTCGTCAGGCCGTAATTGCGGAAGTACTCCTGCGCACTGGGCAGCAGGGCGCCGCGCATGCGCTCGTTTTGCAGCCGCAGCATGACGATGACATCGGCATTGCGGATGCCCTCCTCCAGGCGCGTGTGCACGCGCACGCCCAGCTCCTCGAGGCCGGTCGGCAACAGCGTGAGCGGCCCGACCGCGCGCAGGTCGCTCACGCCCATGGTCAGCAGGGCGTGGATGTCGGAGCGCGCGACGCGCGAGTTGAGGATGTCGCCGACGATCGCCACCGACAGCGGTTCGAACGCCCCCTTGTAGTGGCGGATCGTGTACAGGTCGAGCAGGGCCTGGGTCGGATGCGCATGTCGGCCGTCGCCGGCATTGACCACGTGCACGTGCGGGGCGAGGTGGCGGGCGATCAGGTAGGGGGCGCCGCCCTGCGAGTGGCGCACGACGAAGATATCGGCCTGCATGGCCGTGAGATTGTCGATCGTATCGAGCAGCGACTCGCCCTTGGCAGTGCTCGATGCGGCAATGTTGAGGTTATAGACATCGGCACTTAGGCGCTTGGCAGCAATTTCGAAGGTGGTTCGGGTGCGCGTGGAATTCTCGAAGAACAGGTTAAAGACCGAGCGCCCGCGCAGCAGCGGCACGCTCTTTACCTCGCGCGTACCCACGGCGATGAAACCGTCGGCGGTCGTCAGGATGCGTTCGATCAGGGGCCGGGGCAGACCCTCGATCGACAGCAGGTGATGGAGCTCGCCTTCGCTGTTGAGTTGCGGACTCACACTACGCAGCTGCATGGCTCAGCTACCCGCATCCTCTTCCAGGCGCAGGTGCAGGCGCCGGTCATCGTCGCGCGAGAGCACCACGCTGACGTCCGCCGGCACCTCGATCGTGCGACCGACCAGCGTCGTGGAAACGGGCAGCTCGCGCCCGCCGCGGTCGATCAGCACTGCCAGGTCGATGCGCTCGGGCCGGCCATAGTCGAACAATTCGTTCATCGCCGCACGCACCGTGCGCCCCGTATTGAGGACGTCGTCGACCAGAAGGATGTCGGCACCCTCGACATCGAACGGGATCCGCGAGGGGCGCACGCCGCGGCTCAAGCCCGACTGGCTGAAGTCATCGCGATAGAAGGAGACGTCGAGAATGCCGACCTCGGGTTCGATGTGCAGATCGGCGCGCAGCCGCTCCGCCAGCCACACCCCCCCGGTGTGCACGCCTACCAGGCGCGGGCTGCGACCGACGATGCGCTCGCGCACCCGGCGCACCAGCTCAAAGTAGATCGCTTCGGCGTCAAGATCTAGCATGCCGGCGCCGCGTTTTTGGCCAATGTTTCGTCGAACCACTGTTGCAGGATCACGGCCGCGGCCTGGTGGTCGTCGGCGCCGCCGCGCTCGCCCTGCCGGGGCACGACGGCCGAGGAGTAACGCTCGTCGACCCGCGCCACCGGCAGGTGAAAGCGGCCCTCGAGCTGGCGCGCAAAGCGCTCACAGCGATCGGTCATCTGATGGGCAGTGCCGTCTGGATGGCGCGCCACGCCGACCACCAGCTGCTGGGGTTGCCAGTGCTCGATCAGCGCGGCCAGCTCACGCCAGCGCTCGGGCGCATTGCGCTCGACGATCGTCAGCGGGCGCGCACTGCGGGTGATGCCGTTGCCCAGCGCAATGCCGATGCGCCGGGTGCCGAAATCAAATCCGAGCACGATGCCTGGCTGCGCGTCCCCCATTCCCTCACGCATGCCCGGGCTTGCTGGACAAATGCAGCGAGTCGACGCCGAGCAGCTTGAGCGCCGCGTCAAAGCGCGCCGGCACCGGTGTATCGAAGATCACGCGCGCGTCGGCGGCCACGTTCAGCCAGCCGTTGTGGGCGAGTTCGCGCTCGAGTTGGCCGGCGGCCCAGCCGGCGTAACCCAGCGTCACCAGCAACCGCTGCGGGCCTTTGCCCCCGGCAAGGGCCTCGAGCACGTCCTTGGAGGTAGTCAGGCCGATGTCCTCGGCAACGGTGAGCGTCGAGCCGTAGTTGCCCGCCGGCGCATGCAGCACGAAACCGCGTTCGGTCTGCACCGGGCCGCCGTAGAGCACGGGTTCGTCGCGCCACGGGGCGATCTCCAGGCGCAAGTCGATCTTGTCGAACAGCCGCGCCAGGGTCAGCTCCATCGGCCGGTTGATCACGACCCCCATCGCGCCCTTGTCGCTGTGCTCGCAGACATACACGACCGTCCGATCGAAGTTCGGATCCTCCATGCTGGGCATGGCAATCAGGAACTGGTTCGTCAGGTCCATAAGTGCAAGTCTAGCTGCAAAGTCGGCGCTTCGGCAGGGGAAAAAAAGCCCCGCGGTCGCGGGGCTTTTCCGGGTTGGGGCAAGGCCGCAATTACATATCCATGTCCATGCCGCCCATGCCACCCATGCCGCCCATGCCGCCCATGCCGCCGCCGGCCTGGCCGCCCTTGGGCTTGTCCTCGACCAGCTCGGCCACCATGGCATCGGTGGTCAGCAGCAGGCCGGCAACCGAAGCCGCGTTTTGCAGCGCCATGCGAGTCACCTTGGTCGGATCGAGAACGCCCATCTGGACCAGGTCGCCGTAGGTGTGCGTCTGGGCATTGAAGCCGTAATTGCCCTTGCCCTCGACGACCTTGTTCACGACCACGCTGGGCTCTTCGCCCGCGTTGGCCACGATCTGGCGCAGCGGCTCCTCGATCGCGCGCAGCACGATCTTGATACCCGCGTCCTGTTCGGCGTTCTCGCCCTTCAGACCAGCGATCGCCATCTTGGCGCGCACCAGCGCAACACCGCCGCCGGGCACAACGCCCTCTTCGACCGCAGCGCGAGTCGCGTGCAGCGCGTCTTCGACGCGGGCCTTCTTTTCCTTCATCTCGACTTCGGTCGCGGCACCGACACGGATCACGGCCACGCCGCCGGCGAGCTTGGCGACGCGCTCCTGCAGCTTCTCGCGGTCGTAGTCGCTGGTGGCTTCCTCGATCTGGGCACGGATCGCCTTGACGCGCGCCTCGATGACCTTGGTTTCGCCGTGGCCGTCGATGATCGTCGTGTTTTCCTTGGCGACCTCGATGCGCTTGGCCTGGCCCAGGTCCTTGAGGGAGGCCTTTTCCAGGTTCATGCCGGTTTCCTCGGCAATCACGGTTGCACCCGTGAGCACCGCGATGTCCTCGAGCATGGCCTTGCGGCGGTCACCGAAGCCCGGCGCCTTGACCGCGGTCGTCTTGAGAATGCCGCGGATGTTGTTCACGACCAGGGTCGCGAGCGCCTCGCCCTCGACTTCTTCGGCAATGATCAGCAGCGGGCGGCCGGCCTTGGCAACCTGCTCGAGGATGGGTAGCAGGTCGCGGATGTTGGAGATCTTCTTGTCGTGCAGCAGCACGTAGGGATTTTCCAGCAGGGCGCTTTGCTTCTCGGCATTGTTGATGAAGTAGGGCGAGAGGTAGCCGCGGTCGAACTGCATGCCCTCGACGACGTCGAGCTCGTTGTTGAGCGACTTGCCGTCCTCGACGGTGATGACGCCTTCCTTGCCGACCTTGTCCATCGCATCGGCGATGATCTTGCCGATGTCGGCGTCGGCGTTGGCCGAGATCGCGCCCACCTGGGCGATTTCCTTGCTGGTCGTGCAGGGCTTGCTGATCTTCTTGAGTTCCTCGATGGCCGTGGTCACCGCCTTGTCGATTCCGCGCTTGAGGTCCATCGGGTTCATGCCCGCGGCCACGTACTTCAGGCCTTCGACCACGATCGACTGCGCCAGGACGGTGGCCGTCGTGGTGCCGTCGCCGGCGTTGTCCGAGGTCTTGGAAGCGACTTCCTTGACCATCTGCGCGCCCATGTTCTCGAACTTGTCCTTGAGCTCGATTTCCTTTGCTACCGAAACGCCGTCCTTGGTGACGGTCGGTGCGCCGAAGCTACGCTCGAGAACGACATTGCGTCCCTTGGGGCCGAGCGTGACCTTGACCGCGTTGGCCAGAATATTGACGCCGCGCACCATGCGGTGCCGCGCGTCTTCGCCGAAAAGTACTTGTTTGGCTGCCATAAAAAACTCCGAATCTGTGTAAGTGCGTCGATATCGACCGTTTGGACCCGATGTCGCCGCCCGCTGCCGCCGCGCCCGTGCGCAGTGCACTGGTGCGCGCCCGGCGCGAACCGCGCCCGGGGAGGAGACCCTGTTAGCTGATGACACCCATGATGTCTTCTTCGCGCATGACGAGCAGTTCGTCGCCCTCGACCTTGACGGCTTGGCCGGCGTACTTGCCGAACAGGACGCGATCGCCGACCTTGAGTTCGGTGGCAATGAGCTTGCCGTTGTCATCGCGCTTGCCCGGGCCCACGGCAACGACTTCGCCTTGGTCGGGTTTTTCTGCGACGTTATCGGGAATCACGATGCCCGAGGCCGTTTTGCGCTCGTTATCCAAGCGCTTGACGATCACGCGATCGTGCAAAGGACGAATCTTCATAGCGTCTCCTGACAAAGTTCCCGAACACCGGAGGTGCCCGGAAGTATCCGAAATGGTGGTTTCGATCCCGCGCCAAGGCGCAAACTGCCGGCCAACGGCACGGTCGGGATTGTTAGCACTCAACACCCGAGAGTGCTGATTATATGGGCTTGGTGCCAAATTTTCAACTCCACCCCGGGCATTTTCGGAGAAATTCTCTCGCCCCCAGGCTGCCGGAGAGGGCGGCAGGGTGGGCACGCGGCCGACGGCTAATGGGGCTGGATGGCGAGGCGAAACAGGTGTTCGGTACGGGCGCCCGAGCGGCAGAAAGCAAAAACCGGCGCGGCGGCCGATTCCAGGCACTTTGCCATGTCAACGACATCCTTGGGGGTCAGCTGGCCGCTGACCACCGGCATATATACGTATTTCAGGCCCAGGGCCTCGGCCGCTTGCTGCAGCTGCGCGCTGCCAGGCTGGTTGGGGCCGCCTTCGCCGTCGGGGCGGTTGTTGATCACTGTCTTGAACCCGTGCGCCGCGATCACCGGCATGTCGGCCGGCACGATCTGGCCGGCAGCGGCCACCGAGTCGGACAACCATTTGAAATGCAATGTCATGCGCACTCCGGGCGACCTGGACGAAACAACCCGGATTCTACCCAGGCGCCTCGCCCGCCCCGCGCTGGGGCAAGGGCTCAGAAGGCGAAGCCAATGCCGACGCGAAACACCGGCCAGAGCTTGAGATTGCGCACGTTGTTCTGCAAGGTGGTCTGATCGGCCAGCGCGTCGTTCGTGAGTTGCGTGCAGGTCGCGCGGCCGCCAGACCTGCGGCACAGGTGACGGCGATCGTCGAAGTCGGGCCCGCGGTGACCAACAGTCCGAGGTCGGAGGTAACGTGCAGCCCCCTTGATCCCGCCAGGTTCCCCCAGCCCACGCCGACGTAGGGGACCGTCTTGCTCCAGTCAACGATTGCGGCCGCCGCGGCCACGTCGCTTGCCGGGTAGGTATTGCCGTTGAACGTGTAACTGCCGCCCGACGGCTGCCCGTTCAGAGTGATCTTGTTGCCTTCCCGGACGATGCCGCCGGTCACGTGAAACCCGCTTGCAGAGGGAAACACATCGAACAGCACGCCGCCTTGGAAAGGTTTGAGGTTGCCATCCCAATTGACGTCCGTGCCGTAATTGCCATTGTGGCTGACACTGATGTCGGCGATCGTGCCGCGCAAGCCCAGATATTCGTTGAGGTTCACGCCGACATCGGCCCCCAGGCCCGATAGGCCGGCGGTGACGGCAACCCCGACGTGGGTCGAGTCGTCCGCGCGGGAAAGAGCCGGAATCGCCGCTATCGCAATAAGAGCAAGCAATCGGGCCACACACCCATTGATGTTCATGATGTCCCGTGATTTTTTTGTTGACCCTAGCGCCGAAAAAGCCGATTCCTGCACAGCGTTCCAAATGTCTTGTTGCGATCATGGATATCTACCCTGCGGCAGCGCAGCGTATTGGCCCGCCCAACGTCCAACCGAGCGAAAAGGCAGCGCAAGGGCGGCCAATTTCACTCGCACAGCATGGAAAACACGACGGTTGGTGCCCAAGCTGCAAGGCCATCGCCAGGCAGTGCATCCAACCCCCTGGCGCGAGCGCCTGCGGCGTACTATCGTCGCGTCCTATTTATCATTGAAAAACAAGCCGCAAGGGAGAAACTCGCATGGCCGAAGTAGGCACAGCGTTGGGGTCCGCTGCGGGCCCCAGCTTGGGTTGGCTCGCCAAGGAACGCACCATCGCCGGGCCCGGATTCAATCGCTGGCTCGTGCCGCCGGCGGCACTGGCCATCCATCTGTGCATCGGCATGGCCTACGGATTTTCCGTCTTCTGGCTTCCGCTTTCGCGCGCCATTGGCGTCAAGGAATCGATCTCCTGCGGCAAGGTCAGCGGTTTCTGGGACGAGCTTTTTCAGCAGCTAATGGCCAGCAACTGTGACTGGAAGATCTCCTCGCTGGGCTGGATGTACACGCTGTTCTTCGTCTTCCTGGGTTCGGCGGCGGCAATCTGGGGCGGATGGCTGGAGCGCGCAGGGCCGCGCAAGGCGGGGGTCGTGGCGGCGCTGTGCTGGTGCGGCGGCCTGGTGATTTCCGCAGTGGGCGTGGCGGTCCACCAGATCTGGCTGCTCTGGATTGGCTCGGGCGTCATCGGTGGCATCGGCCTGGGATTGGGTTACATCTCCCCGGTGTCCACCCTGATTAAATGGTTTCCGGATCGCCGCGGGATGGCAACCGGCATGGCGATCATGGGCTTTGGCGGGGGGGCGATGATCGGCGCGCCGCTGGCCGACCGGCTGATGCGCTACTTCGCAACGTCCACCTCGGTCGGCGTCTGGGAAACGTTCCTCGCACTGGCCGCGATCTACTTCGTTTTCATGATGGGCGGCGCCTTTGGCTACCGCGTGCCCGCGTCGAACTGGAAGCCCGCAGGCTGGACGCCGCCGACGAGAAACACCGCCAGCTCGATGATCACCAATGAGCACGTCCATCTGAACCGCGCATGGCGCACGCCGCAGTTCTGGCTAATATGGGGCGTGCTTTGCCTGAACGTGTCGGCCGGCATCGGCATCATCGGCATGGCCTCGCCGCTGCTGCAGGAGGTCTTCGCCGGCCACCTGATCGGCGTCGACGTCAGCTTCAACGACCTCAATGCCGACCAGCGAAAGCAGATCGCAACCATCGCCGCGGGCTTCACCGGCCTGCTGAGCCTGTTCAATATTGGCGGGCGCTTCTTCTGGGCCAGCTTGTCCGATCACCTTGGGCGCAAGGCAACGTATTTCGCCTTCTTCGTCCTGGGCATGGGCCTGTATGCCGCGGTCCCGACGCTGGCACACGCCGGCCACCTGGCGCTGTTCGTGCTCGCGTTTTGCATCATCCTCTCCATGTACGGTGGTGGATTTGCGACCGTTCCGGCCTACCTCGCCGACATGTTCGGCACGCAAATGGTGGGCGCGATCCACGGCCGGCTGCTCACCGCCTGGTCCACGGCCGGCGTGCTTGGTCCACTACTGGTCAATTACCTGCGCGAATATCAGATCGACAGCGGCGTGCCGCGGGCCCTGGCCTACGACAACACGATGTACATTCTGGCGGGCCTGCTGCTGCTCGGTTTCGTGTGCAACCTGCTGATCCGGCCGGTTGCCGGCCGCTGGTACATGAGCGCGGAACAGCTGGATTACGAAAGAAAGCTCGCCCACGAGCGCTCCGGCGAGGCCGCGGGCTCGCTCTGGGCGACGGCCGGCGCCACAGCGGGCGGCGCGCAAGGGTTAACCCTTCTTGCGGCGTGGGCGGCGGTGGGTCTGCCACTGGCCTGGGGCGTCTGGGTAACGCTGCAAAAAGCCGTAGTGCTTTTCAGCTAATCCGGGTGGCTGATGCGCGTGATTCGCGAATGCGCTATCTCGAAATTCTGCTGTTCTGCCGATGATGTACGGATATGAAAGAAAGCGTCCAGGATCGTGTCCGCCTAGCCCAGATCCGCAGCGGCGTCGCTTCCGAGCTTGGATTCACGAAACTCGACCTGCCCAAGCTCGAGACCTTCGAGACCGCCGTCACGTTTGCCCCGGACTGCGACCCGCTGACCGCGCACGATGAACTGGTTGCGGTGTTCGGGCAAAAAGCGGGCAGCGGCCGCTTCCTGTTCTGCGCCGACAGCTCGGTCGCCGGGCGCTACTGGGTGCGGTCCGTGGTTCCCTGGAAATCAGAGCCGGCCGGAGCCATCACCGCGCTGGCGCCCAAGCGGATCGTCACGCAGCTCGCCCCGGGCTTGATGTATCACTTCTCCCTGGCGGTATGCGAGGGCGAGGTGAGTGTCGTCGACGGGCGCAAGCATGTGCGGCCGTATCGATTGGGCTTGGAGTACGAGCGCTGGTTCGAGGCCAGCGGCGAGGAATTCGGTATCCGACCCTTGATGCTCAGCACGTCCCTGCGCAGCCTGCGCTTTCAGCACGAGGGGACGTCCTTTCGGGTAGACCACGCGGTGCTCGAGGGAGCACTCGAGGTCGTCGATACCGAGTCCATGATGCGCAAGCTGCTACGCGGCTTTGGTTCGCACCGGCGCCTCGGCCTGGGCATGATGAAGCTGCAGTCTTGATCGCCCCAGTGCTTGCCGCGCTGCTCTGCGTCCTGCTTGGCGCGTCGGCGGTTGTACCCGGCGCGGCGCGTGCCGCGCCGCCGGCCGCGGGGATTCCGCCGGCCGTTCAAGTCGCCCTGGAGCAGGCGCACGTCGCGGCGGGCAACAGCGCATTTGTCGTCGTAGCCCTCGACGGTGGCCCGCTGCAGCTGGCGCACAACGACGATGCCGCGATGAACCCGGCGTCGACGATGAAACTGCTCAGCACCTACGTCGCGCTCGCCACGCTGGGGCCGAATTTTCGCTGGCGCACGCAGCTCCTGGCCAGCCGCCGGCCGGTCGGCCCCCGGCTCGACGGGGACCTCATCGTGCGCGGCAGCGGCGACCCGGCGCTGGTCATCGAGCAATGGTGGCTGCTGATCGAGCGCCTGCGTGCCCTGGGCATCAAGGATATCCGCGGGGACCTCGTGCTCGACCGGTCGAGCTACGCAGCTGCTGTGGAGGCCGGCCCTACCCTCGACGGCAACCAATTGCGCCCCTATAACGTCGCGCCCGATGCCCTGCTGGTCAACTTCAAGACCTTGAGCCTGGATTTCGTGCCCGATCGGGCGGCCGGTGTCGCCCATGTCATCGCCACCCCGCAATTGGATGGTGTCAGCGTCCCGTCGCACGTGCCGCTGGCCGATGGTGCCTGCGCCGACTGGAAGGGACAGCTGAAGGCGGACTTCTCGCAGTCCAGGGCGCCGACCTTCGGCGGCAGCTACGCGCGCGCCTGCGGCAACAAGACCTGGCACGTGAGCCTGCTCACCCCCAACGACTATGTGCTCGCCTCGTTTCGCGCACTCTGGAAAGAGGCCGGCGGTAGCTTCCACGGGACCGTACGCGAAGGTCTAGCGCAGGACAACGCGGTACCCCTGGTCGAGCACGAATCGCCGCCGCTGGCCGAGGTCATTCGCCACATCAACAAGAACAGCAACAACGTGATGGCGCGACAGCTGTTCCTGACGCTGGGCACCGACCTGGCCGAACCGGTCGGCTCCAATCCTGGCGAGCCGGGTTCGCTCTGGGCCAGCGAGGCGGTAACGTCACCGGCAAGCGCCGAGCGCTCGATCCGCGCCGTGCACGCCTGGCTCGATCAGCAAGGCCTGCGCATGCCCGAGCTTGTGCTGCAAAACGGCTCCGGTCTGTCGCGCGAGGAACGCATTTCGGCAGCGAGCCTGGCGCGGCTGCTGGTGCACGCGTGGAACAGCAGCCAGATGCCCGACTTCGTCGCGTCGCTGCCCCTTGCCGGCGTCGACGGCACGATGAAGCGCCGCCCGGCTGCGAGCGGATCGGCCTACATCAAGACCGGGTACCTGTCCGAAGTGCGTGCGCTCGCCGGCTATGTTTTCGCAGCGAGCGGGCATCGCTACGCCGTCGTGGCGCTGATCAACGATGCGCACGCCGAGGCCGCGCAGGCAGCACACGACGAGTTCTTGCAATGGGTCTGGCGCCAGGGTTAGGAACCGTGCCCGAGGCCATGCCCCGCGCCGCGCTTGCGTGAGGATCGGCCGCGGCTACGGTGCAAGCGTGGCAAAGGCCTCGCGCGCCGCCTGGGCCACCTGCGCCACGACCGCTTCGTCGTGCTGTATCGAGACGAAGCCCGCTTCGTATGCCGATGGCGCCAGGTAGACGCCGCGATCGAGCATGGCGTGGAAGAAGCGGTTAAAGCGCTCCTTGTCACAGCTCATCACCTGGGCGAAGCTGCGCGGCACCTGCGAAGCGCTGTAGAGGCCGAACATCGAGCCGACGGCATCGGCGCTAAACGGCTGCCGGCTGTCCTGCCCCGGTGCAACCAGCGCCTCTGCCAGTGAGCGTGTGCGCTTGCCCAGCGTTTCGTAGAAACCCGGCTGCTCAACGAGTTCGAGTGTCGCCCGTCCGCAGGCCACCGCCACCGGGTTGCCGGAGAGCGTGCCCGCCTGATAGACCGGCCCCAGCGGCGCGAGCTGCGCCATGATGTCGCGGCGCCCGCCAAATGCCGCCAGGGGCATGCCGCCGCCGATCACTTTTCCCAGCGTGGTGAGATCGGGGACGATGCCGTAGAGCGACTGCGCGCCACCGAGGGCAACGCGAAATCCCGTCATGACCTCGTCGAAGATCAGCACGGCGCCGTGGCCTGAGCACTGCCGGCGCATCGTCTGCAGGAATTCCGCGCTGGCGCGCACGAGGTTCATGTTGCCGGCGATCGGCTCGACGATCACGCACGCGATCTGCGCACCCATTCGTTCGAACGCGTCCTCGAGCTGCTGGCAGTCGTTGTAATCGAGCACGATCGTGTGCTGCGCTGTCTCCGGCGGCACCCCGGCCGAACTCGGATTGCCGAAGGTCAGCGCCCCGGAACCGGCCTTCACTAGCAGGGCGTCGGCGTGACCGTGGTAGCAGCCCTCGAACTTGATCAGCTTGGAGCGCCCCGTGGCGCCGCGCGCCAGCCGGATCGCGCTCATCGTCGCCTCCGTGCCGGAGGAGACCAGGCGCACCTGCTCCATCGACGGGAGCATGCGCACGAGCCGTTCGGCGAACTCGACTTCGGCCTCGGTCGGCGCGCCGAAGGACAGTCCGTCGCGCGCCGCGCGGTTGACCGCCTCGAGCACCGCCGGATGGGCGTGGCCGACAATCATCGGTCCCCACGACCCCACCAAGTCGACGTAGCGGCGCCCGTCGGCATCCCAAATATACGGTCCCTGTCCCCGGGCAATGAAGCGCGGTGTTCCGCCGACCGAGCGGAAGGCGCGCACCGGGGAGTTGACCCCACCGGGTATGCAAATCTGGGCGCGCGCAAACAACGCCTCGCTGCGGCTGGCATTCCCGGTATCCGTCATGGTCGCGTCCTGTTTTGTCCTAGCCTGGCGCAGATTCGCGCGATTCCCTTCCAAAGCCTTGATTCGCTACCGAATTCGCCCCCGGCAAAGCAGACCTCCAAGGCTGCCACAGGCTATCATCGCGAACTTAATATGGTAGCGAAATCCTTTCGGGCTCTTCGAACATGACGACAGCAGTGGCGACTCGCACATGGATGTGCTTGATTTGCGGATGGATTTATGACGAGGCCGCCGGTCTACCCGAGGAGGGAATTGCGGCCGGAACGCGGTGGGAGGACATTCCGCCGAACTGGGTTTGCCCGGAGTGTGGCGCGCGTAAAGAAGACTTTGAATTGATCGAGGTTTGAGGCAGGCGACGCCGTGTCCAACATTTCCCCAACGAAGAGCCCGAGATGGACACTGCAGTACGGTCAGTGTGTGATTGCTATCTTGGCAATGTTCACCACCGGGGCCCTCGGACGCGACTTCCTGGAAGCCGGCAGCAGCCCCAGGGTCGGTCGCCTGCGTCCCCGGACGGCAATGGACCCTGGAGGCTGATGCATGTCCGCTCAATTGGAATCCGTCGACATTCGCGGCAAGAAGGTGATGGTAATCGACGACTCGAACACGATTCGTCGCAGCGCCGAGATCTTTCTCACACAGGCCGGTTGCCAAGTCATTTTGGCGCAAAACGGCTTCGAGGCGCTGTCCAAGGTGAACGACCACCAGCCCAACATCATTTTTTGCGACATCCTCATGCCCCGGCTCGATGGTTACCAGACCTGCGCCCTGATCAAACGCAGTCCGCGCTTTCACGACACGCCGATCGTGATGCTCTCCTCCAAGGACGGCCTGTTCGATCGTGCACGCGGACGCATGGTCGGATCGGTCGAGTATCTGACCAAGCCCTTTACCAAGGACAGCCTGCTGACGGTGGTACGCCAACATTCCATGAATTGAGCCAGTGAGCCGAGTGACGCTCGGACCGCGCGCTCTCGCCCCTGGGGGCGCGCAACCAAAAGGGCCGGAGAACACAGCCATGCCAATACGCAAGATCCTGATTGTTGACGACTCGCCGACCGAGCGCTACTTCCTCAACGAGCTGCTTTCCAAGAACGGCTTCTCCGTTACCGCCGTCGAGAGCGCCGAGGAAGCCATGACCAATCTCAAGAACCAGTTGCCCGATCTCATACTCATGGACGTCGTGATGCCGGGTTTGAACGGTTTCCAGTTCACGCGCCATCTATCGAAGGATCCGGTCACGCAGAACATCCCGGTGATCATGTGCACCAGCAAGAATCAACAGACGGACCGTATCTGGGGACTGCGCCAGGGCGCGCGCGATTACGTGACCAAGCCCGTAAAGGCGGAGGAACTTCTGGGCAAGATCGCTGCGCTGGGCTGAGGCGGGCGGCCGGCTTTGCGACAACACCGTGGAGATGAGATGCGCAGTCGAATGCAGGATCTTGCCCTCGGACGTGCACTGACCGGTCCATGGACAATCGCGACGATTCAGTAGGGGGTATCAACTTGGACGACAGTAGAAAATCGGGGAAGCTGCGCGACTTTTCCGCGCAACTTGCGGCTCGGCTGCAGGCGGCGCCCAGTCCGCTGGCCGAACCGGCGCGGCTGGCCGTGCGGATCGGCACCTCGTCGTTTCTGCTCGATATGAACAATGCGGGCGAGATCGTGACGGCACCGCCGGTAACGCCGGTGCCGTGGACCAAACCCTGGTTTCTCGGTTTGGCCAATGTGCGCGGCCGCCTGGTTGGCGTGGTCGACTTGATACGCCTTGCCGGTGGCGCACCCATTGCCGCCGAGGACGCACTGCAGCTGGTCGTCTTCAATGAGAACTTGAAGTTCAATGTCGGACTGCTCATCACGCGTGCCTTCGGCCTGCGCAACATCAAGGACCTAGAGCCCCTGGGACCGGTGCGGGAGCGCTCACGCCCTTGGGAGGCCAAGGCCTTTCGGGATGCGGACGGAACGCGCCTGGTGGAGATCGACTTGCACGGTCTGACCTCCTACGAGGAGTTCACGAGCATCGGCGTCTAGACGGGGTTTACTGCTGGGACTGCGCAGCGCCTGCGCAAAAGCAGCAAGGGCACTTAGCCGGAGTTACGATGGCACTTGATTTTGGTGTATTCCGCAGCAAGGCAAAGCGTCCCGGACATTCGTCCGAACGCCGTGCTCGCGCGCGCTTCACCGACGTGCCGCCGACGCAGAAGATCGACTCGCCGTTCGCGATCGATCTGCCGGCCGGCGAGAGCGCGCCCAAGACCGTCACGCCTGCCTTGGAAGAGGTCTCCCGGGAGGAAAAAAGCCAGAAGCTGATCCAGACGATTGCCGTGGCCGGCCTGGTCTTTTTCCTCATTGCCGCGCTGTTCGTTTGGCTCAATGCGCGCAGCACGGCCTCCGAGGAGCGGCAGATCGCTCTCATCGGCGATGTGCTCATGCACACGCAGCGCCTTGCCAAGGCGGCGCCGGGCGCGGTCCAGGGTGCGCCCGATGAGATGGACGAGATGCTCGAGAGCCGCGACCAAGTCAACGCCGATCTGCGCCTGCTGCAAGATGGCGACAGCAACGAATACATGGCGCCGACCGCCGCGGCGCTGGCGCCTTTCCTGCACACCCTGCGCGACCGCTGGCAAACGACCTATGACGCCGCCACCGTGATCGCCTCCGGCCGCAAGGCCCTGCTCGACTTCGGCGCGATCGCCCGCAAGATCAATGAAAACAGCGCCCGCCTGGCGGAGCTGACCGAGAGCGTTGCGGCCGACAAGCTGCGCCACAGCGCCTCGACGCGCGAGGTCGCGACGGCAGAGCAGCTGGTATCGCTGAACCAGCGCATCGCCAAGAACGCCAACCTGATCGTGTCGAGCCAGGCGGCGCACGCCGAGGACGCAAGCGTGCTCGGCCGCGACGTCCAGGCGTTTCCCGAACTGGCCCAGTCGCTGCTCGCCACGAGCGAAGGCGAGACCCGCAGCAAGCTGCAGGAGCTGCTACGCGACTATCGCGAAATCATGAGCTCGGTCTCCAACGCGGTGATGAGCCCGCAGGCGCTGGTGGAGGCGCGCAATGCCCAAATCACGATCGTTGCCGAGGCCGAACCGCTGCGCTTTCAAAGCGTTGACTTGGGCAAGCGCTACGCCGCGCAGCAACACTCGCACTGGCTGTACTACGCGCTGCTGAGCGTCTTTGCCTTGTTGGCTCTGGGTTCGGCCGTCGCGGTGGTGCGCGTGTTGCTGGCCGATTCGCGCCGCCGCGCCGCCGAAGCGGAAACCGGGCGCCTCGAGGCGCAGCGGCTGGAGGAGCAGGCCAAGCGGCGCAACGACCAGAATCAGGCGGCCATCCTGCGCCTGATGAACGAACTGCAGGAGGTTGCCGACGGCAATCTCACCGTTGCCGCCACCGTCACCGAGGACATCACCGGGGCCATCGCCGACTCCATCAACTACACGGTCGAGGAATTGCGTGCCCTGGTCGGCCGGATCAACCAGACCGCCGAGCTCGTGAGCAGCGCAACGGGCCAGGCGCGTGAAATTGCCACCCGCCTGCTCGGCGCCTCCGACGCGCAAAGCCGCGAAATTCGCGATACCGGCGAGCGGGTCTTGGAGATGGCCACGAGGATCAGCGAGGTTTCGGCGGGCGCTGGGGAGTCCGCGAAGGTCGCTCGTGCCTCGCTCGAGGCCGCCGAACGCGGTCAGCGCGCGGTGTACAACCAAATCTCGGGCATGAACGAGATCCGCGAGCAGATCCAGGAAACCTCCAAGCGCATCAAGCGCCTGGGGGAATCCTCTCAGGAGATTGGGGAAATCGTCGAACTCATCTCGGACATCACCGAGCAAACCAACGTGCTCGCGCTCAACGCTGCCATCCAGGCGGCATCGGCCGGCGAGTCCGGCCGCGGCTTTGCCGTGGTCGCCGAGGAGGTGCAGCGGCTCGCCGACCGATCCGGCGAGGCCGCCAAGCAGATCGGCGCGCTGGTGCGCGCGATTCAGACAGATACCCAGGATGCGGTGGTCGCCATGGAAAAGAGCACCCAGGGCGTGGTGGAGGGCACGCGGCTGTCGGATGCCGCCGGCACCGCCTTGGCGGAGATCGGCCGCGTCTCGCGGCAACTTACCGAGCTCATTGAGCGCATTGCCCAGGCAACATCGGTGCAGGCGCACTCGGCAGGCAATGTTTCCAAGGCCATCGGTCACATCCTCACGGTGACCGAACAGACCTCCGAGGGCACGCGGCAGACCGCACTCTCGATCGGGCAGCTGGCAGCACTGGCGCGCGAGCTCAAGGCCTCGGTGACGCGCTTCCGTGTCGCCTGATGCGCCGGACTGCGGGTAAACAACTCGTGAAGCAGCAATGACGCACAACCCTGAACCCGCGGACAGCGCGGCGCCGCCCGGCTCGACCGCCGACGTGGCCCCGCTGGCCTGGGTCATCGATGAGATCCGCTCATCGCTGTCGGAGGCGATCGCATCGGTAAAGTCGTTTCTCGGCCACAAGTCCGACATCGATCGGCTGCGCAGCGCGGGCGAACACGTCCACCAGGTTAGCGGCGCGCTGCAGCTGCTGGATCTGCGCGGCGTCACCCTCGTGACCGAGGCGGTCGAGCAGTTGTTTGCGCGATGGGAGTCCGAGCCCGGCGAGTGTCTTCCGGCCGCGGTACGCGCCGTAGACGCGACGCTCGGCGCGGTGCGCAACTTCCTCGAAGCGATACTGGCCGGGCGCACGCCCCCGACCATCCGCTTGTTTCCGTACTACCGCGAAATCCTCGTGCTGCTGCGTGCGCCGCGGGTGCATCCGGCGGACCTGATCTTCCCGGACCTTAATCGCCGCCCGTCCTTCCACCAGATGGCCGTGCGCACGCTCAGCGCCGATGAACTGCGGATCCGCCGGGTGCAGTACGAGCAGGGCCTGCTGCGTTTTCTGCGCGACCCGGAGAACGCTCCGGCGCGGGCCCGCATGCGCGATGCCATTGCCGAGCTCGAGGGTCTGCCGCAGCGGGGGCTGGCACGCAGCTTCTGGTGGGTAGCACGCGCCCTGTTCGATGCGCTCGAGTCCTTCCAGCTTCCGGTCGACGAGGACCTCAAGCGCTTCCTGGCCCGCCTCAACCAGCAATTGCGCCGGCAGATCGAAGGCGGCCCGGTGGTCGCCGAGCGCTTGATGATCGATGCGCTCTACCACGTGGGGCGCGCCGATGAACGGGTCGAGCGGGTCGCCCAGGTCAAGCAGCTCTACGGCCTTGCCACGCTGATTCCGCGCGACTTCGAGCGGGCCACGCTCACGACGATCGACTCCGAGGCGCTCGCGGCGCTCAAGGACGCACTGAGCCAGTGCAAGCTGCTCTGGGGGCAACTGATCGCCAGCAATCCGCCGGATCCGACCCGCTTCCGGGCGGAGGTCAACCGTGCCCAGGCCAGCGCGCTGCGGCTGGGGGCCCCCGCCCCGGCACGCGTGTTGGGCTGCATCAGCGAAGCCACGGCGGGGCTGCCCGCATCGACGCCGCAGGTGCGCGAGGCCCTGGGAATGGAGGTGGCCACCGCACTGCTGCTGCTCGAGACCGGCGCCGACGGGTCGCCACAGGCCGATCCGCAATTCGAGCAGCGCGCCGACGCCATGATCGGGCGCATCGTGCGCGCCGCGCGCGGCCAGCCGTTGCCGGAGGCGGAGGACTGGATCGCCGAGTTGGCGCGGCGCGCGCAGGAGCGCTCGTCGATGGACACGGTGGTGGCCGAAATGGCGACCATGCTGCGGGAGGCCGAACTGCGGCTCGACCGCTTCTTCCGCAATCCGGCGCAGCGCGGCGAACTGGCCGAACTCGAATCGGCGTTCGAACAAGTGGCCGGTGTGCTCAGCGTGCTCGGATACGAGGATCCCGCCTCGGCGCTGCTCAACGTGCGCGTGTCGGTGCAGAAGTTTGTCGACCCCGCGACACCAGCCAACGCGGAGGAGTTCGCCCGCATCGCGCAAAACCTTGGAGCCATTGGCTTTTTCGTCGGCACCCTGGCGCAGCAGCCGACAAACCCTCGGGGCATGTTCCACTTCGATCGCAAGACAGGCGTGTTCTCCGCGGACATGGGATATGCACCTCCCGAGCCGCCGGCGGAGGAGGAGCCGCTCGAACAGCTGCCGCCCGCCGCTGCGGCGTCCGCGCCGCCGCCGGCCGAGAACGTCGAGCGTTCGATCAAGCAGCTCATGGACTCGGCCATCGCGGCCGCCGACAAGCTGGCGGCCAATGCCGGCGACAAGGATGCGGCCGAGCAGCTGGCACCGGTTCTGGCCCAGTTGCTCAATGATGCCGAACTCACGGATGACGCGGCGCTGCGCACGCGCGCGACGCAAGCGACGCGGCTGCTCGAGCAGCTCCGCCAGGGCGGCGACAGCGCGGCAGCGCTGGCGCTGCAGGCGCTGCTGCGCCCCGTCGTTGCCGCGATTCCCGCCCCGACTGCGCCGATGCCCGCCAGTGCATCGGCCGCGGACCGCGAGCTGCACGAGATCTTCATCGAGGAGGCCGACGAGGTCCTGGACTCGGTGGGCACGCAGCTGGCGCGCCTGCGCCAGGAGCCCGAGGACAGCGCGACCCTCACCATGGCACGGCGCGCGTTTCATACCCTCAAGGGTTCAAGCCGGATGGTGGGTCTGCGCGACTTCGGCGAGTTTGCCTGGGCGCTGGAGCAGTGCTTCAACGTATGGTTGGCGCAAGAGCGCGCTGCCAACGCCGATCTGATCGAGCTCGCCACCGCTAGCGCCGACCGGATGCGCGACTGGATCGAGGCGCTGCGCGCCGATCCGGCCGCGCATATCGACGCCAGCTCCTTCATTCACACGGCGCACGTCGTTCGCGACGGCGGCCACTTTGCAATGCCCTACACGCTGGCCCAGGAAGACATCGTCGACCTCAGCACAACCACGATCGAGGTCACAGCCGCGCCGCCGCCGAGCGATGACCAGCCGCAGCCCGAGGCGCCGGCATCCGTGGATGCGCAGGCCAAGGCCGTCCCCGGTGGCGCCGAGGACACGCGCCGGATCGGACCGCTGGTCATCAGCCACGGTTTGTACTCGGTGTTCCTGACCGAGTCGGACGAATGCATCCGGGCGCTAGGCCAGGACATCGGCGAGTGGCGCTTTGAATCCTCGCACGGCGTGTCGGCCGAGATCGTCCGGCGCGCGCACACCCTGGCGGGCATATCGGACACGGTTGGCCTGGCTCCCGTGTCGGCCATCGCCGATCCGCTCGATACCCTGATGCAGCAGCTCTATGACCGCAGCGGCAAGAGCGATGCGACCTTGAGCCCACCGCACTTCGACGTGCTCGAGCGCGCCGTCGAGCGCATGCGCGGCATGCTGCACCAGTTTGCCGCCGGCGTGTATCCGGACGAGGGTCCGCTGGAAGCCGGCGCCATGCGCGACCTGGTTGTGATGCTACGCGCGCAGGCACAGGCAGCCTCGACCATGTCGCCGGCGGCGGACCAGAGTGCTACCACGACGGCCGCACCCGCGCGCGAGACGACGCCCGCTGCTGCGGTCGAGAGCGCTGCTGCCGAGCCGCTCTTTGCCAACACGGTGCCGCTGAAAGGCAGCGATAGCGACGAGCGCGCGCTGCGCCCACCGCTCATACCGACACCGACCCCGGCCGTGCCAGTCGCGCCGGCGGGCGCGGCCCAGGCTGCCCCGCCGCTAGTGCCTGAGCCCATCCCGGAGCCTAGGATCGAGCCAGTCATCGAGCCGGTCATCGAGCCGGTCATCGAGCCGGTCGCGGTATCGACGGTGCGCGACGAGATCGATGCGCAACTCCTGCCCATTTTCACCACCGAGGCGCAGGACCTGCTGCCGGCCATCGCCAAGAACCTGCGCACGCTCGCACAAAACCCGAACCAGCGCGACGTCGCGCGCGAGATGATGCGTCACCTGCACACGTTCAAGGGCAGCGCCCGCATGGCCGGTGCCATGCGTCTGGGCGAACTCGTGCACGAGATGGAGACCCGCATCGAGTCGGCCATGCAACTGGCAAGCGTTCCGGGCGCGGTGATCGAGAACCTGCAGAACCACTACGACCATGCGCAGGTGCTGTTCGAGCAACTGCTGCAGGGAACCGGCGCCGAATCCACGCCGGCCGCCCGCGCCGCGCCGCCCGCGGCGGTCTCGGGGAACATGGCCTCGACCCTGGCTGCCGTGTCCGGGGCGCGCTCGGTGGCCCCAACCTTGCCCGCCAGCCGGCCGCCGGCACCCGCGGCGGCTGCGCCCGCATCCGAGGCGCAGGTCGATAGCGTAGCGCGGCGCGTGGCGCCGGTGGCGGCGCCA
>OKRD01000142.1:1443-34631 GCA_900290335.1 Burkholderiales bacterium | reverse complement strand
TGTATTTCGCGACCTATCACCTGGAAACGGGCTCCGGCGTCGAGATCACCGGCAGCCACAACCCCCCCGAATACAACGGCATGAAGCTCGTGCTTGCGGGGGAGGCGCTCTACGGAGAAGGACTGCAGGCCCTGTACCGGCGCATCACACAGGGCCGGGTCGTTGTGGCGGCCACGCCCGGCGCCTTGCGTTCGGTTGATATAGGTCAAGCGTACATTGATCGAATCGTCAGCGATGCACGCCTGTCACGGAAGATGCGAATCGCTATCGACTGCGGCAATGGGGTGGCGGGTGCCACCGCCGGGCGCTTGTATCGCGCCCTGGGCTGCGAAGTCACCGAGCTCTTTTGCGAGGTCGACGGCACCTTTCCCAACCATCACCCCGATCCCGCCCATCCGGAGAATTTGCAGGACTTGATTGCCGCCGTACGCGAGAGCGGCGCGGAACTGGGCCTGGCCTTCGACGGCGACGGCGACCGGCTAGGAGTCGTGACCCGCAGCGGCCAGATCATCTACCCGGACCGGCAGATCATGCTCTTTGCCAAGGATGTGTTGGCGGCCCTGCCGGGCTCAGAAATCATCTTCGACGTGAAGTGCACCCGCCACATCGCACCCTGGGTACGCCGTCATGGGGGGCGGCCGACGATGTGGCGCACCGGTCATTCGCTCATCAAGGCGCGGCTGCGCGAGACAGGCGCGGCCTTTGCCGGCGAGATGAGCGGGCACCTGTTCTTCAATGACCGCTGGTACGGCTTCGACGACGGGCTGTACGCGGGGGCAAGGTTGCTCGAGATCCTGAGCCGCAGCGACGACCCATCGGCGGTGCTCGAGGCCCTGCCCGATGCGAGCAGCACGCCGGAGCTGCAGCTGCGCACCGCCGAGGGAGAGAATGTGCGCCTGGTCGAGCGCCTGCGGGCCCTGGCGCGCGGCGGCGCGAGCGCGCGCGAGACTTTCCCCGGGGCACGCGAGTTCATCACCATCGATGGCATCCGGGTCGAATACGATGATGGTTTTGGCCTGGCGCGGCCGTCCAACACTACACCGGTGGTGGTGCTGCGCTTTGAGGCCGACAATGCCGTTGCCCTGGAGCGCATCCAGGGCGAATTTCGCCGTGCGATCCGCGCCGTCGCGCCGGACGCGCAACTGCCGTTCTAACGCAACCGGACGGATGACACCGTGACTACTCCCATTACCGAGCACGACGTTTATCTCTTCCGCGAGGGATCGCACGGGCGCCTATACGATCGCCTGGGGGCACACCTGACGCAGCGCGACGGCGTCGACGGCGTGCATTTTGCCGTCTGGGCGCCCAACGCGCGCGAGGTCAGTGTCATGGGCGAATGGAACCACTGGCATGCGAAGGTGGACTGGCTCTACCCGCGCTACGACAGCTCTGGCATCTGGGAGGGTTTCGTCGCCGGCGTGCGCCACGGCTACGCCTACAAGTTCCACATCGTCTCGCAGGTCGACGGCAGCGAACACGTCAAGGCCGACCCGTTTGCCTCCTACAACGAGACCCCGCCGGCAACCGGCTCGCGGGTGTGGGAACTCGGCTATGCCTGGGGCGATGGGCAGTGGATGCACACGCGGGCTCGCGCCAATGCCCTCGATGCGCCGATGTCGGTCTACGAGCTGCATGTCGGTTCCTGGCGGCGCGTGCCCGACGAGGGCAATCGCTCCATGACATACCGCGAGATGGCCTTGCCGCTGGCCGAATACGTGGTGCAGATGGGATTCACGCACGTCGAGCTCATGCCCATCACGGAGCATCCGTTCTACGGCTCGTGGGGCTACCAGACCACCGGCTACTTCGCGCCCACCGCGCGCTACGGCACGCCGCAGGACCTGATGTACTTCATCGACGTGCTGCATCAGCACGGTATCGGCGTGTTGCTCGACTGGGTGCCCTCGCACTTTCCCAGCGATGCCCACGGGCTGGCGCACTTTGACGGCACGCACCTGTTCGAGCATGCCGATCCGCGCCAGGGTTTTCACCAGGAATGGACGAGTCATATCTTCAACTACGGCCGCAACGAGGTGCGCGCCTTCCTGCTCTCGAGCGCGCTGTTCTGGCTCGACCGCTACCACTTCGACGGCCTGCGCGTCGACGCGGTGGCCTCGATGCTCTACCTCGATTACGGGCGCAAGGCCGGCGAATGGGTTCCCAACGTCTATGGCGGCAAGGAGAACCTCGAGGCCATCAGCTTCCTGCGCATGCTCAACCAGGCGGTGTATCGCGATCACCCCGATACCCAGACCGTTGCCGAGGAATCGACCTCCTACGCAATGGTATCGCGACCGGTCTACCTCGGCGGGCTGGGCTTTGGCCTGAAGTGGAACATGGGCTGGATGCACGACACCCTCGACTTCCTGCACCTCGATCCGGTCCACCGGCGCTTTCACCACGACCGGCTGACCTTCTCGATCTGGTACGCCTTCTTCGAGAACTTCGTCCTGCCCTTGTCGCACGACGAGGTGGTGCACGGCAAGGGTTCCCTGCTGGGCAAGATGCCGGGCGACGCCTGGCAGCGCTTTGCCAACCTGCGGCTGCTGCTCGGCTATCAATGGGCGCACCCGGGAAAGAAACTGCTGTTCATGGGTTGCGAGTTCGGCCAGCCGGGCGAGTGGTCCCACGAGCAGAGCCTGCCCTGGCACTTGCTGCAGTTTGCCGAACACGCCGGCGTCAAGCGCTGGGTCACGGACTGCAACCGGCTGCTGCGCAGCGAACCGGCGCTGCACCAGGTCGATTTCGACATCGCGGGTTTTCAATGGATCGATGCCAACGACGCGGAGAACGGGCTGATCGCATTCCTGCGCCGTGGCCGCGAGGGCACGGCGCCGGTGCTGGTCGTCTGCAACCTGACACCGGTGCCGCGCGAGCGCCATCGCTTGGGCGTGCCGGTGGCCGGCCGCTGGCGCGAACTGGCCAACAGCGACGCGGCGATCTACGGCGGCAGCGACATGGGAAACCTCGGGGCGGTGGAGGCCACGGCGGTCGCCTCCCATGGACAGCCCCATTCGATCGAGCTCACCTTGCCGCCACTGTCCGTAGTGTTTCTCAAGCCCGATAATGGCGGCCCTGGACCGGAGACGTAAATGGCAGATGCACGAAAGCTGGCGCAAAAGCTCGCGATCCTGGTCGGTGGCGGACCGGCCCCGGGCATCAACAGCGTGATCAGCGCCGCGACGCTGCGCGCGCGGCTCGAGGGCCTGGAAGTGCTGGGACTGCCCAACGGATATTCCGAGATCATGCTGGGCAAGCTCGAGGGCGTGCGCAGCCTCTCGGCCGAGGACGTTCGCGGGATTCATTTCCAGGGCGGCGCGATCCTGGGCACTTCGCGCGCCAATCCCACCAAGCAGGTCGCGCACCTGGACCGCGTGGTGCAGTCCCTGGGCGAGCTGGGGGTGACCCAGCTGATCACCATTGGTGGCGATGACACGGCTTTTTCGGCGATGAAGATCGCCGAGCGGGCGGGTGCGCGCCTGCGCGTGGCGCACGTGCCCAAGACGATCGACAACGACCTGGCGCTGCCGGCGCACATCGACACCTTCGGCTTCCAGACGGCACGGCACGTGGGCGTTGCGCTCGTGAAGAACCTGATGATCGACGCGCGTACCTCGGGGCGCTGGTACTTCGTGGTCGCCATGGGGCGCAAGGCCGGATCGCTCGCGCTCGGGATCGCCAAGGCGGCGGGGGCAAACATCGCGGTGATTCCCGAAGAATTCACCAGCGGCAAGGTGAACCTGGACAAGATCGCCGACGTGCTGGTCGGCGCGGTCGTCAAGCGCCGCGCGCAGGGTGCCAAGGACGGCGTGGCCGTGCTCGCCGAGGGGCTGGCCGAGCTCATCCCCGAGAGCGAGCTGCACCGCCTGGGGGCGATCGAGCGCGATGAGCACGACCATATCCGCTTGGCGGAGATCGATTTGGGCCGCGGCATACGCAAGGTCGTCGAGGAACGGCTGCGCGCGCTGGGCATCGGCACCTCGATCGTGTCCAAGGATATCGGTTACGAGCTGCGCTGCGCGGACCCGATACCGGTGGACATCGAGTACACGCGCGACCTGGGCTACTGCGCGGCACAGTTCCTCATCGAGGGTGGCTCCGACGCGATGGTCTCGCTGCAGGAAGGCCGCTTCGTGCCGATCCCGTTTTCCTCCATGATCGACCCGACCACGGGGCGCACCCGGGTGCGCACGGTCGAGATCGGCTCTTTACGCTACGCGGTCGCGCGCCGCTACATGACCCGGTTGCGGCGCGAGGACTTTGCCGACGCCGACCGGCTGGCGGCGCTGGCGGGTGCCGCCGGGCTCGCGCCCGACGCGTTTCGCAATCGCTTTGCCTACGTCGTCGAGGATGAACCCCAGACGTCGGCCCTGCGTCGACCTGCCGGCTCCTGATCCGCGTTCTTGCGCCAGCAGGCCCCCGACCCGCCCCCGATGAACCCTGCCCCGGACGCGCAACCGGAAACCACGGTCGAGGAGCGCGCCGCCTTGCTGCGGCTTTGCCAGCGCTACGGCATCGCACCCGATTACCACGACATCTGGGGCAAGCACACCGTGGTTCCCGAACACGGCCTGCGCGCGTTGCTGCGGGCCATGGGCGTGGAGGCCGGCGACCGTGCCCAGGTCGAAGCCTCGCTGCGGGCCGACGAGGAGGCCCAAGCGGCGCAGGCCATCCGCGCCCCGTTGCCGCCCGTGGTCGTGTTCTGGCTCGATGCGCAGCCCTGGACGCTGACCCTGCAAGCCGGAGTCCGCGATGCGCGCATGCACTGGAACCTGGTCGAGGAGAGCGGTGCGCTGCACGATGGCGATGTGCACGATTTTCGCATCGAGCTGCCCAATTCGATGTCCTTTGGCTACCATCGCCTGGACCTGCGCATCGAGGTCCGCGTCAATGAGAGCGGCGACAGTCCCGCGGCTGGTAGCACAGAGGACCGCATCGAGAACCGGCTGCTCGCCTCGACCCTGATCATCGTTGCCCCGCCGCGCTGCTACCTGCCGCCGCTGCTGCGCGAGGGGCATCGCGTCTGGGGCCCCGCGGTGCAGCTCTATGCGCTGCGCTCACAGCGCAATTGGGGCATCGGCGACTTCAACGATCTTGCCAAGCTGGTTCGTCTGTGCGGCAAGCACGGCGCAGCCCTGGTCGGCTTGAACCCACTGCACGCGCTCTTCCCGCATAACCCGGACCATGCCAGCCCGTATGCCCCGTCGTCGCGACGCTTTTACAACGTCCTGTACCTCGACGTCGAGGCGGTCGAGGAGTATGCGCACTGCGCCGAGGCGCGTTCCCAGGTGATGGCACCCGACTTCCAGGCGCGCCTGCGAACGCTGCGTAGCATGGACTTGGTCGACTACAAGGCGGTCGCCGCGGTCAAGATGCCGATCCTGGAGCTGCTCTACGGGCAGTTTCGCCGCGTCAGCCTGACGGATGTCAATCCCCGGCGGGCGCAGGATTTCCGGGCGTTTCAGGCCTCCGGCGGCTTGGCGCTGCGCCAGCACGCGCTCTTCGAGACCCTGCAGGAATACTTTCATCGCCTCGATGGGGAGGTTTGGGGCTGGTCGCAGTGGTCCTACCCCTATCGCGATCCCAATTCGCCCGAGGTGGCCGAATTTGCCCGCACCCACGCCGAGCGCGTCGAGTACTTCGAATACCTGCAGTGGCAAGCCGAACTGCAGCTGGCAGCGGTGGGAATGAGTTCCCTCGATTCGCGTCTGGGCATTGGGCTCTACCAGGACCTGGCGGTGTCGGTCGATCGCAGCGGCGCCGAGTCCTGGTCGGCGCAGGATCTGTACACGCAAAGCGCCAGCGCCGGCTGCCCACCCGATGACTTCAACCTTCATGGGCAGGACTGGGGCCTGCTGCCGCTACTGCCCGAGCGGCTGCGGGCACGGGCCTACGCGCCGTTCATTGCGGTGCTGCGGGCCAACATGCGCCACGCCGGAGCGCTGCGCATCGACCATGTCATGGGGCTGGCGCGGCTGTTCTGGGTGCCTCGTGGCGACTTGCCGGACGCTGGTGCCTATGTCGCCTATCCCTTCGAACACCTGCTGGCGATCCTGACGCTCGAGAGCCAGCGCAATCGTTGCCTGATCATCGGCGAGGACCTGGGAACGGTGCCCGACGAGGTGCGCCAGGCCATGGACCGGTGCCGCATTCTGTCCTACCGCGTGCTGTATTTTTCGCGCCAGCAGGGCGGCGAGTTCCAGGCGCCCAACGAATTTCCCCTCAATGCGCTGGTGACCTCGGCCACCCACGACCTGGCGACGCTAGCGGGCTTCTGGGAGGGGCGTGACCTGGAACTGCGGCGCAACCTGGGTCTGTTCCCAAACCAAGCAATGCGCCTGCAGCAGCTCGAGGAGCGCAAGCGCGATTGCGCCCAGTTGCTCTCGGCCCTGCAGCGCGAATCCTTGCTGCCGCCCGATATCTCGCCCCAGCCGCGCTGGCCGCTGGCGATGACTCCGCAACTGGCCCTGGCGGTGCAGGAGTACCTGGCGCGCACGCCGTCGCGGGTACTGGTAGTGCAGCTCGAAGACCTCTTTGGCTGTCGCGATCAGGTCAATCTACCGGGCACGGTCGACCAATATCCGAACTGGCGCCGCAAACTGCCCCTTGAGCTGGAGAAGTGGGAAGAGGACGGGCGCTTCGCCGAACTGGCGCGCCGCCTTGCCGCCGATCGGCGGCAGTGATCGCCGGGTTTTAACCCATGCCGGGCTCGACGTTGCCCCGGCGCATGGTTCCGCCGACTTCCGCGTTGCCGCCGCCTTTGCTGAAGGCTCTGGTCAGGCTCTCGGGTACCGGCAGCTGCAGCAGCCGGTACAGGTGCGCCAGCTTGCCGCGAAATAGCGTCTCGAAGGCCGAGACCGATTCGCTAGGATTGTCCTCGCCCGGCCACCAGAACCAGTCGGAGGCCTCGCAATCGGCTAGCTGGGCCAGGGCGTGGGCGCGAACGGTATCGTCCAGACGTCCGCTGGCGATGACCCGGTCATAGCTCGCCTTGGCTTCGCACAGCAGGTCCCAGGCGCGATTCTTGTCTTTGGCGCCGATCCAGGTTGCAAAATTGCCGTAGACCCAGCTGCCCGCCGCCAGCACCGGAAGCTCACCCACCGCCACGGGGCGCAGCGCCGGCGCAGTGGCCGCCGTTACCGCTGCCCTTGCGGCCGCATGCACGGTGACCATGTCGCTGCCGGTAACGGTCCGGATGCCCGGGTGGCTGGCCACGCCTTTGTAGAGGTCGCTGAGGAAGAAGAAGCCGTTGTAAGGATAGTATTCCCAGGCGTTCTCGCCATCGAGCATGACGCTCACCAGCGGGCGCGGACCTCCGGCCGCCTTGGCCGCGATCGCCTCCAATTCATGCACGAAATTGCTCGCGGCGTCGCGCCCGTGCCACTTCGAGTAGGAAAAACCGATCAGGTCCGATAGCCGGTCGTCGCGGAAGAAAAAGAGCATGCCCGGCGCGATCTTGCTGGCGCGATACGGGCGGTGGCGCGTCTGCACGCCCGGGTCGGCGGACGCACCGCTGGGCCCGCTGGCCCTCAGGCTGTTGGCCAGAACGCCCTCGCTGCTCGCGCTCCAGCCGATCTTGCGCTCGGCCAGCAGAGCGGCAAAGCTGGCCGACAGGGCCCCTTCGGCGGGCCATAGTCCCGCCGGCACGGCGCCGAAGCGCCGAGTGTGGCTGGCCAGCGCGCTGTCGATGTGGGCGCAAACCCGTTCGCGTCCGCCCGGATAGCATTCCGCTTCCGGCAGCTCGATGTTGGGCAGGGCGTCGCGGGCACTGCGAAAATCGAGCATCAGCGGCGCCAGCGGATGGCAATGCGGCGTCGTCGAGAGCTCGATCTGGCCGCGCTGCGCCAGCGCACGGTAGCGCGGAATCACCTGCTGGACCTGCTCGGCGATTACCCGAAGCAGGGCGGCCCGGTCCTGCTCCGAAAAGGCCGAACCCTTGGCCATGAGCTGCGCGATGATCTCCGATTCGCGGCGCACCGTCTCGCCGGTCCAGGCCAGGTGGTGCCAGGTCACGAGGTCGTACAGGTACCGGTCGGACAGGTAGCTAAGACTGTCCTTGCCTTGCGCATCCATCGCCACGAACAGGTCGTACAGGCGCTTGTACGGCGGAAACGGCGCGATCAGGCGATGGTGGTTGACGCGAAAGCACTGTTGAAACGCGAACTGGCGCTCGGCCTCCGATAGCCCTGTGCTCTCGGCGCGCGCGAGCAGCCGTAGCAGCGGATCGCGCAGCTCGCCGGTGCGGAACTGGTCGCAGTAGTCCTCGATCTGGTCGAGCAGCACGGGAACGAAATTGACCACCGCGCGCATCCCCGGCTGCTGCTCGAGGTGCCACGCCATGTCGGCGTAGTCCTTGATCGCGTGCAAGTAGACCCAGGGCATCGTAAAGTCGCCCGTGCTGCGATCACGATAATCGGGCTGGTGCATGTGCCACAGCAACAACAGGTCGAGGCCTGCGGCGGCTTCGGCCGCCACACCCGGGGCGCTGCCCGGCGCGGGCAACGGCACCGCTGCGGCTGCCGGTTGTGGCGCAGGCGATTCGCTCACGGCCGGTCCCTTCTCATGCGCCGCTCTCTTTGAGGTCCGCCAGCATCTCGGGCACGACCAGCGTAATGCCCTTGCTGCTGACGTCGAACCGCTTGCGGTCCAGGTCCGGATTGACGCCGACCTGCAGCCCGGCCGGCAGGCGGCAGTTCTTCTCGACCACCGCGCGCTTGAGCACGACGTTGCGGCCGATATCGACGTTGGGCAGTACGACCGCATCCTCCACCTGGGCATAGCTGTGGACGTGAACGCTGGAAAAGAGCAGCGAGCGGCGCACTGTCGCGCCGCTGATGACGCAACCGCCCGAGACCAGGGAGTCGACCGCCATGCCGCGCCGGCCATCGTCATCGAAGACGAATTTGGCCGGCGGCAACTGCTCCTGGTAGGTCCAGATCGGCCACTTCTTGTCGTACATGTTCAAGTCGGGAACGACCTTGGTCAGTTCCATGTTGGCTTCCCAGTACGCATCGAGCGTCCCGACGTCGCGCCAGTAGGGGCGGCCCTCGGTCATGTTGACGCAGCTGTCGGAGAATCGATGCGCAACCACCCGGTAGCCGCGCTGCAGGATGTGCGGGATGATGTCCTTGCCAAAGTCGTGGCTCGAAGTCGGATCGCCGCTGTCGCGCTCGAGTTGCTCGTACAAGAAAGCGGCGTTGAATACGTAGATCCCCATGCTCACCAGGGCCGTGTCCGCGCGCCCGGGCATCGGCGCGGGGTTCTCCGGCTTTTCCTGGAATGCGGCCACGCGCCATGAGTCGTCGACCGCCATCACCCCGAAGCCCCGCGCCTCGGAAAGCGGCACTTCCATGCACGCGATCGTCATGTCGGCGGACTTGGTCACGTGGTCATACAACATGCGGTTGTAGTCCATCTTGTAGATGTGGTCGCCGGCAAGCACCAGCACCAGGTCCGGCGAATGCTTGCGCAGCAGGTAGGTGTTCTGGTAGATGGCGTCGGCCGTGCCCCGATACCAGTCGGCGCTGACGTTTTGCTGCGCGGGCAGCAATTCGACGAACTCCTGGAAGCGGCCATCGAGAAACGACCAGCCGTGCTGCACGTGCCGGATCAGGCTCTGCGCCTTGTACTGGGTGCAGACGCCGATGCGGCGGATGCCGGAGTTGACGCAGTTGGACAGCGGAAAATCGATGAAGCGAAACTTGCCGCCGAACGGCACGGCCGGCTTGGCGCGCCAGTCGGTCAGCCGGCCCAGGCGCGTGCCGCGTCCGCCCGCAAGAATGATCGCCATGGTCGAGCGGGCCAAGCGTATCCCGGTCGGCGGCTCGACGCCTAGGCCGCTGAGCGGAGCCGGCGCCTGGCGCTCGATGGTAAGTGGATTGGTCACGAGTTGCCTCCCTGCCTGGTTGGAGTTCCGAGACTATGTGCGCCGGCCCACCGCGCCTTGACAAACATCAAACGGGGCCCGAACGGCTGCTATCCTAGCCGGGATCGCGGCGCCTGACCCTGGAGGAGCGGGGCTGGCGTCGGGCGGCTGGACAAAGGTTCGTCCTTGCCGCGGTACGCATTTTGCCTGTTCACACCCTTTTTGGACTGGAAAAGATCCTGAAAGTCATTTTTGCCACATCGGAGCTCGCGCCCCTGATCAAGACGGGCGGACTTGCCGACGTCAGCGGATCGCTGCCTGGCGCGTTCGCCCGCCTGGGTCTTGACGTGCAGGTCCTGTTGCCGGCGTACCCGGCCGTTTTGCGGGGATTGGCGGTGGACCCGGCATCCGCGACGCCGGTCGCTACCGTACCCGCGCTGGCGCGGCTGCCCGAGGCGCAGCTGCTCGCGGCGCGCGGCGCGCAGGGCCTCAAACTGCTGCTGGTGCATTGCCCCGCGCTGTTTGACCGCCCTGGAAACCCCTACCTGGGCCCCGACGGCAAGGACTGGCCGGACAACGACCTGCGCTTTGGCCTGCTCTCGCGCATCGCCGCCTTGCTGGGCACCGAGAAAAGCCCCCTGGCCTGGCGGCCCGACGTGATCCATTGCAACGACTGGCAGGCCGCGCTCGCGCCGGTGTACCTGGCATACGGCCTCGGCCAACACGCGGCCAGCGTGGTCACCGTACACAACCTGGCCTACCAGGGAATCTTTCCCGCCGATGCCGTGGCGCGGCTGGGCTTGCCGCCGGAGAGCGGAGCGGAGTTCTACGGCAAGCTCTCGTTTCTCAAGGGCGGTCTGGCCTGCGCCGACGCCATCACCACCGTCAGCCCGACCTACGCGCAGGAGATCTGCACCGAGGCGCTGGGGTTTGGGCTGCATGGATTGTTGTCGCGGCGCGCGAACGTGCTCACCGGCATACTCAACGGGATCGACACCGAGTACTGGAACCCGGCCGCCGATCCCTTGATCGTGCAGCACTACGACGTGCATACGCTGCGCAACAAGAGCATCAACAAGCGTGCCTTGCAGGCGGCCATGAGCCTGGCAATAGAAGATGCCGTGCCAGTGCTGGGCGTGGTCAGTCGCCTGGTCGAGCAAAAAGGCATTGACCTCGTTGCCGAGATCGTCGCGGAGCTTATTGCGCTTCCGGCGCAGCTCGTCATCCAGGGCATCGGTGACCAGGACATCGAGGAGCGCTTGCTGGCGCTGGCAAAAAAATATCCCCGCCAGGTTGCTGTGCGCGTGGCCTTCGACGAAGGGCTGGCGCACATGATTGAGGCCGGCGCCGACCTGTTCCTGATGCCCTCGCGCTTTGAGCCTTGCGGCATGAACCAGATGTACAGCCAGCGCTACGGCACGCTGCCTATTGTTTGCCGCACCGGCGGCCTGGCCGATTCGGTCGTCGATTGGACACCCGCCACGTTGGCCGCGGGCACGGCGACCGGGTTTTGCTTTGCCACGCCCAGCGCCAAGGATCTGCTGGGCACGATCCGACGCGCAACCGACCTCTTTCGCCATGCCACGATCTGGTCGACCCTGCAGCGCAACGCGATGACGCGCGATTTTGGCTGGGAGAGGAGCGCGGCGCAGTACGTCGAGGTCTACCGGCGGGTGCTGCGCGGCGCCCGACACTGAGGGGCGGGCGCAGGCGCCCGCATCCCGTCGCAACCGCAAGGCCTCGGTCTTCCGGCCGCCGGGGCTGTCACAGCCAGAGCATTAAGCCGGTCTCGAAGCGGTTCGTCAGCAGGTCGTGGTAGGGGTATACGCGGATCCGGTAGTCGAACTTGCCGCAGGACTCCGGCGTGAAATCGAGCACGTAGCGGTGCTCGCTGGTTTCGGCAAGCACGTTGGCATGCACGAAAAATCGCCCCATACCGGCCGTCGAGTCGCCCCCGGCCTCGTTCATGCGCAGCTCCACGCGCATGTCGCTGGGCTCCAGACCGTTGAGATTGACCGCGATCTCGATGCGCAGCCGCTCGCCAAACTGCGTACGTAGCGTGCCCGGGTCCAGCCGTCGAATCCGCACCTCGGGCCAGGCCGCAACCACCCGCGCCTTCCACGCCGCCACCTCCTTGGCGCCGCGGAACTCATCGCGCGAGAAGCGCCGCCCTTGGCGCGCCGCCGGGCCGTAGAACTGGGACAGGTAATCGCCCACCATGCGATTGGCGTTAAAGCGCGGCAGGATCGTCGCGATCGAGCGCTTCATGAGCTTGATCCATGCCGCCGAGTAGCCCGTCTCGCCGCGACCGTAGTACGTTGGCAGGACCTGGTCCTGCAGGATCTCGTAGAGCGTGCGCGCCTCTTCGGCGTTGCGTGCCGCATCGCTCAGGGTCTCGGAGGCCGGCTTGATCGCCCAGCCGTTGTCCCCCGTGTAGCCCTCGTCCCACCAGCCATCGAGGACCGACAGGTTGATCACGCCGTTGATGCCGGCCTTCATGCCCGAGGTGCCCGAGGCCTCCAGCGGGTAGACCGGATTGTTGAGCCAGACATCGACGCCAGAGACGAGCCGGCGCGCCAGGCGCAGGTCGTAGCCCTCGACCAGTAGCAATCGGCCCTCGAATTCGGGCGTGCGCGATACCCGAGTGAGCTGGCGGATGAGTTCCTGCCCGGGCTGGTCGGCCGGATGGGCCTTGCCCGTGAAGATGAACAGCACCGGTCGCTTCGGGTCGCTGATGATCTGGCGTAGCCAATCGAGGTTCTCGAACACCAACGTGGCGCGCTTGTAGGTGGCAAAGCGCCGGCCGAATCCGATGGTCAGAACGTTGGGATTGGCCGGATCGGCATAGCGCAGCATGCGGTCCAGGTGCGCTTCGCTGCCGCGATTGCGGTTGTGCTGTTCCGCGACCCGGTGACGCACCAGGCGCAGCATCTGCGTCTTGAGGAACTGGTGCCGGCTCCAGACAATATGGTCGGGGAGCTCGTCAACGCGCCCCGAAACGGCCGGATCGGCGATGCGCTCGAGCCAGTCAAAGCCCAGGAAGCGATCGAAATCGTTGGACCAATCCGGCGAAAGGAAGGTCGGCACGTGGACCGCGTTGGTCACGTGGGTCAGCGGGTTTTCGTCCGGCGGGATCTGCGGCCACAGGTCGCGCAGCATCTCCGCGCTGACCTCGCCGTGAATCTTCGATACGCCGTTCTGAAAGCGCGAACCGTGCACCGCCAGCGCCGTCATGTCGAATTCATTGGAAGTGCCGGTCTGTCCCAGGGCAAAAAGACTTTTCTGGTTCACGCCGTGCTTGTTGCAGTAGGCCTCGAAATAGCGCCCGAACAGATCCGCCGAGAAGCGATCGTGGCCCGCGGCCACGGCGGTGTGCGTCGTGAAGACCGTGTTGGCCGCTACGGCTTCGAGCGCGGCGGCGAACCCGAGCCCGCCGTGCATGTACTGGTGGATGCGCTCGAGCACGAGAAACGCTGCGTGCCCTTCGTTCATGTGCCAAACGGTCGGGCGCATGCCCAGTGCCGCCAGCGCGCGCACGCCACCCATGCCAAGGATGATCTCCTGCAAGATGCGCACTTCGCGATCGCCGCCGTACAGCCGGTGCGTGATGTGGCGGTCGTTGGGCGCGTTGGCCGGCAGATCGGTGTCGAGCAACACCAGCCGCACATGACCCACGCGCGCATGCCAGAGCTTGACCTTCAGCGCATGGCCCGGCAGTGCAAGATCAATGCAGGTCTCCGCGCCGTTGGCATCGAGCACGGGGGTAACCGGCAGATCATCGAAATCCGAGTCCTGGTAGATCGCCTGTTGACTGCCGTCGGCGTCGATCTTTTGCAGGAAATAGCCTTGGCGGTACAGCAAGCCCACGCCGATGAAGGGCAGCCGCAGATCGCTTGCCGCCTTGCAATGGTCGCCCGCGAGAATGCCCAGGCCTCCGGAGTAGATGGGCAGGCTCTCGTGGAAGCCGAATTCGGCGCAGAAATAGGCGACCAGGTCGTTTTCGCCCAGCACCGCGGCCCCGTCGTTGCGGCCGGTCTCGCCCAGGTAGCTGTCGTAGGCCGACAGCATGCGCTGGTAGCTGTTGAGAAATCCGGGGTCCTCGGAGGCCTCGGTCAGGCGGCGCTCATCGATGCGCTTGAGCAAGACCTTGGGGCTGTGGCCGACTAGGTTCCACAAGTCGGTGTCCAGGCGCGCGAACAACTGTCGCGTGGAGCGGTCCCAGCTGTACCACAGGTCATGGGCGATCTCGTCCAGGCGCGCGAGGCGACGGGGGATCTTGGGATTGATTTCCAGGACGTACAGCGTGCCGGGGCGTTCCATATGCATTTCCAAAATATCCGGGGCGGGCCGCCTCGGTCGCGCACGCGCAGATAGGACATGGATGCCGCCGGCAAACCACCGCGCGGCCCGTGTGATGCCCCTTTGATATTAGCGGAAAAACGATTCTCGACGGCCGGATTCAACGTCCCTGCAACTCGCTTTGTTAGACTCGGCCCGTGCGCGTCCTGATCGTCAAGACTTCGTCGATGGGCGATGTCGTCCACGCCCTGCCCATGGTGTCGGACATTGCACGCGCCTTTCCCCACGCGCGGATCGATTGGGTGGTGGAGGAGGGGTTCGCGGATATTCCGCGGCTGCACCCGGCGGTAACGCGCGTGCTGCCCATCGCGCTGCGGCGCTGGCGACGCCACCCGCTGGCGCTCTTGTCGTGGCAGCAGATCCTCGAGGCGCGCCGCGCGCTACGGCGCACGCGCTATCACACGGTCATCGATTGCCAAGGTCTGCTCAAGAGCGCCATCGTCGCCTGGTCGGCGCGCGGGCCGGTGACGGGCTTTGCGGCCGCCAGTGCGCGCGAGCCTGCCGCCGCCCTCTTGTACCGTCGGCGGGTNNTGCGGTCGATCGCATTCGGCGCCTTGGCGCCGCGGCGTTGGGTTACGGGCTCGATTTGCCCGAGCAATTTTCGCTGCGCTTGCCGCAGGCGCAGCGCCCTGCTGACAGCGCACCGACGGCACTTTTGTTGACCAATGCCAGCCGCGCCAGCAAGCTTTGGCCCAACGAAAACTGGCTTGCGCTGGAGCAGGCGCTTGCCCGCCGGGGATGGGTGAGCCTGCTTTGCTGGGGCAGCAACGATGAGCACGAAACGAACGTGCGACGTGCTGCGCAAATGCAATCGGCGCGCGTGCTGCCGCGATCGAGCCTGACGCAGATCGCGTTGCTGGCGGCAGCGGCAAGGGTGGTCGTCGGTCTGGACACCGGGCTCACGCACCTGGCCGCGGCGGTCGGTGCACCAACGGTGGGCATCTTCTGCGATTACGATCCAGCCCTTGTCGGCCTGCGCGGCAGTGGACGCGTGCTGAGTCTGGGCGGTGTCGAGCAGATGCCGACCGTCGAGCAGGTGTGTGGCGCGGTCAACCGCGTCCTGGCGCTGCCGCAGGCCGTGGCTGCGGACTGAAACGGGACGCCGCCCTTGTTGCCGTACGCACACAGCCGCAGCCCTGCTCGCTGCCGGCACCGATGACCCATCGTCGACCGCCCCGTTGGTACACGATCGCATGGCTGCTCGCGCTGCCATTCGTGGCCCTGTACCTGCTCTGGCGCAGCTTGCGCCAGGGCGAGTACCGGCGACACTGGGGCGAGCGCTTTTTCGGCCACGGGTCCCCGCTTGCCGCGGCGCCGGGCGCGCTCGTGATCTGGGTGCACGCCGTGTCCGTGGGGGAGACGCGGGCGGCGCAACCGTTGATCGAGCGCTTGGCGCGCGCGCACGCCGATGCACACTTCGTCCTCACCCACATGACGCCGACCGGGCGCGCCGCGGGCACCGACCTGGTGCGCGCACTGCCCGGGCGGGTGCAGCAGCGCTATCTGCCCTACGATCTGCCGTTCGCCGTCGATCGATTCTTGCGCCAAATTGGTGCCAGCGTTGGTGTGCTGATGGAAACGGAGGTCTGGCCCAACCTGTTGTATGCGGCGCGGCGCCGTGGTGTGCCGGTCGTGCTCGCCAATGCCCGCCTGTCGCAGCGCTCGCTGGACAAGGCCCTGCGCCACCCGGGCCTGATTCGCGCTGCATCGGCCTGCCTGGCAATCGTGGGCGCGCAGAGCCCGGCCGACCGGGCGCGGGTGCTGCAGGTCTACGACGGCCCGGTCCGCGTGACCGGAAACCTGAAGTTCGACCTGCTCCCCGACCCGCAACAACTCGCGCTGGGGGTACGCCTGCGTGCGGGTTTTCGCGCGCACTTCGGCGCTCGCCCCCTCTGGCTGTTCGCTAGCACGCGCGAGGGCGAGGAGCGCCTGATCCTGGACGCGCTGGCGCTGCGCCAGGCGGCGCCGACCGAGCGGGCCGGTGCCGCACGGCCGCTGCTGCTGTTTGTTCCGCGGCATCCGCAACGCTTTGACGAAGTCGCGGCGCTGCTGCAGGGGCCCGGTGGCAAGGTGCTGCGCCGTGCGCAATGGGACGCTGCGCTCCTGGCCGCGCCCGCGGCTGCGCCGCCGGATCCGCCTGCCGCCGCGCCCTGGTCCAGTCTGCTGCTGCTGGGCGATTCGATGGGGGAGATGGCGCTGTACTACGCGATGGCCGATGTCGCGCTCATTGGCGGGAGCCTGCTGCCGCTGGGCGGGCAGAACCTGATCGAGGCCTGCGCCTGCGGCTGTCCCGTGGTGCTGGGACCGAACATGTTCAATTTTGCGCAGGCCGCCGATGATGCCGTGGCCGCGGGGGCCGCGCGGCGGGTGGCCAATGCGCCGCAGGCGCTGTGTGCCATGGAGGAGATCGGCCGGGACAGCGCGCAGCGTCAGGATATGTGCGCGGCCGCGCTGGCTTTTTCCCGCGTGCATCGCGGCGCTACCGAGCGCACGCTGGCGATGATCGACGAGGCGCTGGGTGCGGCTAGCGCTGCAGCAGGGCGTTGACGGTCTGGATATCCTCGTCCTGCAAGGCGCCCGCCGCCGCCTTGAGCTTGAGCCCGCTCACCAAAAAATCGTAGCGCGCCTTCTTCAAGTCGCGCTGGGTGTTGAAGAGCTGGGTGTTGGCATTTAGGACATCGAGGTTGATCCGCACCCCAACCTGGTAACCCAGGCGCGTCGAATCGAGCTGCGTCTTGGCCGAGAGTTCGGCCGATTCGAGGGCCTGGACCTGCGCTAGGCCGTAGTCGACCCCGGTGTACGCCTGGCGGGCCGCCTGACCCGCCGTGCGGCGCGCCAATTCCAGGTCCTGGTCGGCGCGATCTTCGCGCGCATGGGCCTCGCGCACGCGGCTCTGGATCGCGCCGCCGGTGAACACCGGAACCGTGAGCGTGATGCCCAGGTTCGAGGCCGTCGTGTTGTTGGTGACCGGGATGTACAAGCTGCCGGTGGAGCGCTGGTACTGGATGCCGCCGGTGATGTTCACGGAGGGCAGGTAGGCATCGCGCGCGCGCTTGGTCTCGTGGCGGGCGATCTCGGTCGCGGCGCGCGCGGCCAGCACCGAGTTATTCGCGTCCTCGGCGTTGCGCGCCCAGGTGTCGATATCGTTGGGCTGCGGCGGGTCGAGTTGCACGGGATCGCGCAGCGCCTGCAATTGGCCCGCATCGTGGCCGATGATTACGCGCAACGCGCTTTGCTTGACGGCAAGGTCGCCGCGCGCAACTTGTTCCTGCGCATCGATCTGGTCGTAGCGCGCCTTGGCCTCGTGCGTGTCGACGATGGTCTTGGTGCCGACCTCAAACTCGCGCTTGGCCTGCGCGAGCTGCTCGGAGACCGCCTTCTTGTTTTCCCGCAGGGCCGTGAGCGCATCCTGCGCCGCCAGGACATCGAAGTAGGCCTGCGCGACGCGCACCAGCAGGTCGGAGCGCGCCTGCGCGAGCTGCGCTTCGCTTTGCTTGACCGAGAGCTTGGCCTGGGTCAGGCTCTCCCACAGCGGAGCGCTGTACACGGGCAGCGTGAAGTTGAGCGCCGGCCCCCACGAGTTGAACGTTTTTTCGAAGCTCGGCAAGAGCAACTGGTTTTCGGAGCGGAAGTCATACCGGTTGGCCGTATCGCCGAAGGAGGCGCTCAGGTTGGGCAGCAGGTTCGAGCGCGCCTGCGGCTCAGCCTCGATCGCGGCGATCTGGGCAAAGCGCGCCGAGGCGTAGGTCGGATCGTTGAGCAAAGCGTCGCGGGTGAGCGTGAGCAGGTCGGTTCCGCCGGCAAAGGCCGGCGCCGCCATGGCGAGCAGTGTCAGCGCGCTGCAACGAACAATGCCGTGCAACAGGCGCTGCGTCGGGCGCATCAGAAACGGAAGGCCGACGGGTGCTGCGCATTGCGCAACGGTTTGGCCCAGGTCTCGAACAGCGACAGGGGTTCGAAACCGTCCTGGCTGATGCGCGTGACGATCTGCGCGCTCATGGCCGGCGCGCTTCCCACGATGGCCGCCAGGCGCCCGCCGATCTTTAGCTGATCGAGCAAGGCGGGGGGCAGCAACGGCAGCGATCCGGATACGATGATTACGTCGTAGGGCGCATGCGCCGGCCAGCCCACGGAACCGTCGCCGCCTTCCACGCGCGCGTTGCGTACGCCGGCGCGCGCCAGGTTGGCGGCGCCAAAGACCTGCAGCCGGGGGTCGATTTCGATGGTCCAGACGGTTTGCGCCTTGTGGGCCGCCAGCGCCGCCATGTAACCCGAACCCGTGCCGATTTCCAGGACCTGCTCGTGCGGATGGATACCCAGTTCCTGCAGCAGTCGTGCCTCGACTTTGGGGGCAAACATCGTTTCGCCGGTCACGACTCCATCAACGTTGAGGGGCAACTCGAAGTCGACGAATGCCAAGGCGCGAAGATGGGGCGGCACGAACTCCTCGCGGCGTACCAGCGACAGCAGGTCCAGGACCGACTGGTCCAGCACCTCCCATGGCCGGATCTGCTGCTCGATCATGTTGGTGCGCGCCTGTTCGAAGGCGGCCTCGGATGGGATGGCTTGCACGGTCATGGCATGGGCTCTAGGAGTGCCGCTGGGGCGTTGGTGGGAATTCGGGCAGGATGTTCGCGGTTCGGCCAAACGGATATTATCCATCGCGGTCGCGTCGGCGCGTGTGCATCATGCGGGGGTCCTGCCGCTGGACTCTTGCGCGGACGCAAATGCGCTGCTTTTTCTCACCCAGCCGCCCAGGACACCAAAGCATCCACCGATCATGACGAATCTTGCCCCGCTTTCGTTGCTGGAAACGCGAGTCCTAGGGGTGCTGGTCGAAAAGCAGCGCACCGTTGCCGATACCTACCCCTTGTCACTCAACGCCCTGACCGCGGGCTGCAACCAGAAGAACAACCGCAATCCCCTGACCGATGCCAGCGATGCCCAGGTGCAGGCGGCGGTCGATTCGTTGCGCGGCCGCAATCTCGTGATCGAGTCGAGCGGCGCCCGCGTGACACGCTTTGCCCACAATATCGGCCGCGTGCTGGGCGTTCCGGACCAGGCCGTGGCGCTGCTTGCCGTACTGATGCTGCGCGGTCCCCAGACGGCGGCGGAACTGCGCATAGGGACCGAACGCATGCACCGGTTTGCCGACACCTCCTCCGTCGAGGCGTTTCTGGAGGAAATGGCGCAGCGCACAAGCCAGGACGGCGCACCGCTGGTGGCAAAGCTGGCGCGCGGGCCCGGTGAACGCGAGGCCCGCTGGGCCCACCTGCTGTCGGGCCCGGTCGACGTCCGGCAGCTTGATCCGGGCGCCGCCGCCGCTGACCACGTTGGACTCGCCGATATTGGGGCGCTGCGCGCCCAGCAGGCCCAGCTCGCGGCCGAGGTTGCAGATCTGCGCGCCAAACTCGAGCGTATGGCGCAGCGACTCGGGATGGGGTGGGAATGAGCCGCGCCGCCCGCGGCTTGGCCGCAGCCTCGGGCATCGAGAGCGGTTGCCGACGGCTCAATGGTGCGATGCACCAATGTGGGGCATGGCTCGTGAGTTGCGATCGTTGAATCGAGACGATAAGAAGAATTCATGGGAGTATTCGAGCCTTCGCGCCGGACCCGCTGCCATACGATCCCGTGGATGGACGGTGTACTGGAGCGCTGTTTCCACATTTTGTGAAGCCAAATCTCATAGATGCCGTAGCACTGGCAACCTCGCATCGCGATCGGGATGAACTCGACCGCGCGGTCGCGTCCATGCTCTTCGAGCACGTGCAACCCAACTGCGTCAAGGTATACCGCGTACTGGGCGAAGAAGGCCGGCAGCGCGTCCAGCTGCGCGTGTCCATGGACCAGGACGGCCTGCACCAGGGCGGCGTGCCGACCGACCCGGCGCTGCTGCCCTTGGTGACCGAGAGGCCGCACTGGCACGAGTGCGCCCTGCTGGGCGATGCCGTGCACTACCTGCCGGAAGGAAACGCGGCCGAGCGCTTTGACAGCGTGTTTCCCTTGATGGGCAACAGCGGCCTGATCGGCCTGATCGAGGTGGAGTTCTCCGGGGCGCGTGCCGCGATCCGGCCGCACGATGCCAACCTCGTGCAAGGCGTGCTGCGCATCTTGCGCAATCACCTGAGTGCGCTCGATTACGGCGAGCGCGATACCCTAACCGGCCTGCTCAACCGACGCACGTTTGAGGCGACCTTTGCCAAGCGGCGCGGGAAAATCATTGCCCCGGCACCGCCCGAGGAGCCCACAACCCCGGGGAGCTGGCTCGGGGTCATCGACGTGGACCGATTCAAGACCATCAATGACACCTTCGGCCACCTTTTCGGGGACGAGGTGCTGCTGCTCATTGCCCGGCTGATGTTCGATACCTTCCGCAGCACCGAGATGATCTACCGGTTCGGGGGCGAGGAGTTCGTCGTCATCGTCGACGGCACCAACGAGCAAGGCGCCGCGGTTGCCTACGAGCGCTTCCGCGAGGCGGTGGCCGACTACCGGTTCCCGCAGGTCGGCAAGGTGACAGTGAGCATCGGCTATACCCGCGTGGGACCCGCGGACGTTCCCGCCTCGGCGATGGGGCGTGCCGACAGCGCGCTCTATTACGCCAAGGAGCACGGGCGCAACGCGGTCCGGTGCTATGACGCGCTGCTGCGCGACGGCGATATCCAGCTTAACAAGTCCGCCGGACCCGAGCTCGAGCTGTTCTAGCGCAGAGCGCGCAGTATCCCGCGCAAGATTTCCAGCGGCGCAGGCGGGCAGCCCGCTACCGCGACGTCGACCGGCAGCACGTTGGCGACGCGGCCCCGGCAGGCATAGCTCTCGCCGAAGACGCCGCCGTTGCAGCCGCATTCGCCCACCGCCACGACGCGCTTTGGTGCGGGCATCGCCTCGTACGTGCGGCGCAACGCCGACTCCATGTGCGCCGAGACCGGGCCGGTCACGAGCAGCAGGTCCGCATGCCGCGGACTGGCAACGAACTTGATGCCGAGCCCTTCGATGTTGTAGTAGGGGTTGTTAAGAGCGTGAATTTCCAGCTCGCAGCCGTTGCACGAGCCCGGATCGACCGCGCGGATGGCCAGCGCACGCCCGAGCAAGGCCAGGATGTCGCGGTGAAGCTCGCGTATCGCCTCGCCGATCGCCTCCTCGGTCGCCTCGCCGGTCTGGCTCTGGCTGCGCGCCTGGGCAGCATCCGACGTGGCGGCAGCGGACGCATCTACCACCGGCGCCGGCTCGGTAAGGATGCCGACCCGCACGATCTGTCGAAGCATGCGCCAGGGCATCAGAGATCCTGTCCGGAGTAGCTCAGGTTGAAGGACTTGTTGATGAGCGGGAAGTCCGGGACGATGTTGCCGATCACGGCGTGCTCGAGGGCGGGCCAGTTCTGCCAGGACGGGTCGTGGCAATGGGCCCGCAGGATCAGGCCCCGATCATCGAGTTCGATCGTCACCAGCACTTCGCCGCGCCAGGCCTCGATCCACCCGGCACCGCAGCCGCGGGCCCGCGGCTCATCGAGCGCAGCGAGCGTCGCACCGGCCGGCAGGGCGTGCGCCAGGTTGCGCACCAGACGCAGCGATTCGTAGACCTCGGCAAAGCGCACGGCGACCCGGGCGGCGACGTCGCCGTCGGCGGCACGCGCGCTGCGCACCTGCATCGCTTCGTAGGGTACGCCGCCGAAGTCCGATCGCAGGTCCCTCTGGAGCCCGCTGGCGCGCGCGGCCATCCCGGTCAAGTTGAGCCGCCGCGCCAGCTCCGCGTCGATGCGCCCGGTCCCGACGAAGCGATCCTGCAAACCGGCATGCGCATCGTAGATGGACTCGAGGTTTCGTACCTGCGCTTCCACGGCATCGCAGTCCTCGCGCATGGTCTCCAAGGCGCTGGCCAGCAGATCGCTGGCCACCCCGCCGGGCACGATCCAGTCCATCATCAGCCGATGTCCGACCAACTCGTGGTTGCGGCGCAGCCAGGCTTCGCGCAGCCGCGAGAATTGCGCCAGGCCAAAGGAAAGCGCCGCATCGTTGCCCAGTGCCCCCAGATCCCCCAGGTGATTGGCGATGCGCTCGCGCTCCAGTGCCAGCGCGCGCAGCCATTGGGCGCGTTCGGGCACCGCACCGTCGCACAGTGCTTCGGCCGCGGCGCAGTAGGCCCAGCCGTAGGCCACCGTGCTGTCCCCCGAGACCCGCGCGGCCAGGCGCGTGCCCTGCGCCAGGCGCATTGCCTCAAAGCGCTTCTCGATGCCCTTGTGCGTGTAGCCCAGGCGCTCTTCCAGCCGCAGCACTTTTTCTCCGACCACGGAGAAGCGGAAATGCCCGGGCTCGATGATGCCGGCGTGCACCGGTCCGACCGCGATCTCGTGCACGCCGTCGCCCTCGACCGTGACGAAGGGGTACTGCTCATCGAGCGCCGCAAAGCGCTCGCGGCCGCTGGGCTCGCGCCGCAAAGGATAGTAATCCGCGGGCCAGGCCGCGTGGCGCACCCAGGGGCGCGCGTCGCCGGCCCCGGCGGCGGTAAGGCCGCTCAGATCGGCGACGGCCCGCTGCATGCGCACGGCCGAGAAAAATGTGGCGGTCAGGTCGGGGTAGCTGGTGGTGTCGGCGTCGGTCAGCGGCAGATCCAGCCAGACCAGGCCCGTGTTGAGCGCGTACGCGACCGCCACCGCAAAGTGCCCATCGCTCGTGCGCCGGTCGATCCCCCAAAGCGTCACCAGGCGCCCGCCCAGGCTGCGCACGATGCTCGCGGCCGCGCGCCATTGCGCCCGCGTGACCTGCGCCCGGTGGATCGGCAGCGGGCCGGCCAGGCGCGTGAAGCTGCAGTCCAGCCCCGGGAGCCGGAACTCCCGGACAGTGTCGGGGTCCGCGACCGCGTCGGGCGCGCCGGGCGGCACAGGGGATCGGCTGCCGGAGTTGTCCGCGGCCATCTGCAGCGCTGCCTGCTACCCGCCTATGAGAGCGGCCGCCTGGCGGTACCACCCGTCGAGGAAGGGCGGGACGTAAAGCCCCAGCATGAGCGTCAATCCCAGGTGCACGAACACCGGCACCAAGGCCGGCCGATGGCCCAGGGGCGCCAGCGCCGCCTCGCCGAAGACCATCGACTGGACGCGGCCGAACACCGCGGCAAAGGCAACCGCCAGGGCCAGGAGCAACACCGGGGTGGCCCAGGGGAGCTGGCGCATCGCGCTCGTGAGAATCAGGAACTCGCTGGCGAAGACGCCGAAGGGCGGCAAGCCCAGGATCGCGAGCGAGCCGATCACCATGCCCCAGCCCAGGGTCGGACTCGACTGCAGCAGACCGCGGATGTCGTCCATGATCTGCGAGCCGGCGCGCTGCGTGGCGTGGCCCACGGCGAAGAAGATGGCCGACTTGGTGAGCGAATGCACCGTCATGTGCAGCAGGCCGGCAAAGTTGGCGATCGGCCCGCCCAGGCCGAAGGCAAAGGTCATCAGTCCCATGTGCTCGATCGAGGAGTAGGCGAACATGCGCTTGACATCGCGCTGGCGGCGCAGGAAGAACGCCGCCACCACGACCGAGACGATGCCAAAGGCGACCATCGTGCGCCCCGGCAGGCCGTTGGTCATTGCGCCGTCGGCCAGGACCTTGCAGCGCAAGATGGCGTAGAGCGCGACGTTGAGCAGCAGCCCCGAGAGCACGGCCGAGATCGGCGTCGGCCCTTCGGCATGGGCATCGGGCAGCCAGTTGTGCACCGGCACCAGGCCCACCTTGGTGCCGTAGCCCAGCATCAGGAAGACGAAGGCGAGCGCCAGGATGTTGGGCTCGAGCTGCGTCTTGACGGCGACCAGGTGGGTCCAGAGCAGCGCGCCCTCGCCGCCGCCGATCACCCGGTCCGCGGCCAGGTACAGGAGCATGGTGCCGAACAGTGCCTGGGCGATTCCCACGCCGCACAAGATGAAGTACTTCCAGGCCGCTTCGAGGCTGGCCGGCGTGCGGTAGACCGACACCAGCAGCACCGTGGTCAAGGTCGCGGCCTCCATGGCGACCCAGAGCACGCCCAGGTTGTTGGTGGTCAGTGCCATGAACATCATGGCGATGAAGAGCTGGTACATGCTGTGGAACAGGCGCATGCGCGGCGCGGTCATCTTGCCGTGCTCGCGCTCGATGCGCATGTAGGGCCGTGAAAAGAGCGAGGTGGTAAAGCCCACCAGCGCGGTCAAGGCCACCAGAAAAGCGTTGAGCGGATCGATGAAGAAGCGTTCGCCAAAGCCCAGCACCGGCGTGCCCAATATCACCTCGGCGGTGAGCCAGAGCGCGGTCGCGAGGGTGGCGGCACTGAAGGCGACATTGATCTCCGGGCCGCGATCGCGGTGGCCATAGAGCGCGAGCACCGCGCCGCCGGCGATCGGCACCAGCAGGGTGAGGAACAGGGGCAGCGTGGCGGGCACCCTCACTCCTCCCGCAGCCGCTCGAGATGGCGGATGTCCAGACTGTCGAACTGCTCGCGGATCTGGAACATGAACACCCCCAGGATCAGCGCGCCGACCAGCACGTCGAGCGCGATACCCAGCTCGACGATCATCGGCATGCCGTTGGTGGCGGAGGTGGCGGCGAAGAACAGGCCGTTCTCCATCGCCAGGAAGCCGATCACCTGGGGGATCGCCTTGGCGCGCACGATCATCATCATGAAGGACAGCAGGACGCAGGCCAGGGCGATGCCCAGCGTGGAGCGCGCGATGGACAAGGAGAGCTGGGCGATCGGCAGGGCCAGGTTGAAGGCGAAGACCACCAGAACGATGCCGATGAGCATCGTCGTGGGAATGTTGATCAGCGGCTCGATGTCCCAGCGCACGTCGAGCTTGTCGATGACCCGGTGCAGCAATATCGGGATGACCACCACCTTGAGCACGAAGGTGATCGCGGCCGAGTAGAACAAATGCGGCTGGTTGGTCAGGTAGGCGACGGTCACGGTCGCCAGGACCAGGGTCGCCCCCTGGATGGTGTACAGGTGCACGAGGCTCAGAATGCGGCGCTGCGAGATCATCGCAAAGGAGACGATGAGCAAAAACGCGGCGTACAGGTTGATGCTTTGGCTGAGCAAGGCGCGCATGGCTAGGCTTCGAGCAACTGGTGCACCATCAGGCCGATGACCGCCAGCAGGAACGCGGTGGCGAGAAACTCGGGCACGCGGAAGATGCGCATCTTGGCGCTGGCGGTCTCGATCAGCGCCAGGCTCACCCCGCCGATGGCGAGCTTGAACACGAGCATCGGTACCGCGTAGAGCATCGCCAGCGGCGTGTCGATCTCCGCGATGCCCCAGGGAAAGAACAGCGCCAGGCCGATGCACGAATAGGCGAAGAGCTTGAGCGCTGCGGCCCATTCCATCATCGCCAGGTGCCGGCCCGAGTACTCCAGGATCAGGGCCTCGTGGATCATCGTCAGTTCCAGGTGCGTCGCCGGGTTGTCCACCGGCACGCGCGCGTTTTCCGCCAGCGAGACGATGGTGAAGGCGATCCCGGCAAATGCCAGGCTGGGTTCGAGCACGTAGGTGCGGTGGGTGATGGTCTCGACCATGTTGGCCAGCGAGGTCGAGTGCGTGATCAGCGAGGCGCAGAACAAGCTCATGAGCAGCGCCGGCTCGGCCAGGAATCCGATCAGCATCTCGCGCCGGGCACCCATGGTCCCGAACGCGGTGCCGATGTCCATGGCCGCCAGCGCCAGGAAGGTGCGTGCCAGTGCAAACAGCCCGACCAGCGCGATGGCATCGGCCGCGCTGGCCAGCGGCAGGTCGGTGGAGATCGTGGGCACGATGGCGCAAGCCAGCGTCATGCAGCCGAACATGACGTAGGGCGTAATCCGAAACAGCGGCGAGGCCGAATTGGCGACGACCGACTCTTTGTGGAACAGCTTGTGCAGCACGCGGTACGGTTGCGTAATGGGAGGGGCCGAGCGGTTTTGCAGCCGCGCGCGCCACTGGTCGACCCAGCCCAGCAGTAGCGGCGCGGCCGCCAGGGCCAGGGCGACCTCGAGCAGCTGCGCCAGGATGCCGGTGCCGGTCACGTTCATAGTCGCACCAGCATGAGCAGCACGACCAGGGTGACGAAGCTGTACAGCAGGTAGATCGAGATGCGTCCTTGCTGCAGCAGGCCCACCCCGCGCGCCACCGTGTCGACCAGGCGCCCGATCGGCAGGTAGACGCTTTGCCAGAAGCGGTCCTGGATCACCACGCGATAGTGCGGGCGCGCGTCAAAGGGCGAGGGCAGATCGCGGGTCAGGAGAAAAAAGGGCTCGAAGATCTGCCGGATGGGCTGGCCGAAACCCTCGGCGGTATCTTGCATACGAGCGGTCCCGCCGGCGTAGCCGCAAGCCCAGGGTGCGGCGCGGCGCAAGGTGCCGCGGTATAGCCGGCGTCCTATCAGCAGGCCCAGCAAGGTCCCGGCGGCCGCACCGGCCAGGAACACGATCGGGCTGTAACTGGCACGCTCCACGCCGATCGGTGCCAGCAGGAGCCAGCCGTTGGCGTGCACGGTCTGCGCCAGCCCGCTGCCCACCAGGCGCTGGGTTACCCGGTCGACCATATCGATGAGCGGCACCGGAAAGAGTCCCATTGCCAGGGAGCCCGCGGCGAACCATGCCAGGCCCAGCCGCTGCCAGCCGCCGGCGTCGTGCGCCTGCAGCAGTTTTTCCTCGCGCGGCTGGCCGAGAAAGATCACCCCGTAGAACTTCACCATGGCATACCCGGCCAGGGCCACCACCAGCGCCACGGCCGCGGCCACCAGCGGAATCAGCATGTCGAGGAAGGAGTTGGGCAGGGCGGTGGTGAACAGGAAGCTTTGCAGCAGCAGCCATTCGGAGACGAAGCCGGCCATGGGCGGCAGTCCCGAGCCCGCCAGCACTCCGACCAGCACGAGCCACGCCACCCAGGGCATGGAGCGGATCAGTCCGCCGAGCTTTCCCAGGTTGCGCTCCCCCGTGGCATGGAGCACGGCCCCGGTACCGAGAAAGAGCAGGCTCTTGAAGAAGGCATGCGCGAGCACGTGCACCAGGGCCGCGCTCAGCGCCAGGGCCGCGAGGTTCATCATGCCGTAGGAGCGGAAGATCAGCGCCAGCCCCAGGCCGGTGACGATGAGGCCGATGTTTTCGATCGAGGAGTACGCCAGCAGGCGCTTCATCTCGGTCTGCACCGTACTAAACACCACCCCGAGCAGCGCGCTGGCCAGGCCCAGTGCCAGCAACACCGCCCCCCACCACCACAGACCCCCGTGCAGCAGGTCAAAAGTGATGCGCAGCAGCCCGTAGATCGCGGTCTTGAGCATCACCGCGCTCAGCAGGGCCGAGACGGGCGAGGGTGCCGCCGGGTGCGCCTCCGGCAGCCAGACGTGCAGCGGCACGAGGCCCGCCTTCGCGCCGAAGCCGAAGACCGCAAAACCGAAGGCGATGGACAACCAGACCGGATCCAGGTGCTGGGCGCGCAGGTTGGCAAAGGTGTAGTCGCCGGTATTGGCCTGCATGACGCCAAAGCAAAGCAAGATGGCGATCGCGCCGATGTGCGCCAGCAGCAGGTACAAGTAGGCCGCGTGGCGCACGCTGGCGACCCGGTGATTGGCCGTGACCAGGAAAAAGGACGAGAGCGCCATGGTCTCCCACATCACCATGAACGCATAGGCATCGTCGGCCAGCGTGACCATCGCCATCGCCGCCAGGAAGATGTGGTACTCCAGGCACATCAGCCCGGGCGGCGTTCCTTCGCCGGCGCGGAAGTAGCCGGCGGAGAACATCGAGGTGCCGAAGGCGCCCGCGCCGATCACGACCAGGAAAAATGCCGAAAGGGCGTCCAGCCGCAGGTGCATCGGCAGGCCCGGCAGGCCGATCAATAGTTGCGCGACCTCCGGGGTGTCGAAGATCGCGTCGAGCGCCACGCCAGCCAGGGCCAGCCCCAGCAGTCCGCCGAGCGGGAACAAGCGCCGCGCGACGAACCTTGTACGCTTGAGCGCGAACAGCGCCCAGATCCCCAGCCCCAGCCAGGCGGCGACGATGACCAGGATCCAGTCGATATGGATCATCGTTGCGGTGCCCGATACTGCAGGCGTGGCGGCAAGAGCGGTGTAGGAAGCATTCGGTGGCTGTTTCGCGCTCCGCCGGCCTTTGCCAGGCAGCGCGCGAAGTGCGAAGGATACTAGGACTGGTGCGAGATGCCGTTCGAACCGGGCAAATGGCGCCGGATCCACGCTGCCCGTGGGAGCTTTGGACCGGGCGCGGTAACGGCGACGTCACCGCGCGGTTCGGCGGAACAGGGATAATGCGCGGTTGTCTTGAAAACGAGGAGCAGCTTTGGATTTCCTGCTAGCGCTCAAAGCCACGATTCTGGGCATCGTCGAAGGCCTGACCGAGTTCTTGCCGATCTCGAGCACCGGACACCTGATCGTTGCCGAGGACCTGCTCGGTTTTCACCTTGCCAGCCTGGAGGCGTTCACGATCGCGATCCAGGCGGCGGCGATCCTGGCCGTGTGCTGGGAGTTTCGCCACCGCCTTTGGCAGACGGCGATGAACCTTGGCCATGATCCCAAGGCGCGCGCGCTGACGCGCAATGTCGTCATTGCCTTCGTGCCGGCGGCGGTGGTGGGCGTGCTCTTCAAGCACCTGATCGAGGTGGTCCTGTTTCACCCCATCCCGGTGGCGACGGCCTGGGTGGTCGGCGGGTTCATCATCCTGGCGGTCGAGCGCGCGCACAGCCGGCGCGAATACGCCGAGCGCGTGCAGTCCATGGACGACATGAGCTGGCGCGATGCCCTGCTGGTGGGCTGCGCGCAATGCGCGGCGCTGATCCCGGGCACGAGCCGGTCGGGGGCGACCATCATCGGCGGCCTGATCCTGGGCCTGTCGCGGCGCGCCGCCACCGAGTTCTCTTTTTTCCTGGCGATCCCGACCATGTTCGGCGCCACCGTGTACTCGCTGTACAAGGCGCGCGACAAGCTGCGCGTAGAGGACCTTGGCGTCTATATGATCAGTTCGGTGTTTGCGTTCATCGCCGCCCTGATCGCGGTGCGCTGGCTGCTGCGCTACATCGCCACGCACGATTTCAAGGCCTTTGCCTGGTACCGGATCGTCTTCGGCGGGGTGATCGTTTTGACCGCGGCGCTTGGCTGGGTGGACTGGAGCAATAAAGGGGACTAGCCGCCCCTTCGCTCGAAGACCAGATCCCAGACCCCGTGGCCCAGGCGCGTGCCGCGCGCGTGGAACTTGGTCGTCGGCCGTTCGCACCAGGGGCTGCGCGGCCACGGCGCGTAATCGGCGTGCAGGTTGCGCAGCCGCGGCTCGTGCGAGAGAACATCGAGCATCTGCTGGGCGTAGTCTTGCCAATCCGTGGCGCAGTGCAATATGCCGCCGACTTGCAGGCGTTGGGCAAGCACGCCCACGAAAGGCTGGGCGATGAGCCGGCGCTTATGATGCCGCGCCTTGGGCCAGGGGTCGGGGAAGAACACGTGCATCGCGTGCAGGCTGGCGGGCGCGATCATCGCGTGCACCACCTCGACCGCGTCGCCCTCGATGAGGCGAACGTTTTTCATTCGGGCTTCGTGCACCCGGCGCGCCAGCGCGCCGATGCCGGCGACAAAGACTTCAACGGCCAGAAAATCGATCTCGGGGTGGGCCTGGGCGATGGCCGCCGTCGTTTCCCCCATCCCGAAGCCGATCTCGAGCACCAGCGGGGCGCGACGGCCAAAAATCGCCACCGGATCGATCGGCTCCCGCTGAAGCGGGATGGCCAAGGCCGGCGCCAGCTCGTCGTAGGCGCGCCGCTGCGCCGCCGTGAAATGCCCGCGCCGCATGGCAAAGGAGCGGATGCGCCGCTCTCGCGGGCCGGTGACGCCGGGCTGGTCCGCTATGCCTGAGCGCCCTTCTCGGGATGTTGCGTCCATCGCGCCAGTGTACCCAGCGGTTGCGGGGGGAGCCGTACAATTGCATCTTGGCGCGGACCGTTCGGTTCGGCCGGATTACCACAGCGCCCGGGCCCGGCGGCCTCGGTCCGGATTTCCTAACCGCGTATGGCAACTAAGGTGCGTTATGACCATCAATTTTCTCGCCCCCAAGTTCCTGGTGCTGTACGTGTTCGTCTTCTCTTCCTTGTACATGCACTTCCGCGGCCGGTTGCGCTTGCCGATCCTGCGCCAGATCGGCAATCACTCGACCCTGCTCGCCCCCTACAACGTGCTGATGTACGCGTTCTCCGCGGTGTCCACGCGTCCGTACCTGGACATGAAGGACTTCCCCGACATGGCCATACTGCGCGACAACTGGGAGACGATCCGGGACGAAGCGCGGGTGCTGCTCGGCGGCGGCGGCCTCAAGGCGGCCAGCGATCACGTCGACATCGGCTTTAACTCCTTCTTCCAGCGCGGTTGGCGCCGTTTCTACCTCAAGTGGTACGACGTGCCGCCGCCCTCGGCCTTAGCGCTGTGCCCCAAGACCGTGGCGCTGTTGCAATCGATCCCCTCGGTGAACGCCGCGATGTTCGCGCTGCTGCCGCCGGGTGCGCGCCTGAACGAGCACCGTGACCCCAGCGCCGCCTCGCTGCGCTACCATCTCGGGATCATCACGCCCAATGACGACAACTGCTTCATCAACGTCGACGGCGAGCCGTATTCCTGGCGCGATGGCAAGGACGTGATGTTCGACGAAACCTACCTGCATTTTGCCGAGAACCGCACGGACCAGACCCGCCTGATCCTGTTTTGCGACGTCGAGCGCCCGCTGCATACCGCGCCGATCCGCGCCTTGAATCGGCTGTTCGAACGGGTCTTTCTGCGTGCCGCGGCGACGCAAAATGACGAAACCGAAGACATCGGCTGGATCAACCGCGCCTACAAGCCCATCGGCGTGCTCAAAGAATGGCTAAAGCGCGCCAAGCATTGGAACAAGCAGCTCTTCAATGCCTGCAAGTACGTGCTCATCGCCGCGCTGCTGTACTGGATCTTTCTGTCTTGAGGACGGCTTTTGGCCCGGCGGTGCCGCAAGACGGCAGACGCGATCCGGGCGCCCGGCTAGGGTCGCTCGGAAGCGGACGGGAATCCGCAACGCAAGCCATGTACGAAGCGTTTTACGGCCTTCGTGCCAACCCCTTCGAGCTCGATCCGGACCCAGCGTTCTTCTTTGGCAGCAAGGGCCATCAGCGCGCCCACGCCTATCTGGTGTACGGCGTTTCCCAAGAGCAAGGGTTCGTTGTTATCACGGGTGAGGCCGGTGCCGGCAAGACCACTTTGGTCTCACTGCTGTTGACGGAACTCGATCCTCGGAAGGTGGTCGCGGCGCAATTGGTCAGCACGCAGCTCGATGCCGAGAACCTGCTGCGATCGGTCGCCGTTGCCTTTGGCCTGCCGCTCAAGCCGAGCGGCACGGAAAACCTGCTGCGCAAGATCGTGGCCTACCTCCTCGGGCTAGTGCGCAGCGGCAGGCGCGCCCTGCTAGTGGTCGACGAGGCCCAGAACTTGACGCCCCGGGCCTTGGCAGCGTTGTCCGAGTTATTGAATTTTCAGCTGCGAAATCGCGACCTACTGCAGTGTTTCCTGGTTGGCCAGCCGGAGCTGCGCCAGTTGATACACGCCCCCTCGATGCAGCACTTGCGCCGGCGCGTCGTCGCTTCCTACCATCTGGGTCCGTTGGAGGAATTTGAGACGCGCGCCTATATGGAACACCGGCTTGCGCACGTTGGCTGGACGGGTGATCCGGCGTTTGACGAGCAGGCATTTGCCCCACTTCACCGGGCGACGGGAGGCGTACCGCGCCGGATCAACTCGCTGTGCGAGCGCCTGCTGCTTGCGGCATTTGTTGCGCAGCAGCACCTGATCGGGCCGGCAGATGTCGAGGAGGTCGTCGCCCAATTGCGTGAGGAACCGGGAACTGATGCGCAGGCCTCGCCGATGCTGGCCGCGCAATCCGTGCCAGGGCCCGCGAGCGCGACCTCAGAGCTGGACGCCATGCGCTCCTACATGGTCTCCTCGATCACCGCGCGGCTCGACCGGCTCGAGCGCAATGTTGCGACCCTGCTCAACCTGGTGCAAAGACTTCCGGGCGCGAAAGCGGCAAGCCGGCCGCCAGGCGGACCGGCACGCGTTGGGAAAGGCTGGCCCCCTCAGCCGTGAATGGCCGCAGCCGGTTCCGGACCGGCGAAAAGTGAGCCGCCGCAAAGCGTACGCCGCGGCGCAGCAACCTGCGTACATTTCGTGATGCTGTTCGTGCGAGCCCTGATTGACAGCGAGGACCGGTATCCGGATAAAGCCCTTTCAAGCAATGAAATGCCGGCCATTGTCACGGTAATCTGAGTCTGCGCTTCGCTCAGAGCGTCGTTTACAATCCCACATTCGTGCGATTCATTGAATAGTTGGGGGGCATTCGCGGCTGGATTGGGCTGCGCTGCGCCCGATTCGGAAGGGTTCCTGCGTGAGCATCATCGAACAAGCCGCACGTCGCCTCGAGGAGCTGCGCCGGGCCGGGATCGGGCCTGAGCCGCTGCCAATTGGCGATCCGGCAAAGCCGGCGGGCGGGCCGACGGTGGTCCCTGGGGAAACCCATGGCGGCAGCGTTGCAATGCCCGCGATGCCCCGGCTGGCAAAGGTGGGCCGGCCTGGCGCCGAGGCTGCGCAAAATGCCCCGGAAGGTGCCCCCCCGGTCGAGCTCGACTTTTCCCGGCTTGCGGCAAATGGCCTGTTGACCCCGACGGCGCCTCGCAGCCGCCTGGCCGACGAGTTCCGCGGCGCCAAGCACGGGTTGCTGGTAAATGTGCGCGGCAAGTCGGCGGGGCCGGTGAAGCGCGCCAACTGCATCTTGATCACCAGCTCGGTTCCGAGCGAGGGCAAGACCTTCACCACGATCAACCTGGCCATGTCGATTGCAAGCGAGGTCGATCTGCGCGTGCTGCTAATCGATGCCGATGTATCCAAGCCCTCGGTGCTGGATCGACTCGGCTTGCCTTTTCGTAAAGGCCTTATGGACCTGCTCACCGAGCCGGGACTGTCGCTCGCCGA